>JANMRY010000167.1:0-111612 GCA_031388695.1 Anaeromyxobacter sp. | reverse complement strand
GCTCGAGAAGGAGCTGACGCTGGTCGACCAGCTCGGCTACGCCAGCTACTTCCTGACCGTCTGGGACGTGGTCCGCTTCGCGCGGGAGCGCGGCATCCTCTGCCAGGGGCGGGGCAGCGCCGCCAACTCGGCCGTCTGCTACGTGCTCGGGGTCACCTCCATCGACCCGGTCCGGATGGGGCTGCTCTTCGAGCGGTTCATCTCGGCCGAGCGGGGCGAGCCGCCCGACATCGACATCGACTTCGAGCACGAGCGGCGCGAGGAGGTGCTGCAGTACGTCTACCAGCGCTACGGCCGGGCCCACGCCGGGATGGTCTGCGAGGTGATCACCTACCGGACCCGCTCGGCGCTGCGCGACGTCGGCAAGGCGCTGGGGCTCTCGCTGTCGCAGGTCGACCGGCTCGGCAAGGCGGTCTCGCACCACGAGGACCCGGCCGCCATCAGCGACGCCACGCTGGCCCAGGCAGGCCTCGACCCGGCCCAGGCCCCGCGGGTGCGCCAGGTGCTCGAGCTGGCCGGCGAGCTGCAGGGCTTCCCGCGCCACCTCTCGATCCACGTCGGCGGCTTCGTCATCACCAGGAGACCGCTCAGCGAGACCGTCCCCATCGAGCCGGCCTCGATGCCGGGGCGGACCATCGTGCAGTGGGACAAGGACGATCTCGCCGCCCTCGACCTGCTCAAGGTCGACCTGCTGGCGCTGGGGATGCTCACCGCGCTCTCGCGGGGGCTCGACCTGCTGGCGCGCCACCGGCCGGCCCCGGCGCTGGCCACGCCGGTCCCCTGGCCCGACTCGCTCGCCACCATCCCGGCCGAGGTCCCGGCCGTCTACCAGATGGCCAGCCGCGCCGACACCGTCGGCGTCTTCCAGATCGAGTCGCGGGCGCAGATGGGGCTCCTGCCGCGGCTCCAGCCGCGCTGCTTCTACGATCTCGTCATCTCGGTGGCCATCATCCGGCCCGGGCCGATCCAGGGGGGCATGGTCCACCCCTTCCTGCGGCGGCGCGACGGGCGCGAGGCGGTCACCTACCCGTACCCGCCGCTCGAGCCGGTGCTGGCCCGCACTCTCGGCATCCCGCTCTTCCAGGAGCAGGCGATGCGCCTCGCCGTGGTGGCGGCCGGCTTCACGCCGGGCGAGGCCGACGAGCTGCGCCGGGTCATGACCCACCGGCGGTCGCACCAGCGGCTGGCGGCCATGAAGGAGCGGCTGGTGGCCGGCATGGCCGAGCGGCGCATCCCGGCCGCCGACGCCGAGAAGATCTTCACCCACCTGCTCGGCTTCGCCGGCTACGGCTTCCCCGAGTCGCACGCCGCCTCCTTCGCGCTGCTGGTCTACGCCTCGGCCTGGCTCAAGTGCCACCACCCGGCGGTCTTCGCCACCGCGCTCATCAACAGCCAGCCCATGGGCTTCTACGCGCCGCACACGCTGGTGGAGGACGCCAAGCGGCACGGCGTGGTGGTGCGCGGCGTCGACGTCGACTGGAGCGGCTGGGAGAGCTCGCTGGAGGGGGCGCAGCCCGGGCAGCCGCCGGCGCCGGGGGAGCCGCCGGCCATCCGGCTCGGGCTCCACCTGGTGCAGGGGCTGCCGCGCGAGGTGGGCGAGGCGGTGGCGGCGGCGCGGGGGCAGGGCCCCTTCGGCTCGGTGGCGGCCCTCTGCCTGCGGGCCGGGCTCTCGCGGGCCTGGGCCACGCGGCTGGCCGAGGCCGGGGCGCTCGGCGGGCTCGAGCCGGAGCGGCGCGAGGCGGTCTGGCGCTCGATGGCGCTGCCGGCCCGGCAGGACACCGGCGACCTCTTCGCGGGGCTGGCGCCGGCCGAGCCGGAGGCGCGGCTCGCGCCGGCCGGGGCGGCCGAGCTGGTACAGGGCGACTACGCCACCACCGGGCTCTCGCCGCGCGGCCACCCCATGGCGCTGGTCCGGCCCACCCTGGCCGGCGACCGGGTCCGCACCGTGCGCGAGCTCAACCGGCTCGAGGACCGGGCCGCGGTCGAGGTGGCCGGGCTGGTGATCGTGCGGCAGCGCCCCGAGACGGCCCACGGCATCGTCTTCGTCTCGCTGGAGGACGAGACCGGCATCGCCAACCTGGTGGTCATGCCCGACGTCTACGAGCGCTACCGGCCGGTGGTGCGCGGCTCGCCGTTCCTGGTGGCGCGCGGCCGGCTGGAGCGGAACGGGCGGGTGCTCAACGTCCGGGTCGAGGCGCTGGCGCCGCTCGCCTTCGCGCCGAGCGTGGGGGAGCGGGCGAGGAATTTTCATTAGCTGTGACGAGGCCGGCTTCTGGTGGCCTCGTCGCAAGCTTCGAGAAACGTCTCGCGCGCCTTCCTGCCCGGCAGCGCAGCTGGGAATGGAAAGACCCGCACCCCGGGGAAGGATGCGGGCCTGTCATCAGAGCGAGAGAACCTGCTGATGTCTTGAGACGGCGCCACCAGAAGCTGGCGCCGTCGCGATTAGAGGATGCGGGCCTTCTCGACGTCAGGAGACGGTGACGAAGCTTGCGCCGGCGACGCTGGTAGCAGTCGCCGACGCGATTGGCCCCGTCGCGGCTACGAGCAGCCTGTGGTCGTCCCGCAGTTGTTGCACTTGTAGCAGGCGCCGTTGCGGACCGTGATCTCGCCGCAGGAGGGGCAGGGCGGGGCGTCGGTCTCGCGGGTGTGGGTGTGGATGACCCCGGTGCCGGAGGCGCGGGCCGGGGCGGCCTCGACGGTGCGGGCCCTGGCGCCGGTCGAGGGGGCGGTGCCGGGGAGCAGCGCCGCCGGCGGGGCGGAGACCGCGCCCGACTCGCTGGGGAGGAACTTGAGCGCCAGCCACCGGAAGATGTAGTCGGTGATCGACTTGGCGATGGGGATCTCGGGGTTCCCGGTGAAGCCGGAGGGCTCGAAGCGGGTGTGGCTGAACTTGTCGCTCAGCACGTGGAGCGGCACGCCGTACTGGAGCGCCATGGAGATGGAGGTGGCGAAGCTGTCCATCAGGCCCGAGACCACCGAGCCCTCCTTGGCCATCACCACGAAGAGCTCACCGGGCAGGCCGTCGTCGTACATGCCGACGGTCATGTAGCCCTCGTGGCCGCCGATGGAGAACTTGTGGGTGATGGCGCGCCGCTCGTCGGGGAGCCGCCGGCGCGCCAGCGGCGCCTCGGCGGAGGCCTTCTCGGCCACCTTCTCCTTCTCCTTGCCGGCGTTGAGCGGCTGGCTGCGCTTGCAGCCGTCGCGGTAGATGGCGACCGCCTTCAGGCCGAGCTTCCAGGACTCCAGGTAGGCCTGCTCGATGTCCTGGACCGTGGCGTTGGCCGGCATGTTGACGGTCTTGGAGATGGCCCCGGAGAGGAACGGCTGGGTGGCGCCCATCATGCGGATGTGGCCCATGTAGTGGATCGACCGCGAGCCGCTGCGCGGCTTGAAGGCGCAGTCGAAGACCGAGACGTGCTCCGGCTTGAGCCCCGGCGCCCCCTCGATGGTCTCCACCTCGTCGATGAACTGCAGGATGCCGCCGATCTCCTCGCCGGAGTAGCCGAGCCGCTGCAGCGCCAGCGGGACCGTGTTGTTGACGATCTTGAGCACGCCGCCGCCGACCAGCTTCTTGTACTTGACCAGCGCGATGTCTGGCTCGATGCCGGTGGTGTCGCAGTCCATCATGAAGCCGATGGTGCCGGTCGGGGCCAGCACCGAGACCTGGGCGTTGCGGTAGCCGTGCTCCAGTCCGGTGTGGAGGGCGTCGGCCCAGGACTCGCGGGCCGCCTCGAGCAGGGCCGGCTCGACCAGCGAGTGGTCGATGCGGTCGACGTGCGACTGGTGCTTGCGGATGACGTTGATGAACGGGGCCCGGTTGCGCTCGTAGCCGGCGAACGGGCCGGTCTGCCCGGCGATGCGGGCGCTCATGGCGTAGGCCTCGCCGGTCATGAGCGCGGTGATGGCGGCCGCGGTGGCGCGCCCGGCGTCCGAGTCGTAGGCGGCGCCGCTGGCCATCAGCAGCGCGCCGAGGTTGGCGTAGCCGAGGCCGAGGGGCCGGTAGTCCTCGGAGTTCTTGCCGATCTTCTCGGTCGGGTACTTGGCGTTGGAGACCAGGATCTCCTGGGCCAGGATGGTCAGGTCGACCGCCTTGCGGAAGGCCTCCACGTCGAACCCGCCGTCGATGCTCCGGAAGTGCATCAGGTTGAGGGACGCCAGGTTGCAGGCCGAGTCATCGAGGAACATGTACTCGGAGCAGGGGTTGGAGGCGTTGATCCGGTCGGTGTTGGGGCAGGTGTGCCAGCCGTTGACGGTGGTGTCGAACTGCATGCCGGGGTCGCCGCAGAGCCAGGCCGACTCGGTGATCTGCTTCATCAGGTCGCGGGCCCGGACGGTCTCGACGGTGGCGCCGTTGGTGCGGGCGGTCAGGGCCCACTCCTTGTCGTCGATCACGGCGCGCATGAAGGCGTCGGTGACGCGGATCGAGTGGTTGGCGTTCTGGAAGAAGACCGAGTCGTAGGCCCCGCCGCGGACGTTGAAGCCGCCGTCGTAGCCGGCGTCGATGAGCGCCCAGGCCTTCTTCTCCTCCTCGGCCTTGCAGTTGACGAACTCGACGATGTCCGGGTGGTCGGAGTCGAGGATCACCATCTTGGCGGCGCGGCGGGTCTTGCCGCCCGACTTGATGACGCCGGCGAAAGCGTCGAAGCCGCGCATGAAGGAGACCGGGCCGGAGGCCTCGCCGCCCCCGGAGAGGATCTCCTTGGAGGAGCGGATCTTGGAGAGGTTGGAGCCGGCGCCCGAGCCGTACTTGAAGAGCATGCCCTCGGTGTGGGCCAGCTTGAGGATCGAGTCCATCGAGTCGGCCACGGCGTTGATGAAGCAGGCCGAGCACTGGGGGTGCTCCTCGACGCCGACGTTGAACCAGACCGGCGAGTTGAAGCTCATCTTCTGCCGGTAGATGAGGTGGGCGAGCTCGGCCTGGAAGCTGGCGGCGTCCTCCTCGGTGGCGAAGTAGCCGTCCTTGCGCCCCCAGCCGGCGATGGTGTTGACGACGCGGGAGACCAGCTGGCGCACCGAGCGCTCGCGCGCCGGGCTGCCGACCGCGCCGCGGAAGTACTTGGAGGCGACCACGTTGGTGGCCAGCATCGACCAGGACTTGGGGACCTCGACGTCCTTCTGCTCGAAGATGACCGCGCCACCCTCGCCGTTGATGCCGGCGGTGCGCTTCTCCCAGACCAGCTCCTCGGCCGGGTCGACGCCGCGGGTGGTGAAGTAGCGCGGGACCGCCAGCCCCTTGCGCTGCGCCTTGCGAGCTCCCTTGCCGCCCTTCCGCTGTCCCGACACTTCACGCTCCATCATCTGTCTGCCCCTTCGCCTGTGCTCCCGCTCCAGGCGCAAGTGTTCCCATTCGCGCGCCCGAAGGTCGTGCGCGCGTCGATGACTTCCCCCGGCCGGCCCGCGTCAATGAACCGGGGGATTAGCTTGGTGGTCTGACAACGAAAGGTGTCCGTGCTGGAAGCCCGCCGCCCGACCCGCCGCCCGCTCTGCGCCTCCATCCCGTTTCTATCCAACCTGCAGCCGCCTGCATCCCGCCCCGCTGCAGTTGGTGGGGCTCAATCTAGCAAGCGGGTGGTAGGTGTCAACGATGTGACCACTACCTGTTGTATGGTACACGGCAAAAGACCACAAGATACGGGCAGTTCGCAGGAAAGCCCCCTTTGGGGGTCCCGATATCGACAGTTCGGTCTTGACACTCGCACCAGGTGGCCGGGCGGCCCGGTCCGCGGCGTGGATTCGGGCGCCCCGCGCGTGCTACAAGCCCGCTCCCACATGTCCGAGCAGAACGCGCACATCCGAAACTTCTCCATCATCGCGCACATCGATCACGGCAAGTCGACGCTGGCCGATCGGCTGCTCGGCGAGACCGGCACGGTCACCAAGCGTGAAGAGCAGGCCCAGTTCCTCGACAACATGGAGCTGGAGCGCGAGCGCGGCATCACCATCAAGGCCCAGACCGTCCGCATGCGCTACACCGCGCTCGACGGCAAGACCTACCAGCTCAACCTCATCGACACCCCGGGCCACGTCGACTTCGCCTACGAGGTCTCGCGCTCGCTGGCGGCCTGCGAGGGGGCGGTGCTGGTGGTCGACGCCACCCAGGGGGTCGAGGCCCAGACGCTGGCCAACGTCTACCAGGCGCTCGACCACGACCTCGAGATCATCCCGGTCATCAACAAGATCGACCTGCCCAGCGCCGACGTCGAGGGGGTGCGCCGCGAGATCGAGGAGGTCATCGGCCTCGACGCCTCCACCGCCGTGCCCTGCTCGGCCAAGGAGGGGATCGGCATCCGCGAGATCCTCGAGCAGGTGGTCCACCTGGTGCCGCCGCCCAGCGGCGACCCGGTGGCGCCGCTCAAGGCGATCATCTTCGACTCCTGGTACGACACCTACCGCGGCGTGGTGATGCTGGTGCGGGTCTTCGAGGGGACCCTCAAGCCGAAGCAGAAGATCATCCTCTGGTCGAACAAGAAGGAGTTCGAGGTCCAGGAGCTGGGCGTCTTCACGCCCTTCTCGGCCGCCGTGCCCTCGCTGATGGCCGGCGAGGTCGGCATCTGCGTCGCCAACGTCAAGGACGTCCACGACGCCAAGGTCGGCGACACCATCACCGAGGCCGACCGGCCGGTGGCCGCGCCGTTCCCCGGCTTCAAGGTGGTGAAGCCCATGGTCTTCAGCGGCGTCTTCCCCATCGACGCCGCCGACTACGAGCAGCTCCGCGACGCCCTCGACAAGCTCCAGCTCAACGACTCGGCCTTCACCTACGAGCCGGAGACCTCGCAGGCGCTCGGCTTCGGCTACCGCTGCGGCTACCTCGGCCTGCTCCACATGGAGATCGTACAGGAGCGGCTGGAGCGCGAATACAACCTCTCGCTCATCACCACCGCGCCGTCGGTGGTCTACCGCATCACCGACACGCAGGGGGCGGTCCAGGAGATCGACAACCCGGCCAAGCTGCCGCCGGTGCAGCGCATCGCCAAGCTCGAGGAGCCGATCCTCACCTGCCACATCCACGGCCGCACCGAGGACGTCGGCCAGATCCTCAAGCTCTGCCAGGACCGCCGCGGCGTGCAGAAGGACATGAAGTACATCGGCACCAGCCGGGTGCAGATCACCTACGACATCCCGCTGGCCGAGGTGGTCTTCGACTTCTTCGACAAGCTGAAGAGCGTCAGCCGCGGCTACGCCAGCCTCGACTACGAGCTGCGCGGCTACGACGAGGCCGATCTGGTCAAGCTCGACATCCTCATCAACGGCGAGCCGGTCGACGCGCTCAGCATCATCGTCCACCGCGAGAACGCCTACCACCGCGGCCGCGACGTCTGCCAGAAGCTCAAGGAGGAGATCCCGCGCCAGATGTACGAGGTGGCCATCCAGGCGGCCATCGGCGCCAAGATCATCGCCCGCGAGACCGTCAAGGCCTTCCGCAAGAACGTCATCGCCAAGTGCTACGGCGGCGACATCTCCCGCAAGCGCAAGCTGCTGGAGAAGCAGAAGGAGGGCAAGAAGCGGATGAAGCAGGTGGGGAGCGTGGAGATCCCGCAGTCGGCCTTCCTGGCGGTGCTCAAGGTCGAGGACTAGCCGTGCCGGGCGGGGGCGGCGCCGGCCTCGCTGGCGCCCTGCTGCGCACCCTGGTGGTGGCCCTGGCGGCGGTGGTGCTGCTGCGGGCCCTGGTGGCTGAGCCCTTCGCGGTGCCGGGCGGCTCGATGGCCCCGACCCTGCTCGCCGGCGAGGTGGTGGTGGTCACCCGGCTCGCCTACGGCCTGCGGCTCCCCTTCACCGGCCTGACGCTGCTCCCCTTCGCCCGCCCGCGGCGCGGCGATGTGGTGGTCTTCCGCGATCCGCGCGACCGGGCCCGGCTGCTGGTCCGGCGCGTCGTCGGCGTGGCCGGCGACCTGGTCGAGGTGCGCGAGCAGCTGCTCTTCGTCGGCGGCGTGGCCCAGCCCCGCCAGCCCCGCGGGGAGTTCAGCTACGTGGAGCGCGACGAGGTGAGCGGCGCCCTGCGCGAGGACACCTGCCGCCGCTTCCGCGAGCTGCTGGCCCTCGGCCCCCTGGAGGGCGACGTCAGCGACGGGCCGGCGGAGCAGGCCGAGGCCTGGAGCCGGGCCGGCGCGGCCGGGGTGATCGGGTACGACCTGCTGCAGTGCCGCCGGGTCCGGGCCGGGAGGGGGGAGGGGCCCTTCGGGCCGGTGCGGCATGGCCACCTCTTCCTCCTCGGCGACAACCGCGACCGCTCCAACGACGGGCGCGACGGGGGCTGGCAGGTGCCATTGAAGGACGTGGTGGGCCGGGTGGCGCTGGTCGGCTGGAGCTGGGGCCCGGGAGGGTGGTGGCTCGGGGCCGGCTCCCGGGAGGGCGTGCGCATCGACCGCCTTCTCAAACCGGTCGAGTAGCGGTACAAGCGTGACCCGATGCTCCCCTCCGCCTCGCCTCGCCGGCGCTCCCTGGAGCGCGGTGCCTTCACCTGGGTCACCTTCCTCATGCTGGTGTCGCTGCTGGTTGGCGGCTACCTCGCGGTTGTCTGGGGACCGATCTACATCGTGCGCTACGAGGCGGGGATGGTGGCCATCGAGTTCGCCAACAAGGCGGTCCACAACAAGGACGACGAGGGACTGGTCAAGGATCTCTGCTCCAAGCTGGCCGCCCTTGACCAGGTCAAGTTCCCCGAGCCGGATGGCTCCATCTCCTTGGTCCCGGCTGTCGAAGTGCGCCCCGAGGACGTCACCTGGGAGCGCATCGCCACGGCCACGCCCCCCACGCTTCACGTGGCCTTCACCTACACGACCAACGTCTACTATCCATTCATCGACAGGTTCACCGAGAAGACCTTCACCGTCGAGCGCGCCCAGGACATCAAGCCCGCCAAGTGGTGAAGCGTCGCGGCACGGGGGAGGCATGAACTCGCAGCAGATCGAGCAGGTCATCACGCGGCTGGGGCAGGAGGTCGCGGCCCGGGCCAGCGCGGCCGGGGCGGGCGACGCCCTGGCCATCGTCGGCATCCGCCGCGGCGGCATCCACCTGGCGGCGCGGCTGCGCGCCGACCTGGCGAGACGGCTCGGCCACCAGGCCCCGCTCGGCACCCTCGACATCGCCCTCTACCGCGACGACCTGGCCGCCGGGGGCGCGGCCCCGGTGGTCGGGCCCACCGACATCCGCTTCCCGCTCGAAGGCAAGACCGTCCTGCTGGTGGACGACGTGCTCTACACCGGGCGCACCGTGCGCGCCGCCCTCGACGAGCTGATCGACTTCGGCCGGCCGAGGCGGGTCTGGCTGCTGGTGCTGGTCGACCGCGGCGGGCACGAGCTGCCCATCGCCGCCGACTTCACCGGCACGACCCTGGCGGTGCCCGACGGGCAGGACGTCCAGGTCACGCTCAGGGAAGACGGGGCCGCCGAGGACGCGGTGACCATCACGACGAGGAGGGGGCGGTGATCGGTCGACAGAGACACTGCATCGCGCTGGAGGACTTCAACCGGGCCGAGCTGCTGCAGGTGCTCGACCTGGCGATCTCCATGAAGGAGGTGCTGCTGCGCCCCATCAAGAAGGTGCCGAGCCTGCGGGGCAAGTCGGTGGTCAACCTCTTCTTCGAGGCCTCGACGCGGACGCGCAGCTCCTTCGAGATCGCCGCCAAGGTGCTCTCCGCCGACGCCCTCAACTGGACCTCGGCCAGCTCCTCGGTGACCAAGGGCGAGACCCTGGTCGACACCGCCCGCAACCTCGAGGCGATGCGCCCCGACGTGCTGGTGATCCGCCACTCGGCTGGCGGCGCCCCCGGGCTGGTCGCCCAGCACGTCAGCTGCGCGGTGGTCTCGGCCGGCGACGGCGCCCACGAGCACCCCAGCCAGGGGCTGCTCGACTGCTTCACCATCCGGGAGAAGCTCGGCTCGCTCGAGGGCAAGACCCTGGCCATCGTCGGCGACATCAGCCACAGCCGGGTGGCCCGCTCCGACCTGCACGCCTTCACCAAGCTCGGCACCACGGTGCGGCTCTGCGGGCCGCCCACCATGCTGCCGGCCGGCGTCGAGGCCCTCGGCTGCACCACCACCCACGACCTGCGCACCGCGGTCGAGGGGGCCGACGCCGTGGTCATGCTGCGGATCCAGCATGAGCGCATCGGCGATCCCCTCATCCCCAACACCCGCGAGTACTCGCGGCTCTGGGGGCTCAACGGCAAGAAGGCCCGGGAGTGGCTCATGCCCGGGGCCCTCATCCTCCACCCCGGCCCCATCAACCGCGGCGTCGAGCTCTCCCCCGACGTGGCCGACGGGCCCCACAGCGTCATCCTCGACCAGGTGCAGAACGGGGTTGCGATCCGCATGGCGATCCTCTACCTCCTCGCCGGCGGCGATCCCGCGGAGGCCAAGGCGTGAGCAACGTGATCATCATCGAAGGCGGTCGGGTCATCGACCCGGCGTCGGGGCTCGACGCGGTCCGGGCCGTGGTGCTGAAGGACGGGAAGGTCGCCGAGGTGGCGGAGCGGGTCGAGCGCCCGGCCGGCGCCCTGGTCATCGACGCCCGCGGGCGGTGGGTCACGCCGGGCTTCATCGACCTGCACGTGCACCTGCGCGAGCCGGGGCAGGAGTACAAGGAGACGGTGGCGACCGGGGCCCGCGCCGCGGTGGCGGGCGGGTTCACCTCGATCGTCTGCATGCCCAACACCCAGCCGGTCAACGACACGCTGGCGGTCACCGAGCTGATCCTGGCCCGGGCCGCGGCGGCCGGGCTGGCCCGGGTCTACCCCTGCGGCTGCATCTCCAAGGGGTCCAACGGCGAGGAGCTGGCCGAGTACGGCGAGCTGCAGTCCGGCGGCTGCGTGGCCCTCT
This sequence comes from Anaeromyxobacter sp., assembly GCA_031388695.1. GTDB lineage: Bacteria > Myxococcota > Myxococcia > Myxococcales > Anaeromyxobacteraceae > JADKCZ01. The sequence continues at coordinate 100,795 of JANMRY010000167.1, read as the reverse complement.
CCGACGACGGCAAGCCGGTCACGTCCTCGTCGCTGATGCGCCGCGCCCTGGAGTACGCCCGCGCCTTCAAGCTGCCGCTCACCGTCCACGAGGAGGACCTGGCGCTGGTCGGCAAGGGGGTCATGCACGAGGGGCCGTCCTCGACCCGCCTCGGCCTCAAGGGCATCCCCGGCCAGGCCGAGGAGGTCATGGTGCTGCGCGACATCGCCCTGGCCGAGTTGACCGGCGGCCGGGTCCACATCGCCCACGCCTCGTCGGCCGGGACGGTGCGGGCGGTGCGCGAGGCCAAGAAGCGCGGCCTGGCGGTCACCGCCGAGGTCACCCCCCACCACCTCTCGCTCAGCGACGAGGACGTGGCCCGCTCCGACTACTCCACCGACTTCAAGATGAGCCCGCCGCTCCGCTCGCTCGCCGACGTCGCCGCCTGCGTCGAGGGGCTGGCCGACGGCACCCTCGACTGCATCGCCACCGACCACGCCCCGCACTCGCCCGTCGAGAAGGACGTCGAGTTCGACGCCGCCCTCAACGGCATCGTCGGGCTGGAGACCGCCTTCCCGGTCTGCCTGGCGCTGGTCCGCGACGGCAAGCTCACCGAGCGCCGGCTGGTCGAGGCGCTCACCGCCTCCCCGGCGCGGGCCTTCAACCTGCCGGGCGGCTCGCTGGCCCGCGGCGCCCCCGCCGACGTGGCCATCCTCGACCCGGCCGCCGGGTGGCTGGTCACCCCCGAGTCGCTTCACTCCAAGAGCAAGAACTCCCCGTGGAAGGGGCGGCGCCTCACCGGCCGCTGCACGCACGCCTTCGTCGGCGGGCGGCTGGTCCACGAGGCGGGCAAGGAGCCCTAGATGAGCAGAGCCACCCTGGCGCTGGCGGATGGCACCACCTTAGAGGGGACCGCCTTCGGCGCCCCCGGGGAGGCGACCGGCGAGGTGGTCTTCAACACCTCGCTGACCGGCTACCAGGAGATCCTGACCGATCCCTCCTACGTCGGGCAGATGGTCTGCATGACCTACCCGGAGCAGGGGAACTACGGCTGCACGCCGGCCGACGACGAGTCCGACCGGGTCCACGCCACCGCCTTCATCGCCCGCCACTACGCCGAGATCCCCTCCAGCTTCCGCGCCACCGAGGGGCTCGACGCATATTTGAAGCGGCGCAAGGTGGTCGGCCTGGCCGGCATCGACACCCGCCGGCTGGTCAGGCACCTGCGCACCCACGGGGCGCAGATGGGGATCATCTCCACCTCCGGCAGCGCCGAGCAGCTGGTGGCGCGGGCCCGGGCACTGCCCGGCATGGAGGGACAGGACCTCGCCACCCGCATCTCCACCCCGAAGCGCTACGAGTGGCGCGAGGGGGGCGCCGACGCCTGGACCGACGCGGCCCGCACCACCGTCGCCACCCCGCGCTTCCACGTGGTGGCCTACGACTGGGGGCTGAAGCGGGCCATGCTGCGGCTGCTGGCCGACCAGGGCTGCCGCATCACCGTGGTGCCGGGCGGCACCAGCGCCGCCGAGGCGCTGGCGCTCTCTCCCGACGGCATCTTCCTCACCAACGGCCCGGGCGACCCGGCCGCGGTGGCCGGCGCGCAGGCCACGGTGGCGGCGCTGCTCGGCAAGGTGCCGGTCTTCGGCATCTGCCTCGGCCACCAGATCCTCTCGCTGGCCATCGGGGCCCGCACCTACAAGCTCAAGTTCGGCCACCGCGGCGGCAACCAGCCGGTCAAGGACCTGGCCACCGGCAAGGTCGACATCACCGTGCAGAACCACGGCTTCGCCGTCGACGAGAAGTCGCTGGGGAAGCGGGCCCGCGTCACCCACGTCAACCTCAACGACGGCACGGTGGAGGGCATCGAGGTGCTCGACGCCCCGGCCTTCAGCGTCCAGTACCACCCCGAGGCCGCTCCCGGGCCGCACGACGCCCGCGCCCTCTTCGGGCGCTTCGTGGGGATGATGGAGCAGGCCCGGAGATGACGCTGGCCGAGCTGCACGAGCGGCTCCTCTCCTGGGCGACCGCCGCGCCCCGACAGGCCGAGCTGCTCTCGGCGCGCGCCGATCACTTCGGGCAGTATGGCGAGCCGCACGAGGAGGACCAGTCCTTCGAGCGGCGCACCAACGCCATGCTCGACAGCTACCTCTACGAGTGGCGGCCGGCGCCGCTGGCCCCGACCACGCTGGAGCGCTTCCTCGCCGCCGAGGGCGGGTCGCTGCCGGCGACCGACCACGCCGCCATGGCCGCGCTGGTGGCCCAGCGCCGTGGGCTCTTCGAGGTGACGCGGCTGCAGCCCGGGGTGGTGACGGTGGCCGACGTCTTCACCGGGGAGCGGCTCGAGGTCAGCGAGCGCCGCCAGGTGGCCGGGCTGGAGAAGGGCGACCTGCTGGAGGCGCGGCTGCTCCCCTTCGAGGGCAAGCTGGTCTTCTCCGGCGCCTTCCTCTACCACCCGCGCGAGGCCCGGGCCCTCATCCTCGCCGAGGTGAAGCGGCTCAAGAAGGCGGCCGGCAAGGGCGGGCGCGCCGACCCCGGGCCGTTCCTGGCCAGGCTCTCGCGCATGGCCTTCAAGGTCGAGCGCTACCGCAACGTCCGGCTCGAGTCGATCTACGACTTCTCGGCGGAGCCGCGCGCCATGACCCCGCTGCCGGCCTCCCGCCGCTGAGAGAGGCCACGCCTGCGCCGGCTCATCGTCAACGCCGACGACCTCGGCTACGACCCGGAGATCGATCGCGGCATCCTCGAGGCCCACGCCGGCGGCATCGTCACCTCCGCCAGCGCCATGGTCGAAACGCCCTTCGCCGCGGCGGCGCTCACCGCCGCGCCCGCCTCCCTCGCCATCGGGCTGCACGCAGTGCTCGACCCGGGCGCTGGCGAGGCCGCCGCCGAGGTGGCGCTGCGGCGGCAGTTGGCCCGCTTCGTCGCGCTGCGCGGCGGCCCCCCCAGCCACCTCGACAGCCACAAGCACGCCCACGCGGCGCCCGGCCCGTTCGGCGCCGTGGTGCGGGTCGCCTCCGAGTGGCGGCTGCCGGTCCGCGCCCTCGACGGGGGCATGCGCGCGGCGCTGCGGTCGGCCGGGCTCAAGGCCACCGACGCCTTCCTCGGCGACGCGGCGCGCCGACCGGCCTGGAGCGAGGAGGCGCTGCTCGAGGTGCTGGCGACGGTCGGGGAGGGGACCACGGAGCTGATGGCCCACCCGGGCCACCGTCCGAGCCACGCCCGCACCAGCTTCGGCGTCGAGCGTGAAGTGGAGTGGGCCGCTCTACGCAGCGAGGCGGTGATCGCGCAGGTCCGAAGCACGGGTCTTCACTTGTGTTCCTACCTCGACCTGGCGGGTTGACCGGCCGGCCCAGGCCCCTCGGGGTCGCTCCTGCGACTCGATTGTCGACTGCACGAGTCCGCAAAAACGCTTGAAGTATCAACCACCTCCGTAGCCTTGCGCTTTACTGCCAGGCGGTGAGGGTGTTACATCGGCAGTTCGGCTTCTCCCGCATGCCCGAGGTTTCGAGCCATGTCCGCCGCGAAGCCCGTCGTCCCCAGGGACGGCTCCAAGATCACGCTCAAGGACGGTCGGCTGATCGTCCCGGACCGCCCCATCATCCCCTTCATCGAGGGGGACGGCACCGGCCGAGACATCTGGCGGGCCAGCGTCCGGGTGCTCGACGCCGCGGTCGCCAAGGCCTACGGCGGGCGGCGCCAGATCGCCTGGACCGAGGTCTACGCCGGGGAGAAGGCCTTCACCCGCTTCAACAACTGGCTCCCCGACGAGACCATCGAGGCCTTCCGCGAGTACCTCATCGGCATCAAGGGGCCGCTCACCACCCCCATCGGCGGCGGCATCCGCTCGCTCAACGTGGCGCTGCGGCAGCTGCTCGACCTCTACGTCTGCCTCCGCCCGATCCGCTGGTTCGAGGGGGTCCCCTCGCCGGTGAAGAACCCGAGCAAGGTGGACATGGTGATCTTCCGCGAGAACACCGAGGACATCTACGCCGGCATCGAGTGGGAGGCCGGCTCCGAGCAGGCCCGCAAGCTGCTCGCCTTCCTGGAGAAGGAGTTCCCGCGCGACTTCCGCAAGATCCGCTTCCCGGCGTCGACCGGGCTCGGCATCAAGCCGGTGTCGCGGGAGGGGACCGAGAGGCTGGTGCGGGCCGCCATCGAGTTCGCCCTGCGCAACCGGCGCAGGAGCGTCACCATCGTCCACAAGGGCAACATCATGAAGTTCACCGAGGGGGCCTTCCGCAGCCACGGCTACGCCCTCGCCGAGCGTGAGTTCGGGCCCCGCGTCCACACCGCGCTGCAGGTGGAGCGGACCCGGGCCGCGCGCGGCGACGAGGCGGCGCAGGCCGAGCTCAAGGCGGCGCTGGCGGCCGGCAAGCTGCTGGTCCGCGACATGCTCGCCGACGTCACCCTGCAGCAGGTGATGACCCGCCCCGAGGAGTTCGACGTCATCGCCACGCTCAACCTCAACGGCGACTACCTCTCCGACGCGCTGGCGGCGCAGGTCGGCGGCATCGGCATCGCCCCGGGCGGCAACGCCAACTACCAGACCGGCCACGCCATCTTCGAGGCCACCCACGGCACGGCGCCGCGCTACGCCGACCTCGACAAGGTCAACCCCGGCTCGGTGGTCCTCTCCGGCGAGCTGATGCTCAGGCACCTTGGCTGGAACGAGGCGGCCGACCTGGTGATCCGCGGCATGGACGGCGCCATCGGCTCCCACCGGGTCACCTACGACTTCGCCCGGCTCATGAAGCAGGAGGGGAGGGCCGGGGTCGTCGAGGTGAAGTGCAGCGAGTTCGGGGACGAGATCATCAGGCACCTGTAGGGGGCGCCAGCAACCTGTCGCCAAGGGGAGGCGGGGGAGGTATACAAGCCCACCCGCAGGACCCGCGGCGGCTGCCCGAGGCCGGCCGGGGGGATGTGAACTTCACGGGTGCTGGTGCCATCAACCCAGGACGGCTCTTCGGCGGTCACCCGGTGGGTGAACCCCCGGCGAAGGGCGGCTCCGGGCAGTGGACTGTCGTCCACCAGGACTGGGTGATGAGCCAGGCGCCGAGCGAGCATTCACCTTGAAGATCCACGAGTACCAAGCGAAGGACGTGCTCCGGAAGTTCGGTGTCACGGTGCCCCGGGGTTACCTGGCGGCCACGCCGCTGGAGGCCGAAGGAGCCGCACGCCAGCTCGGCGGCGGCATCTGCGCGATCAAGGCCCAGATCCACGCCGGCGGGCGGGGCAAGGGCGGCGGCGTCAAGCTGGCCAAGTCGCCCGAGGAGGCGCGCACCCACGCCGCCGCCATCCTCGGCATGATGCTCAAGACCCCCCAGACCGGCCCGGAGGGGCAGCAGGTCCGCAAGGTCTACGTCGAGGAGGGCTGCCGCATCGCCCGCGAGCTCTACCTGGGCATGACCCTCGACCGCGAGAGCGGGCGGGTCACGGTGATGGCCTCCACCGAGGGCGGCGTCGACATCGAGGAGGTGGCCCACGCCACCCCCGAGAAGATCCTCAAGGAGTCGGTCGATCCGCTCACCGGGCTGGCGCCCTTCCAGGCCCGCCGGCTCGCCTTCGACCTCGGGCTCACCAACGAGTCGGTGGCAGGCTTCGTCAAGCTGGCCACCGGCCTCTACAACGCCTACGTCGCCCTCGACGCCTCGCTGGCCGAGATCAACCCGCTGGTGGTCACCGCCACCAACCAGGTCATCGCCCTCGACGCCAAGATGAACTTCGACGACAACGCCCTCTACCGGCACCCGGAGATCGCGGCCCTGCGCGACCCGGACGAGGAGGATCCCAAGGAGACGGCGGCCAAGGAGTTCGACCTCTCCTACATCGCCCTCGACGGCGACATCGGCTGCATGGTCAACGGCGCCGGCCTGGCCATGGCCACCATGGACGCCATCCAGCTCTCCGGTGGCCGCCCCGCCAACTTCCTCGACGTGGGCGGCGGCGCCGACGAGGCCAAGGTGGCCGCGGCCTTCAAGATCCTGCTCTCGGATCCCAACGTCAAGACGATGCTGGTCAACATCTTCGGCGGCATCATGAAGTGCGACGTCATCGCCAACGGCATCGTGGCCGCCGCCCGGCAGGTGGGGCTGAGCATGCCGCTGGTGGTGCGGCTCGAGGGCACCAACGTCGAGCTCGGCAAGACCATCCTGGCCCAGAGCGGACTCGCGATCACCCCCGCCGATGACCTCGGCGAGGCGGCGCGCAAGGCCGTGGCGGCGGCGCGCGCGGCTTGACCGCCGCGCCCCGACTGATCGGAGAACGACCATGAGCATCTTCGTCGACAAGAGCACCCGCGTCCTCGTCCAGGGCATCACCGGCTCCGCCGGCGGCTTCCACGCCGAGCAGATGCTGGTCTACGGAACCCAGGTGGTGGCCGGCGTCACGCCGGGCCGCGGTGGCACCAAGTTCCACGGCAAGGTCCCCATCTTCCAGACGGTGCGGGACGCGGTGAAGGAGACCGGCGCCAACGCCTCGGCCATCTTCGTCCCGCCCCCGTTCGCCGCCGACTCGATCATCGAGGCGGCCGAGGCCGGCATCCCGCTGGTGGTCTGCATCACCGAGGGCATCCCCATCCTCGACATGGTGCGGGTCCGCCGCTACCTGCAGGGGCGCAAGGGGGTCCGGCTCATCGGCCCCAACTGCCCCGGCCTGATCACCCCCGACCAGTGCAAGATCGGCATCATGCCGGGCCACATCCACAAGCCCGGCCGCATCGGGGTGGTGTCGCGCTCCGGCACGCTCACCTACGAGGCGGTCAAGCAGCTCTCCGACCTGGGCTTCGGCCAGTCGACCGCGGTCGGCATCGGCGGCGACCCGGTCCACGGCACCGACTTCATCGACGTGCTCCGCGAGTTCGAGAAGGACCCGGAGACCGACGCGGTCATCATGATCGGCGAGATCGGCGGCACCGAGGAGGAGCAGGGGGCCGCCTTCGTCCGCGACCACATGACCAAGCCGGTGGTCGGCTTCATCGCCGGGCGCACCGCCCCGCCCGGCAAGCGGATGGGCCACGCCGGCGCCGTCATCTCCGGCGGCTCTGGCACGGCCGAGGCCAAGAACGACGCCATGCGCGAGGCCGGGATCACCGTCTGCGACGGCCCGCACGTGCTCGGCAAGGTGATGAAGGAGCGGCTCGGGAAGCTCGGCAAGATCTCCCGGCCGGCTCCCCCGCAGGCCAAGGCCAAGGGCGCCGCCCCGGCGCCGAAGACGGCCTCGAAGCAGGCCTCGAAGCCTGACGCGAAGCCGGCCGCGAAGCCGGCCAAGGTCGGCAAGAAGAAGTCATAGAGGTATCCACTGACGAAGGAGCAGCACATGGCCACCGAACGCACCCTGTCCATCATCAAGCCCGACGGCGTCGAGAAGGGGATCATCGGCAAGATCATCTCCCGCTTCGAGTCGAACGGCCTCAAGCCGATCGCCGTCCGCCTCACCCACCTGTCGAAGCGCGAGGCCGAGGGCTTCTACGCGGTCCACAAGGCCCGCCCCTTCTTCAACGACCTGGTCACCTTCATGACCAGCGGCCCGGCGGTGCTGATGGTGCTCGAGGGCGAGAACGCCGTCCTCAAGAACCGCGAGATCATGGGGGCCACCGACCCCAAGAAGGCGGCCGAGGGGACCATCCGCAAGGACTTCGCCACCGACATCGAGAAGAACACCGTCCACGGCTCCGACAGCGCCGAGAACGCCAGGGTCGAGATCTCCTACTTCTTCCCCGAGGTGCAGGTCCACGCCTACGAGTGGAAGAAGCTGAAGTAACCTGCCGTCATCACGACTGGTTTGGTGTGGCTACCCCGTACGGGTGCCGCACCGGTCGTGCTGGCGAGGTATGGTGTCGATGCCCGTCCCGGTCCCGGGGCGGGCATCGTCGTTTCTGGAGGGTCACGTGCTGAGCGAGGTCGAGGGGTGGAAGTGGTTGCTCGGGTTGGCCTTCCTGGTCGGCTCGGCCTTCTTCTCGTCGACCGAGACCGCCCTGACCGCGCTCGGCGAGGCCCAGGCCCGCCAGCTGCGCGAGAACGCGGGCCGCCGGGGCCGCTTCCTCACGCTCTGGATCGAGGAGCCGGAGCGGGTGCTGGCCACGCTGCTCATCGGCAGCACCATGGCCGCCATCGGCATGGGCGCGCTCTCGGCCTCGGTGGCGGCCGACCTGGTCGAGGGCCACGCGGACTGGAGCGGTGGGACGGCGGTGGCCATCGCCACGGCGGTGACCACCATCGTGGTCCTCTTCTTCGGCGAGATCCTCCCGAAGACGCTGGCCAAGCGGCGGCCGGTCCACCTCGCCCTCTCCAGCATCACCGGGGTGCGCGTCCTCTGCTGGCTGCTCCGGCCGGTCACCACGGTCACCTCGCTGGCCACCACCGGGGTGATGCGGCTGCTGGGGCGGACCCCCTCGGCGCCCACGCCGCCGGTCACCAGCGAGGAGATCGAGTACCTGATCGAGATGGGGACCCGCGAGGGGGTCCTCGACGAGGTGAAGGAGGAGCTGCTCAACAGCGTCCTCGAGTTCGCCGACCGGATCGTCAAGGAGATCATGGTGCCGCGCACCCGGATGGTGGCCATCGATCGCCACGCGCCGCCGGAGGAGCTGACCCGCATCGTCACCGAGAACCCCTACAGCCGCATGCCGGTCTTCGAGGGGACGGTCGACAACGTGGTCGGCATCCTCATGGTGCGCGAGATCGTGCTGGAGCTGCGGCGCGGCCCCATCCAGGCGGTCGGCCTCGACGGCCACCTCAAGCCGGCCTTCTTCGTCCCCGAGCAGATGAAGATCTCCCGGCTGCTCAAGGAGATGCAGCGGCGCCACGTCCACCTCGCCATCGTCGTCGACGAGTTCGGCGGCACCAGCGGCATCGTCACCCTCGAGGACGTGCTCGAGGAGATCGTCGGGGAGATCCAGGATGAGGGCGACGCCGAGGCGGCCCCGGTCAAGCTGGTGGGGGAGGGGGTCTGGCTGGCCGAGGCCACCATCCCGCTCCACGACCTCGAGGAGTACCTCAACGGGCAGGGGGCGGCCCCGGGCCCCGGCGCCGGCGAGGAGCCGGCCGAGCCGGCCGAGATCCGCTTCCCCGAGGAGGGTGACTACGAGACCCTCGGCGGCTTCGTCACCGCCACCGCCGGGCGGGTCCCGCCGGTCGGGTCGGTGATCGACTGGGACGGGCTCTCCTTCACGGTCCGTGGCGGCGACGATCGGCGCGTCACCCGCGTCGAGATCGCCCGGCGCGAGCCGGGCGGCGCCACGCCGGCCGAGGCGCTGGCCCGGGCGCCCCGCCAGCCGGTGGCGCCGTGAGCGTCGCGGCGCCGCGGCCCGACCTCCGCTCCATGACCCGCCCCGAGCTCGAGGCGCTGGTGGCCGGGCTGGGCGAGAAGCCGTTCCGGGCCCGCCAGCTCTTCCGCTGGCTGCACCGCAACGGCGCCGCCAGCCTCGAGGAGATGACCGATCTCTCCCGGCCGCTGCGCGCCGCGCTGGCGGAGCGCGGCAGCCTGGCCACGCTGGAGCGGGCCACCGAGCAGCGCTCGGTCGACGGGACCATCAAGTGGACCTGGCGCACCGGCGACGGCCGGCTCATCGAGTCGGTCTACATGCCCGAGGCCGATCGCAAGACGCTCTGCGTCTCTTCCCAGGTCGGCTGCGCGCTCGGCTGCACCTTCTGCATGACCGGCACCCTCGGGCTGGCCCGAAACCTCACCACCGGGGAGATCGTCGACCAGGTGCACCGCGCCAACCGGCGCCTGGTCGAGCTGGGCGAGGGGCCGGCGCCGCGCCCGCTCACCAACCTGGTCTTCATGGGGATGGGGGAGCCGCTCCACAACTTCGAAGCGCTCAAGCAGGCCCTGGCCCTGCTGCTCGACGAGGACGGGCCCAACTTCTCCCACCGCCACGTCACCGTCTCCACCAGCGGGCTGGTCCCGGTGATGCGCCGGCTCGGCGAGGAGACCCAGGTGAAGCTGGCGGTCTCGCTCAACGCCACCACCGACGCCCAGCGCGACGCCCTGATGCCCATCAACCGGCGCTGGCCCATCGCCGCGCTGCTCGAGGCCTGCCGCACCTTCCCCATGCGGCAGGGGCGGCGCATCACCTTCGAGTACGTGCTGCTGGGCGGGATCAACGACAGCGACGAGGACGCCCGGCGCCTGGCCCGGCTGGTGGCCGGGATCCCGGCCAAGGTCAACCTCATCCCCTACAACGACAACCCGGGCCTGGACTTCCGGGCGCCGGCGGCGGAGCGGGTCGAGGCCTTCCACCGCATCCTCTACGATCGCAACATCACCGCCGTGGTCCGCAAGAACCGGGGCGGGGACATCGCCGCCGCCTGCGGCCAGCTGGCGGCCGCCGGGGCCACCGCCCCCGGGGCCACGCACGAGACGTTGACCGGGCCCGGCGCGGCGGGCTACTGAGTCGCACCCGCGCGCCCGGGAGTGCGGCGCTGGAGGCACCCATGTCGCTGCTGGTGGTCGGCTCGGTCGCGCTCGACTCGCTCGAGACCCCCTTCGGTCGCCGGGAGGAGATCCTGGGCGGCTCGGCCTCCTACTTCTCCACCAGCGCAGGCTTCTTCGGCCCCACCCGCGTGGTGGCGGTGGTGGGCGAGGACTTCCCCGAGGAGCACGTGCGCTTCCTGGCCTCCCGCGGCGCCGACCTGGCCGGCCTGGTGCGCATGCCCGGCAAGACCTTCCGCTGGAAGGGGCGCTACGAGTTCGACCTCAACACCGCCCACACCCTGGAGACCCAGCTCAACGTGCTGGCCTCCTTCGAGCCGGTGCTCCCGGCCGCCTGGCGCGACACCGACTTCGTCTTCCTCGGGAACATCGACCCGGACCTGCAGCGGTCGGTGCTCGACCAGGTCACCGCGCCGAAGTTCGTGGCCTGCGACACCATGAACTTCTGGATCGACTCGAAGCGCGCCAGCCTGCTCGAGACCTTGAAGCGGGTCGACCTGCTCTTCGTCAACGACGCCGAGGCCCGGCAGCTGGCCGGCGAGCACAACGTGGTCAAGGCGGCGAGGAAGATCCTCGGCTTCGGCCCCCGGGCCGTGGTGGTGAAGCGCGGCGAGTACGGCTCCATCTTCTTCTCCGGCGACGAGGTCTTCGCCGCCTCGGCCTACCCCATCCCCGACGTCTTCGATCCGACCGGCGCCGGGGACAGCTTCGCCGGTGGCTTCATGGGGTACGTGGCCCGCCACGGGGTGGTGACGCCGGCGGTGCTGCGCCGGGCCATCGTGGTCGGCAGCGTGGTGGCCAGCTTCGCGGTCGAGCAGTTCAGCCTCGACCGGCTGCGCACCCTGACCTCCGCCGAGATCATGGCCCGCTACGCCGAGGCCCGGCAGCTCGCCACCTTCGAGGCGCTCGAGCCCGAACTCTTCGCTCCAGGCCGTTGACGCTGCTTCACCCCCGCGGCTACCATCGCCGCTCACCCGAGGACGAATGCGCGTCGCCATCCTGAGCGACATCCACTCCAACCTGGAGGCGCTCACCGCGGCGCTCGCGGTCATCGATCGCGAGCGGCCCGACCGCGTCATCTGCCTCGGGGACGTGGTCGGCTACGGCGCCAGCGTCAACCAGTGCTGCGAGCTGGTCCGGTCGCGGGCGGCGGTGACCCTGCTCGGCAACCACGACGCGGCCGTCTCCGGCCGGATGGACTACAGCTTCTACTACGACGCCGCACGCCACGCCCTCGACTGGACGGCCAGCCGCATCGACCCCGACCACCTCGAGTGGCTCCGCAGCCTGCCGTACACCCACAACGAGGGGGGCATCTGCTTCAGCCACGGCTCCCCGGTGGAGCCGCAGGCCTACGACTACATCTTCGCGCTCGAGCAGGCGCGCGAGCTCATCCCACACGCCCGCACCCTGGCCGACGTCACCTTCATCGGCCACAGCCACCTCTGCAAGACCTTCGCGCTCGCCCCGGGCGGCGAGGTGAGCGAGGTGGTCTCGACCCGGTTCGGCCTGCGCAAGGGGTACAAGTACGTGGTCTCGGTCGGCTCGGTGGGCCAGCCCCGCGACGGCGACAACCGGGCCTGCCTGGTGATCTACGACGCCGCCTCCCGGGAGGTGGAGTTCCACCGCGTCGCCTACGACATCGAGACCTCGGCGCAGAAGATCTTCGACGCCGACCTGGCGCTCAACTTCGGGAAGCGGCTCTTCCTCGGGGTTTGACCCGGCGTGAATGGCCGGCGGCGGGCCGATCGTGAAATCCGGCCGGGGAATCAAGCACTTTCAACGTTGACAGGGGCTCGAAGCGCGACCAGAATGGCCGCTTCCAGGTGGGCCGCACCATCGCTGGCCCCCGAACCTCTTTCCTCAAGGATATCCATGACTTTCACCGAAGCCGCCATCGAGGTGCTGCGGCGCGAGGGGAAGCCCCTTCACTTCCGGAAGATCACCGAGATCGCGGTCAGGGAGAACCTGCTCGACCACGTCGGCAAGATCCCCGAGGAGGTGATGGCCGACCAGGTCGCCGCCCACTGCCGTCTCCCCAGGCCGGAGCGGCTGCTGATGCCGGTGCTCCCGGCCACCTTCGCGCTGGTCGAGTGGCAGCTCGACGAGGATCCGGCCGGGATGGAGAACCTGGTCGAGCCGCCCCCGCTGGACGAGCTCCCTTACCGCAACCGGGAGCGGCACCCGATCCCGTCGCGGGAGCTGGTCCGTGTCCCTGGCCGGGGCGGCGACAAGGGGCGCCGGCGCGAGGAGGGCGAGGAGAAGCGCGGCCGCCGCTTCCCGCCGCCCGCCGAGGTGGTCTGCGAACTCCTGGCCGCCGCCGGTACGCCGCTCACGCTCGAGGCGCTGGCCAGCACCGGGGCCGAGCGGCAGCTCCTGCCGGACGCCTTCGGCCGGGACCACGCTGCACTGGCCAGCGCGCTGGCCGAGGACAACCGTCGCCGCGAGGCGGCGGGGCGTCGCCCGCTCTTCCTGGTGGATGGCGAGATGGTGACGCTGGTCGCCCAGCCCGAACCTGGCGAGCGGGTGGTACCTGCCGCCGGTGCCACGCGGGGCTCCACCCCGGGCGAGCTTCGCCGCGCCGGCCTGGCCGCACTGCGCCGCCGCCTGCGCGAGTGCGACACCGCCACCGTCGAGCACCTGGTCATCAAGCTGCTGGAGCGGCTCGGCTACCGCGAGCTCAAGGTGGCCCGCCGCGGCAAGGACCACGTGCTGGTCACGGCCCGGAAGCGGATGGGGCTCGGCGAGGTGCGCCACGGCTTCCGGGTGCTGCGGTCCGGCGCCGACGCCACCCGCCGGGACGTGGTCGAGACCCGCCGCGACCTCGGCCACTACGGCGCCCAGATCGGCGCCGTCATCACCGCCGGCGAAGCGCAGCGCGACGCCCGCGGCGACGCCCAGGCGGCCGGGCAGCTGCCGGTGCTGCTGCTCTGCGGCGAGGCGCTGGCCGAGGCCTTCGTGGAGGCCTCGCTCGGCTGCAGCCAGGTGGTGGTGCCGGTGGTCGACGACGCCTTCTTCGCCGCGGCCACCGAGGCGGCCGCCCGCGAGGAGGCGGCCCGCCCGCCCCGGCGCGAGGACCGGGATCGGGACCGGGATCGGGACCGTGGCGGGCGCGACCGGGACCGCGAGCGGCGTGAGCGGCGCCCCGAGGGCGAGCCGCAGGCGGCCACCCCGGACGGCGAGGTGGCCCCGGCCGGCATCGAGCCGCTGGGCGAGCAGGACGCCCAGGCTGCGCTCGACGAAGGCGCGGTCTCCAGCGCCGCGCCGCCGCCGCCCGGCGAACCGGCCGGCGAGTCGGCAGCCGACGCCGAGCTCGACGGGGACGACGGCGACGAGGACGACGACGGTGATGAAGAGGGGGCCGAGGCGGCCGAGCCGGGCACGCCCGGAGCGGCGTCGGCCGCGCTCGGGAGCGATGGCCGGCCGACCGGTGATCCCCGCCGCAAGCGCCGCCGGCGTCGGCGCCGCGGCGGCCGCGGCCGCGGCGAGCGGCGCGACGGCGCGCCTGGGGAGCCCCAGGCCGCCGGCGCGGCTCCAGGCGTTGATGCAGGCGGCGCCGCGCCCACCTCGTCCGGCCCACCGAGCGGCGGCGGCTCCGAACCGGGCGCAGGCGGGGCGTGAGCCGAGCCGCGGGCAGCCGCCCGGGGCGGGCCTCGCTCGGCTGGGGGCTGGCGCTGCTGGCCGCTGCCGGCCTGGTCGCCTGCAGCAGGCCGGCACCGCCGAGCATCAGCGGGGTCCGGGTCGGTCAGGCCCTGGCCGAGACCGTCGGCGAGGTCGGCCTCGATCCGGGCGCCGTCGAGGCGCTGACCCGCACCGCCCTCGGCGAGGCCGGCTTCCGGCTCGAGCCGGCCCGCGAGCGCAGCTTCGAGGCGCGCGTCGAGGTGCTGGCGCTGCGCGTGGTCCCGGCGCAGGGGGGGCAGGGGATGCTGGCCGAGCTGGCGGTCGAGGTGGCGCTGGCGCCCGCCAAGGGCGACGAGCCACCGCACAAGGAGACCGCGAGGGCCACCGCGCCGGTCGGCGCCGGCGGGCCGGCCAAGGCGGTGCGCGCCGCGCTCGCCAGCGCCATCGGGGAGGCGGTCAGGGCGCTGCGCGTCAGCGTGGCCGCCGAGGTCAAGGGCGAGGAGGACCTCGTCGCCGATCTCGCCTCGCCCGACGCCCGGGTGCGCGGGCAGGCGGTCCAGGCGCTCGGGGAGCGGGGGGTCCGGGCCGCGGTGCCGGCGCTGGTCGAGCGGCTCCGCGACTCCGATCCCAAGGTGGCCCACCGGGCGGTCGGGGCGATGGCCCAGATCAAGGACCCGCGCGCGGTGGCGCCGCTCATCGACCTCTGCCGCAGCGGTGACTCGGCCCTGGCGCTGCGCATGGTCCGGATCGTCGGCGACATCGGTGGCCGCGACGCCCAGGGCTGGTTGCTGGTGACCGAGCAGGCCCACCCCGACCCCAGGGTCCGCGAGGCGGCCAGCGAGGTGCTCGACGAGCTGCGCAGGGCGGCGCCCCCCGCCAAGACCCCGCCAGCCGTCCGGTGAAGGGCGCTACAATGGCAGCCACCATGAGATCGCTCCTCCTCCTCCCCCTGCTCGCCGCCCTGGCCGGCTGCGCCACCTCGCCGCGCTCCGCAGGCCCGAAGAGCCGGCCGGCCGACTACTACCCCATGGCGGTCGGCGCCGAGTGGACCTGGGAGGACCAGAGCCCGCAGCTGCCGAGCGGGAAGCCGGCGCTGCGGACCGTGCGCGTGCTGGAGCGGACCCGCGACGGCTACTTCCGGGACAGCGCCCGCGGCGAGCTGCGCCCCGGCGCCTGCATCGAGGACCGGTCCCGCTCGCTGCTCTGCGGCCCCATCGCCCTGGGGACGCGCTGGTCCTCGGTGCTCACGCCGACCGCGACCGAGCACTACGAGATCGTCTCCATCGACGAGCGGGTCACCACCCCGGCCGGCAGCTTCGAGGGGTGCGTCAAGGTGCGGGCGGTCACCAGGGCCGCCGCCGACACCGAGCTCATCAACGAGATCACCTACGCGCCCGGGGTCGGGCCGGTTCGGATCGAAGTCATCACGGTGGCTGGCGGCAAGGCGGTCCCGCAGTTCCGGGCCGTGCTGCGCGCCTGGCGCCCGGGGAGCAAGTGAACATGCGAGAGATCGGGATCGGCATCGCCGGGTTCGGCACCGTCGGCGGCGGGGTGCTCTCCATCCTCCGCAAGCACGCCGCGGACATCGAGGCGCGCCTCGGGGCCCGCATCGTGGTGCGCAAGATCGCCCTGCGCGACAGCGGCAAGAGCCGGTCGGTCGAGGTGCCGGGGGGGCTGCTCACCACCCGCATCGAGGACCTGCTCGACGATCCGAGCATCGAGGTGGTGGTCGAGCTGATGGGCGGGGTCGACGAGGCCTTCGACCTGGTGAGCGGCGCGCTGCAGCGGGGCAAGCACGTGGTGACGGCCAACAAGGCGCTGCTGGCGACCCGCGGGCAGGAGATCTTCCGGCTGGCCCGCTCCAAGAGCGTCGACGTCTACTACGAGGCGGCGGTCTGCGGTGGCGTGCCGATCATCCGCACGCTGAGGGAGTCGCTGGCCTCCGACCGGATCAACAGCCTGGTCGGCATCGTCAACGGCACCACCAACTTCATCCTCACCGCCATGGCGGAGCGGGGCGAGGCGATCGGCCCCGTGCTGGCCGAGGCCCAGCGGCTCGGGTACGCCGAGGCCGACCCGACCCTCGACGTCTCCGGCGGGGACGCCGCCCAGAAGCTCTGCGTGCTGGCCCAGCTCGCCTTCGGGGCCAGGCTCGGGCCCCAGGACGTGCTGACCGAGGGGATCATGGGGCTCTCCCCCGACGACTTCCGCTGGGGACGCGAGTTCGGCTACACGCTCAAGCTGCTGGCGGTGGCCCGCCGCTGCGAGCCGGCCGGAACCGGGACCGGTGGCAAGGATCTCATCGAGGCCCGCGTCCACCCGGCCTTCATCCCCCAGGCCTCGCTGCTGGCCGGGGTGCGCGGCGCCATGAACGCGGTGGTGCTCCGCTCCGAGGCGCTGGGGGCCTCGATGCTCTACGGGCAGGGGGCCGGGGCCATGCCGACCGGCAGCGCCGTGGTCGCCGACATCATCGACCTGACCCGAAACATCGTGGCCAGCAGCCCGGGGCGGGTGCCGCTGCCTCCCGAGCAGTCGCTGGTGGAGCTGCGGCCCCACGCCGAGATCCGCTGCGCCTACTACCTGCACTTCCAGGTCAAGGACGAGCCGGGCGTGCTGGCCCGCATCGCCACCATCCTCGCGGCCCGCTCCATCTCGGTGGCGGCGGTGCAGCAGCGCGAGCAGACCGACGCCGCGGCCCCGGTGCCGCTGGTCTTCGTCACCCACCAGGCCCGCGAGGCCGACGTCAAGGCGGCCATCGCCGAGGTCGACCGCCACCCGGCCACGCTCACCCCGACCCGCTTCATCCGCATCGAGTCGGTGTAGGCGCCGACCCCGGACCGCCCATGGTCGCCAGCCAGCTGCGCGTCATCTACGGCGACACCGACCAGATGGGGGTCGTCTACTACGCCAACTACCTGCGCTTCTTCGAGGCCGGGCGGACCGAGTTCATCCGCGCCAAGGGGCTGCGCTACCGCGACTTCGAGGCCAGCTACCAGCTCTGGCTCCCGGTCACCGAGGCCAGCGTCCGCTACCTGCAGCCGGCCCGCTACGACGACCTGCTGCGCGTCGAGACCTCGCTCGAAGCGCTGCGCCGGGTCTCGGCCACCTTCGGCTACCGGCTGCTGCGCGAGGACGGCACGCTGCTGGTGACCGGCCGGACCGTGCATGCCTGCATCGACCTGCAGGGGAAGCTGCGCCGCCTGCCCGAGGCGCTGGCCAGCCTGCTCTCCGCCGGCGAGGCGCTGGCAACCACGTGAGGCGCGGGGCCGGGGCGGACGCCGCCGGCCAGGAGGGGAGGACGGATGGCTGAAGTCTCCAGGGAGATCGTCATGGCCTGCACGCCGGAGCGGCTCTTCGACGTGCTGGTCGACTATGCCCACTACCCGGAGTTCGTTCCGGGCATCAAGAAGTGCCGCCTGCTGCCCGGGTCGAAGGAGCGCCGCGTCGAGTACGAACTCGACCTCGGCCTGAAGCGGATCACCTACGTGCTGCTCCACGAGGAGAGGCGCCCGCTCAAGGTCTCCTGGTCGCTCGCCTCCGGGGACTCCCTCAAGGTCTCCAACGGGTCCTGGGAGCTGACACCCGAGGGGGGCGGGACGCGGGCCCGGTACTCGGTCGACATCCAGATCGTCAAGCCGCCCTTCATCCCCCAGGCGGTCATCGACAAGCTGACCGACGAGCTGACCCGGGTCCAGTTGCCCAAGACCCTGGAGGCCTTCAAGGCGCGCGCTGAACGGCCCTGAACACCCGCGAGGGGCGAGCCGGAAGCCGCTTCCCGGTGTCGATGGATCGGGTATGATGGGTCGTCGACAAGGGCTCAATCCGGTCCAACCATCCGGTAAAAGGGTGCTTTCCAAGCTGCGACGGAACGCCTCCCTGGCGTGAAGAAACCCGGCAGGGTCGTACGTCTGGACAGAGGGAACGGCAGTTGCATCTTCTGATGGCGTGAACGAGCTTCGGAGCGACTGGATGCTGGACGCCTACGTCATCGAGGAGATCAAGCGCCGCGAGCGCGGCCGCGAGCGTGACGAGCGCCCGGTGGCCGAGCTGCCGGTGCCGCCTCCGCCCGACCGGCGCCCCTCCGAGCCGGCGCCGGAGCGGTCCGACCGCGGCGTCATCATCATCGACCTCGACTGAGCGGCTGAGCGGCGCACCCCGAAGCACCGATGAATCAGGTTGACGGCGCGCCCCCCCGCCAGTCAGATCCCTCCCGTCTAAAAAACCCGAGCTCCGCGCGGCCCCCCGCACGGCCAGGAGAGGCCCATGACCGAGATCATCAACGTGGTGGCGAGGGAGATCCTCGACTCGCGCGGCAACCCGACCGTCGAGGTGGAGGTGGCGCTGGCCACCGGCGACGTGGGGCGTGCCGCGGTGCCGTCGGGCGCCTCGACCGGCGAGCACGAGGCCCACGAGCTGCGCGACGGCGACAAGAAGCGCTACCTCGGCAAGGGGGTGCGCAAGGCGGTCGCCAACGTCATCGACGCCATCGGGCCGGCCCTGATCGGCATGGACGCCTCCGACCAGGTCTCGCTCGACACCCGGATGATCAAGCTCGACGGCACCGCCACCAAGTCGAAGCTGGGCGCCAACGCAATCCTCGGCGTCTCGCTGGCCGCGGCCAAGGCCTCGGCCGCCGCCCACGGGCTGCCGCTCTACCGCTACGTCGGCGGCGCCAGCGCCCGCACCCTGCCGGTGCCGCTCATGAACATCCTCAACGGCGGGGCCCACGCCGACTCCAACGTCGACATCCAGGAGTTCATGGTGGTGCCGCTCGGGGCCCCCAGCTTCGCCGAGGGGCTCCGCTACGGCGCCGAGATCGTCCACGCCCTCAAGAAGGTGCTCAAGGGGCGGGGGGCCTCCACCGGGGTCGGCGACGAGGGCGGCTACGCCCCCAGCCTCAAGTCGAACGAGGAGGCGCTGGCGGTGATCATGGAGGCCATCTCGCAGACCGGGCTCAAGGCCGGCAAGCAGGTGGCGCTGGCGCTCGACTGCGCCTCCTCCGAGTTCTACGACGAGAAGAGCGGCAAGTACGTCCTCGAGGGGGAGGGGAAGACCTTCGACAAGAAGGGGCTGGTCGAGTGGTACGCCAGGCTGGCCAAGGCCTACCCCATCGTCTCGATCGAGGACGGCTGCGACGAGAACGACTGGGAGTGCTGGAAGCTGCTGACCGAGAAGCTCGGCGACCGGGTCCAGCTGGTCGGCGACGACCTCTTCGTCACCAACGTGGAGCGGCTGGGCCGGGGGATCAAGGAGGGGATCGCCAACTCCATCCTCGTCAAGGTCAACCAGATCGGCTCGCTCACCGAGACCCTCGAGGCGGTCCGCATGGCCCACCGCGGCGGCTACACCAGCGTCATGAGCCACCGCTCCGGTGAGACCGAGGACACCACCATCGCCGACCTGGCGGTGGCCTGCGACTGCGGCCAGATCAAGACCGGCTCGGCCTCGCGCACCGACCGGGTCGCCAAGTACAACCAGCTGCTCCGCATCGAGGGCGAGCTGGGGGCGAGCGCCCGCTACGCCGGCGCCGGGGCCTTCAAGGCCTTCAGGTAGGCGGCCAGGCGGCCGCCGCGGTGCGGCCGGCGCGCGGCAAGCAGACGTTCTCCCGGGCGCTCGTTGACAACGTCGACGGGCGCCCGCTAGTTTCACCGCCCCGAGGGTCGGGTGGAGGTCTCGCATGCGGTCGGAGTGGGTCTCGAAGCGTCGCGGTCAGGCCAACGTCACGCAGCTGCACCTGGCCCGCGAAGGGGTGATCACCGAGGAGATGCACCGGGTGGCGGCCCGCGAGCGGCTGCCGGCCGAGGAGATCCGCGCCGAGGTGGCCCGCGGCCGCATGGTCATCCCCGCCAACGTCAACCACCCCGAGCTCGATCCGCTCGGCATCGGCATCGCCGCCACCTGCAAGATCAACGCGAACATCGGCAACTCGGCGGTCACCTCGGACATCAAGAAGGAGCTGGAGAAGCTGCAGCTCTGCCTGGTCCACGGCGCCGACACGGTGATGGACCTCTCCACCGGCGGCAACATCCCGGAGATCCGCGAGGCGATCATCCGGGCCAGCCCCATCCCGGTCGGCACCGTCCCCATCTACGAGTGCCTGGTCCACGTCGACGACGTGCCCCAGCTGACGCCGAAGCTGATGCTCGAGGTCATCGAGTCGCAGGCCAGGCAGGGGGTGGACTACATGACCATCCACGCCGGACTGCTCAGGGATCACATCCCGCTGGCGGCCCGGCGGGTCACCGGAATCGTCTCGCGTGGCGGCGCCATGATGGCGCAGTGGATGCTCTCCAACAAGGCGGAGAACCCGCTCTACACCCACTTCGACGAGATCTGCGAGATCTTCAAGCGCTACGACGTCACCTTCTCGCTCGGCGACGGGCTGCGCCCCGGTTGCCTCGCCGACGCCTCCGACGAGGCCCAGTTCGCCGAGCTCAAGGTGCTGGGCGAGCTGACCAAGAAGGCCTGGGCCCACGACGTCCAGGTGATGGTGGAGGGGCCGGGCCACGTGCCGCTCGACCAGATCCCCATGAACATGGAGCGGGAGCGGGAGCTCTGCCACGAGGCCCCCTTCTACGTGCTCGGCCCGCTGGTCACCGACATCGCCCCCGGCTACGACCACATCACCAGCGCCATCGGCGCGGCGGTGGCGGCCCAGCACGGCGCCGCCATGCTCTGCTACGTCACCCCCAAGGAGCACCTCGGCCTGCCCGACCTCGAGGACGTGCGCCAGGGGATCATCGCCTACAAGATCGCCGCCCACGCGGCCGACGTGGCCCGCCACCGGCCCGGCGCCCGCGACCGCGACGACGCGCTCTCCCGCGCCCGCTACGCCTTCGACTGGAACAAGCAGTTCGACCTCTCGCTCGACCCGGAGCGGGCCCGCTCCATGCACGACGAGACCCTCCCGGCCGATCACTTCAAGACCGCCGAGTTCTGCTCGATGTGCGGCCCCAAGTTCTGCTCGATGCGGATCCACACCCACCTCGACGAGCTGGCCGCCAAGCAGGGCGCCGCGCCGCGGACCGGGCCGGCCGAGATCATCCGCTAAGGGAGCGGCATGGGACCGAGGGTCACCGTCTACGAGGTCGGTCCCCGCGACGGCCTCCAGAACGAGGCGGCCCGGGTCCCGACCGAGGGGAAGCTGGCCCTGATCGGCGCCCTGGCCGAGGCCGGGCTCTCCCGCATCGAGGCCACCAGCTTCGTCTCGCCGGCCTGGATCCCCCAGCTGGCCGACGCCGCCGAGGTGACCGCGGCGCTGCCGCGCCACCCCGGGGTCGGCTACGTGGTGCTGGTGCCCAACGCCAAGGGGCTGGCCCGCCTGCAGCAGGCGCTGGCCAGGGCCCCGGGTGGTCCGCCGGTGGCGGCCGCCGTCTTCCTCTCCGCCTCCGAGTCGCACAACCGGAAGAACATCAACAAGAGCGTCGAGGAGACCTTCGCCGCCTTCGCCGAGGTGGTGGCCCCGGCGCGGGCCGCCGGCCTCGCGGTGCGCGGCTACGTCTCGACCGTCTTCGGCTGCCCCTACGAGGGGGCGGTCGATCCGGGAAAGGCCGCGGCGGTGGCCGTCCGCCTGCTCGAGCTCGGCTGCGACCAGGTCTCGCTCGGCGACACCATCGGCGTCGGGACGCCGCGGCAGGTCCGGGCGGTGCTGCGCCGGCTGCTGCCGGAGGTCCCGGCCGAGCGGCTGGCGCTCCACCTCCACGACACCCGCGGCACCGCCCTGGCCAACGCCCTGGCCGGCCTGGAGGAGGGGATCACCACCTTCGACGCCTCGGTGGGCGGCCTGGGCGGCTGCCCCTACGCCCCCGGCGCCTCCGGCAACCTGGCCACCGAAGATCTGGTGTACCTGCTCCACGGCATGGGGTACGACACGGGCATCGATCTCGACAAGCTGGTGAAGGCCGGCGCCCTGGCGCAACGGCTCACCGGGCGTGAACTTCCGGGGAGGGCGCTCCGGGCTGCGCTCGCGACGCACGCGGAGGGTTGACATGGAGTGGAACGTCGAGCGGTTCGGCGCCATCGAGCGGTGGACCATCCTCGGCGAGGCCCGCCGCAACTCGCTGAGCGTGGCCCTGCTGCGCGAGCTGCTCGAGCACCAGGCCCGCGCCGCCGCCGACCGGACGCTGCGGGCGGTGATCCTGACCGGGACCGGCGCCAAGGCCTTCTGCGCCGGCGCCGACCTGAAGGAGCGGGCCCGGATGGACGAGGGGGCGGTGGCCGGCTTCCACAAGGCGATCCGCGCCGCCTTCGACGGGCTGGAGGCGCTGCCCCAGCCGGTGATCGCCGCCATCAACGGCGTGGCGCTCGGCGGCGGGCTGGAGCTGGCCCTGGCCTGCGACCTGCGCCTCGCCGCAGACTCGGCCGAGCTGGCGCTCCCCGAGGTCGGCCTCGGCATCATCCCCGGGGCGGGCGGGACCCAGCGGCTGCCGCGGGTGGTCGGCCTGGCCCGCGCCAAGGAGCTGATCCTGACCGCCCGGCGGGTGACCGCCCCCGAGGCCCTGGCCATGGGGCTGGTGGGCCAGGTGGTGCCCATCGATCAGCTGCCCGGCGCCGCGCTGGCGCTGGCCGAGCGGGTGGCTCGCAACGCCCCGGTCTCGCTGCGCCAGGCCAAGCGGGCCATCGACCGCGGCTTCTCGCTGCCCATGGGCGAGGCCCTCGATCTCGAGAACCGGCTCTACCAGGCCTGCATCCCCACCGCCGACCGGCAGGAGGCGCTGCAGGCCTTCGCCGAGAAGCGCGCCCCGGTCTTCAAGGGCGAGTGACGCGCCGACGCCACCAGGCGCGGCGACTTTTCAGGAGCCACCGATGAACCGTGACGAGCAGATGGAAGCGGAGCTGGCCCGGGTCCGCAAGGGCGGCGCCGAGCGCTACCACCAGAAGAACCGCGAGCAGGGGAAGCTCTTCGCCCGCGAGCGGCTGGCGCTGCTGCTCGACGAGGGCTCCTTCGTGGAGGACGGGGCGCTGGCCAACGCCCTCGACCCGGAGCTCCCTGCCGACGGCGTGGTGACCGGGCTGGGGACCATCGGCGGCCGCCCGGTGGCGGTCATGGCCAACGATTCGACCGTCAAGGCCGGCTCCTGGGGCGCCCGCACCGTCGAGAAGATCCTCCGGGTCCAGGAGGTGGCGGCGGCCAACCGCTTCCCGCTCTTCTACCTGGTCGACTCGGCCGGGGCGCGCATCACCGACCAGGTCGAGATGTTCCCAGGCCGGCGCGGCGCCGGGCGGATCTTCTACAACGAGGTGGCCCTCTCCGGGCGGGTCCCGCAGGTCTGCCTGCTCTTCGGCCCGTCGGCGGCCGGCGGCGCCTACATCCCGGCCTTCTGCGACATCGTGGTGATGGTGGAGGGGAACGCCTCCATGTACCTCGGCTCGCCCCGCATGGCCGAGATGGTGATCGGCGAGAAGGTCACGCTCGAGGAGCTGGGCGGCGCCCGCATGCACTGCTCGGTCTCCGGCTGCGGCGACTTCCTCGTCAAGACCGAGCAGGAGGCCCTGGCGCTGGCGCGGCGCTGGTTCTCCTACTTCCCGCGCAGCCACCGCGAGCTGCCCCCGGCGGCGCCGGCCAGGGCCCCCAGGGCCGGGGCCCGCGCGCCCGAGGAGATCATCCCCGGCGACCAGAACCGCCCCTTCGACATGACCGAGCTGGTCGAGGCGCTGGTCGACGAGGGGAGCTTCCTCGAGGTCAAGAAGCTCTGGGCCGGCGAGCTGGTGACCGGGCTGGCGCGCATCGACGGCCGGGTGGTCGGGATCGTGGCCAACCAGCCCAAGGTCAAGGGCGGCGTGCTCTTCGTCGACTCGGCCGACAAGGCGGCCCGCTTCATCTGGCTCTGCGACGCCTTCAACATCCCGCTGCTCTACCTCTCCGACGTGCCCGGCTTCATGATCGGCACCCGGGTGGAGCGGGCCGGCATCATCCGCTCCGGCGCCAAGATGATCAGCGCGGTCTCCGAGGCGACCGTGCCGCGCATCTGCGTGGTGGTCCGCAAGGCCTACGGCGCCGGGCTCTACGCCATGGACGGCCCGGGCTTCGCCCCCTCGGCCACGCTGGCGCTGCCCGAGGCGATGATCGCGGTGATGGGGCCGGAGGCGGCCGTCAACGCCGTCTACTTCAACAAGATCCAGGAGAAGCCGGAGGCCGAGCGCGCCGCCTTCGTGGCCTCCCTGCGCGACGAGTACAAGAAGGACATCGACCTCGTGAAGCTGGCCAGCGAGTTGGTGATCGACGCGGTGGTGCCCGGGCGCGGCCTCCGCGACGAGCTGGCCCGGCGCTACCGGCTCTACGCCGAGGGCTACGAGCCGCCCGCCACCCGCAAGCACGGCGTCACCCCGGTCTAGGAGAGGCCCCATGAACTTCGAGCTGCCCGAGGAGCTGGTCGAGATCCAGCGCACCGTCCGCGAGCTGTGCCAGGCCGAGGTGGCCCCCCGCGCCCGCGAGTGGGACCGGACCGGCGAGTTCCCCTTCGCCGTCGTCAAGCAGCTGGCCGGGCTCGGGCTGCTCGGCATCGCCGTGCCCGAGGCCTACGGCGGGGCCGGGCTGGGCGCCATGGCCACCTCGGTGGTGGTCGAGGAGATCGCGCGCTGGGACGGCTCCCTGGCCCTCACCGTGGCCAGCCACAACGGCCTGGGGCAGGGGCACATCCTCAAGTTCGGCACCGAGGCGCAGAAGCAGCGCTGGATCCCGCCGCTGGCCCGGGGCGAGAAGCTGGCGGCCTGGGGGCTGACCGAGCCGGGCAGCGGCTCCGACGCCTCGGGGCTGAGCACCACCGCGGTGCGGCGCGGCGAGCGCTGGGTGCTCAACGGCGCCAAGACCTTCATCACCCAGGGGACGGTGGGCGACACCTTCCTGATCCTGGCCCTCACCGACCCGGCCAAGCGCCAGCACGGCATCAGCGCCTTCGTGGTCGAGAAGGGGACCCCGGGCTTCACGCAGCGGCGCATCCACGACAAGCTCGGCATGCGCTCCTCCGACACCGCCGAGCTCCACCTCGACGAGGTCGAGGTGGGCGACGACCACCGCATCGGCGAGCTCCACCAGGGCTTCATCAACACCCTGCAGATCCTCGACCGCGGCCGCATCACCATCGGGGCGCTGGCGGTCGGGCTGGGGCGGGGCGCGCTGGAGGAGGCGAGGAAATACGCCCTGGAGCGCAAGACCTTCGGCAAGCCCATCGCGGAGCACCAGGCCATCTCCTTCATGCTGGCCGACATGGCCACCGAGGTCGACGCCTCGAGGCTGCTGGTGCGGCGCGCCGCGGCGCTCTGCGACGCCGGGGTGCGCTTCAACCGCGAGGCGGCCATGGCCAAGCTCTACTCCAGCGAGGCGGCCATGCGGGCCACCAGCAAGGCCATCCAGATCCACGGCGGCTACGGCTACACCCAGGACTTCCCGGTGGAGCGCTACTTCCGCGACGCCAAGCTCTGCGAGATCGGGGAGGGGACCAGCGAGATCCAGCGCATGGTGATCGGGCGCGACCTCCTGACCCGCGGCGTTCTGGTGTAGAGTCGCCCGGAGGCTAGACCACGTACCATGGGTGAAGGCGAACACACCATCATCGGGCGCATCGCCCGTGAGCGGCTCAACCAGATCGCCTCGCGGAAGCTCTCCACGCTGGGGGTCCCGGTGCGGCTCGGGACCGACCGCGAGACCCTGGAGGGCGAGATCGGCTTCAGCGGGCGGGTGGTCCACCCGGCCACCGGCCAGACCATCGCCCGGGCCCGCTTCGTGGTCTCGGGCCACGACCGGCTCACCTTCGTCGACCCGCCGCTCTCGGCGCTCGGCTCCGTCGACTTCTACCTCCACGAGCGGCTGCTCGGCTTCGAGCAGGCGGTGGGCACGGCGCTGGCGGCCCTCCACGGCCAGCTCGAGGACGTGGCGGCCCGGATGCGGGCCCTTCAGCTGGAGGTGGCGGTCGACGCCGAGCGGCTCCAGCTGCGCGCCGTCGTCAAGGCGCCGAACCACGCCTTCGAGATCCTCGGCGGCGCCGACGGCGCCCGGGTCTCCCGGGTGGCGCCGGTCGGGGGGCGCCCCCGCGAGGTGGCGGCCAGCTTCCCGCCGCTCGAGCTCGGCACCTTCACGAGCGGGGCCGCGCTGGAGGCCTTCCTGGTCGGCTCGCTCCCGCTCATGGAGACGGCCCCGGAGGTCGCGGTCGAGTCGCCTCCCGACGCCGGGCCACCGTCCCGGCTCGAGGCCACCCCGGCCCCGCGCAACGCGCTCACCCTGGCCCGGCTCGCCGAGGTCTTCGGCCCCGAGGCCATGCTGCCGCCCAACGCCATGGTCGAGCTGGTCCAGGAGTTCCAGCACGCCGGCACCCGCTACCGCTTCGTGGCCAGCCGGGAGATGGGGACGCGCTTCAAGGGGCGGCTCATCGGCCCCAGCGGCGACGTCTGGTCCGACCGGTTCGAGCTGGGGAACTTCCCCGGCACGCGCCTGGTGGTCTCCCGGGCGCTCGGGGCCCCCGCCGAGCCGGTCACCGGGGCCTCCGCGGCCGCTGGCGGTCCGCTCGACATGGTCGGCGCCGAGGCCACCACCGGGGAGCTGCCGCAGCACCTGCTCCCGCTCCCCACCGAGGTCTGGGTGATGAACGTGGTGCTGGAGGACTCCGGCCCGGACGAGGTGCGCTACGTCGGCACCGACATCGACGGCAAGCCCTACGGCGCGGCCCGCGTCCTCAAGCGGAGCGACTTCGAGGCGGTCTTCACCCAGGCCCGCTCCGGGTGGCGGCTCCTCATCCTCATCGACCAGGTCCAGGACGGCGCCGTGCTCTACCGCCAGCTCGACCATGCCCGCCAGCCCATCGGGGCGCCCCGCAAGATGGCGGCCGCCATCCTGGTCGCCAACTTCGTCCCCGAGGCCGCGGCCTACTGATGACCACCACCCTGGCCGACCGGATCCTGGCGGGCGAGGTGCGGGCCACCGCCCGCCTCATGCGCGACCTCGACGACCGCTACGGCGAGAGCGAGGCGACGCTGCGGACGCTCTTCCCCAGGACCGGCAAGGCCTGGGTCGTCGGCATCACCGGGTCGCCGGGCGCCGGGAAGTCGACGCTCACCGACCGGCTCATCGGCTACCACCGCCGCGCCGGCCGGACCGTGGGGGTGATCGCCGTCGACCCGACCAGCCCCTTCTCGGGCGGGGCGATCCTCGGCGACCGGATCCGCATGCAGGACCACGCCACCGACCCCGGCGTCTTCATCCGCTCGCTGGGGACCCGGGGCCACCTCGGCGGCCTCTCCCGCTCCACCTCCGACCTGGTCTGGGTGCTCGACGCCATGGGCAAGGACGTCATCATCGTGGAGACGGTCGGGGTCGGACAGGACGAGATCGAGATCGCCTCGCTGGCCCACACCGTGGTGGTGGTCGCCGTCCCGGGGATGGGCGACGACGTGCAGGCCATCAAGGCCGGGGTGCTGGAGATCGCCGACATCTTCTGCGTCAACAAGGCCGACCGCGAGGGGGCCGACCGCACCATCCGCGACCTGCAGGGCATGCTCGAGGTGCGCCGCATCATCCAGGCGCCGCCCCAGGATCACGACGCACACCACCGCCCGGCCGGGCCGGCGCCGGTGCCGGCGGCCGCCAACCAGCCCGATCCCGACTGGGAGCCGCCCATCGTGAGAGCGGTGGCGGTGACCGGGGAGGGGATCGACGACCTCGGCGCGGCCATGCAGCGCCACCTCACCTGGCTGGAGGTCAGCGGCCAGAAGCGGGCCCGCGAGGTGGCCCGGGCGAGGGCCGGCTTCATCGCCCTGCTGCGCGAGCGGCTGCTGGCCGGCGCCCTGAGCCGGCTCGAGTCGGAGCTGGGGCGGCTCGACGCGGTGGCGGCACGCATCGCCAGCCGCGAGGCCGATCCCTACGCGCTGGCCGCCGAGCTGGCGGCCCGCCTCCACCCCTGATGGAACCGACCGAGCCGCCCGCCGACGCCGCGCTCTCCCCCGAGGAGCGCGCGCTGGTCGACGCCCTGGAGGCGCGCACCGGCTTCACGTTCCTCGCGGCGAGCACCGCGCTGGCGGCGCTCACCCACCGCTCCTTCGTCAACGAGCACCCCGACGATGGGCTGGAGGACAACGAGCGCCTCGAGTTCCTCGGCGACGCCGTCATCGACCTGGCCGTCTCGCACCGGCTCATGGAGCGGTTCCCGGCGGCGCGCGAGGGAGAGCTCTCCAAGATGCGCGCGGCGGTGGTGGACGAGCCGGGGCTGGCCGCGCTGGCCCGCAGCTTCGAGCTCGGCCCGCTGCTGCGGCTCGGCCGCGGCGAGGAGCTGACCGGTGGCCGCGAGAAGCCCTCGCTGCTGGCCGACGCCATGGAGGCGGTGGTGGCGGTGGTCTACCTGGAAGGAGGCCTTCCGGCGGTGCTGCGGCTGGTCGACGGCTCGCTGGAGGCGGTCTTCGACCGGGCCACCGCCGGGACCCTCGACCGGGACTTCAAGACCCAGCTGCAGGAGGTGGCCCAGGCCCGCTTCAGGGTCGCTCCGCGCTACCGGGTCGCTGCCGAGCTCGGCCCCGACCACGCCAAGCTGTTCGACGTCGAGGTGGAGCTGCGCGGCGAGGTGGTGGGTCGCGCCACCGGGCGCTCCAAGAAGGACGCCGAGCAGGCCGCGGCCCGACAGGCCCTCGAGACGCTTGCCGCCCCGCCGACCGACCGTTAGCATCCGGGGCATGACCAAGACCCTCAGCTTCGCGCTGGTCGCCCTGCTCGCGGCCCCGGCGCTCGCCCAGACCTCCAGGCCCGACCTCTCCGCCAACCCGCTCGCCGTCAAGGCGGCCACCCCGGCCCCCGCGGCGGCCCCGGCCCCGGCGGCCCCGGTCACCACCGGCGACTACGCCACCTTCGAGACCTCGGCCGGAAAGATCGGCGTGAAGTTCTACGCCGACCGCGCCCCCAAGACCGTGGCCAACTTCATCGGCCTCGCCACCGGCACCAGGGAGTCGACCGACCCGCGCACCCGCCAGAAGGCGAAGAGGCCCTTCTACGACGGCACCGTCTTCCACCGGGTCATCCCGCGCTTCATGATCCAGGGCGGTGACCCGACCGGCACCGGCACCGGCGACCCGGGCTACAAGTTCGCCGACGAGTTCCGCGCCGACGACAGCTTCAAGCCGGGCCACCTGGCCATGGCCAACTCCGGCCCCAACACCAACGGCAGCCAGTTCTTCATCACCGAGGTGGCCACCACCCACCTCAACGGAAAGCACACCATCTTCGGCGAGGTGGTCTGCAACTTCGAGCTGGTCGGGCGCATCGCCCGGGCCGGCAACGGCGCCACCCGCCTCGACAAGGTGGTGATCAGCGCCACCCCGCCCACCTGCAAGTGAGGGAGACCACCATGGCCGACCAGCTCCACGCCACCTTCAAGACCTCCCTCGGTGACATCGTCATCCGCCTCCTGCCCGAGAAGGCGCCCAAGACGGTGGAGAACTTCCTCGGCCTCGCCGAGGGGACCAAGGAGTGGACCCACCCCGGGACCGGGAAGAAGTCGAAAACGCCGCTCTACGACGGCACCGTCTTCCACCGGGTCATCCCCGAGTTCATGATCCAGGGTGGCGACCCGACCGCCACCGGCACCGGCGGGCCGGGCTACCGCTTCGAGGACGAGATCGGGCCGGACAACAAGTTCGACAAGCCCGGGCTGCTGGCCATGGCCAACTCCGGCCCCAACACCAACGGCTGCCAGTTCTTCATCACCGAGGTCCCGACGCCGCACCTCAACCGGGGCCACACCATCTTCGGCGAGGTGGTCAAGGGCGGCGACCTGGTGCCGAAGATCGGCCGCGCCGGCAACAAGAAGGTGGCGCTGGAGAAGGTGACCATCACCCGCGGACCGGTCGCCTAGAGCAGCAGGGTTTCCTTCCGCTGCCCTTCCTTTCCTTCCGGCGTGGGCCCACCTGGGGCTCACGCCGGCTTCCTGGCCAGCCCGAGGAGCGCCTCCGGAGGACGCGTCGCCGCGCTCCGGGCGTTGGCGCGCGTCGTGCAATGGCTGGTGGATGCGATCGCGGTCCGGGCGCCTGCCGCGTCGTCGCGAGCCTCTCCACCCCTGGCGAGCCGGAAGACGGGAAGAGCCATGCTCAAGAATCCAGGGCGATCGCTGCTGGGCCTCCTCTGCAGCCTCGCGTTGTTGGGCACGCTGGGCTGCGGTGTCACCACCGACGCTGGAGGCGACGGCAACCCCGACGGGACCATCACCATCCGGAACAGCTCCTCGCACGTGATCATCGGGCTCTACGTGGTGCCGGTGTACCAGAACAACTGGGGACCGAACCTGGTCTACGACGATCTCTTCCCCGCCGAGCAGATCACCGTCCAGGTGGCCTGCAGCACCTACGACGTGATGGTCACGGACGACCGGCTGCGCGACTGCGTGCTGGGCAACCTCGACCTCTGCTTCTCCGACCAGCTCTGGGTGATCGACAACAGCACGCTGCGCAACTGCGGCTACTGAAGCGCCGGGGGGGGCCGCGCCGGTCGAACGGACGTCCGGGAACGTTCCCGCCCGCGACCGGGCAGCCCTTCGCGTGCTAAGGAGGGGCGTGCCCAGCAAGAAACCCCAGTTCCGCGCCGGTTTCATCGCGCTCATCGGCCGCCCCAACGTCGGCAAGTCGACGCTGCTCAACCGCCTGCTCGGTGAGCACATCGCCATCGTCACGCCGCGCCCGCAGACCACCCGGACGCGCATCCTCGGCATCGTCAACGGCGAGGACTTCCAGCTCGCCTTCTTCGACACCCCCGGCATCCACGCCGCCAAGGGGGCGCTCAACCGGCGCATGGTCGAGACCGCGCTGACAACGCTGAAGGAGGTGGACGGCGCGCTGCTGATGATCGAGGCCGGCACCGGGCCGGGCGGGCGCGTCGAGATCGGGGAGGGGACGCGCGCCGTCATCGCCGAGGTGGCGCGGAGCGGCAAGCCGGTGGTGCTCGGCATCAACAAGGCCGACCGGGCCCCCAAGGAGACGCTGCTGCCGGTCATCGAGGCCTACAAGGACCTGCACCGCTGGGCCGCCATCGTGCCCTTCTCGGCGCTGGAGGGGGACAACGTCGACGACCTGGTGGCCACCCTGGTCGAGCTGCTGCCGGAGAGCGAGGCGCCGCTCTTCCCGGCCGACCAGCTCACCGACCAGGCCGAGCGGCAGCTGGCGGCCGAGTACGTGCGCGAGCAGATCATGCTCAAGACCCGCCAGGAGCTCCCCTACTCGGCGGCCGTCGAGGTCGAGGAGTTCGACGAGTCGGGCCGGCGCGAGGACGGCGGGCTGGTGCGCATCTCGGCGCTGATCCGCGTCGAGCGCGACTCGCAGAAGGCGATCGTGATCGGCAAGAAGGGGGCGCTGCTCAAGGAGATCGGCACCGCCGCCCGGCTGCGGCTGGAGCGGCTGCTGGGGGCCAAGGTCTTCCTCGCGCTCACCGTCAAGGTCGACGCGCGCTGGACCGAGAAGGACGCCGCGGTCCGCAGGCTGGTGCCATGAGCGCGCGCCCCGTCATCGCCCTGGTGGGTCGGCCCAACGTCGGCAAGTCGACGCTCTTCAACCGGCTGGTGGGGCGCCGCCTCGCCATCGTCCAGGACGTGCCCGGCGTCACCCGCGACCGGAACTACGCCGACCTGGTCTGGCAGGGGCGGGCCATGTCGCTGGTCGACACCGGCGGCTTCGAGCCCGAGTCGCGGGACCGGCTCATGCAGCAGGTCCGGCAGCAGGCCCAGCTGGCCACCGAGGAGGCGGCCGCCGTGGTGCTGGTGGTCGATGGCCGCGAGGGGCTGACCAACGTCGATCGCTCGGTGGCCGACCTGCTGCGCCGCAGCAAGAAGCCGCTCTTCGTGGCCGTCAACAAGGTCGACACCTCCAAGACCGAGGGGGAGATCCCGCTGGCCGAGTTCTACGAGCTCGGCTTCGGCGAGGTCTTCGCGGTCTCGGCCGAGCACGGGCGCGGCACCGAGGACCTGCTCGAGGCGATCGTGGCCGCCATCGGCCTGCAGCCGGCCCCCGAGCCGCCCGAGTTCGAGCCCTTCCCCGAGGAGGGCGAGGAGGAGCCGGAGGAGGTGGCCGAGTCGGACCGGCCCACCGGCGACATCCGCCTCGCCATCGTCGGCCGGCCCAACGTCGGCAAGTCGACCTTCGTCAACACGCTGCTCGGCAAGGAGCGGTTCGTGGTCTCCGACGTGGCCGGCACCACCCGGGACGCCATCGACTCGCTGGTGGTCCACGGCGGCCAGCGCTTCGTGGTCACCGACACCGCCGGCATCCGCCGCAAGGCCACCATCTCCACCACCGTGGAGAGCTACTCGGTGGTCCGCTCCATGAAGGCCATGGACGACGCCGAGGTGGTGGCGGTGATGCTCGACGCCACCGAGGCCGGCGTCGACCAGGACGCCAAGCTGCTGGCGCTGGTGCTGGAGAAGTCGAAGGCGCTGGTGGTGGTGGTCAACAAGTGGGACATCGCCGAGAAGGAGGGGGCGACCCAGGCCTGGTATCGCGAGGAGCTGGGGAAGCGGCTCCCCTTCGTGGCCTTCGCCCCCATGGTCTTCGTCTCGGCCAAGGACGGGACCGGGGTCGGCAAGGTGCTGGAGAAGGCGGCCCGCCTCGTCGAGCAGTACCGGGCCCGCTTCCCCACCCCGCAGCTCAACGAGCTGCTGGAGCGGGTCACCGAGGAGCATCCGGCGCCGAGCTCGGGCGGACGCCCGGTGAAGCTCTTCTACATCGCCCAGGTCGCCTACGCGCCGCCCACCTTCGTCATCAACTGCGGGCGGCCCGAGGCGATCGGCGACAGCTACCGCCGCTACGTGGAGAACCGGTTCCGCCAGGCCTTCGGGCTCGAGGTGCCCATGCGGCTGGTCTTCCGGGAGCGGAAGCGGCGCAAGCGGCCCAAGCGCAAGCAGGAGTGACAGCGCAAGCAGGTGGTTGAGGCTTGACGCCTGCGGGCCTCCCACCTAGATTGCTGCGACTTTTCCAATGCTTGGGCGCTTGGCGCCCGTGAGGGTCCATGTCGAAGAGCGCCGAGCTGAGCCGCAAGGAGATCAAGCAGCCGGACCAGTTCCAGGTGGTCGCCGGGGAGGCCGCCTCCTGGATGACCGGCCACCGCCGCCAGACGCTGCTGGTCGTTGGGGCCGCGGCGGTGCTGCTGGTAGGCGCCATCGCCTTCCTGGCGGTCCGCGAGCGCCGCTCGACCGCGGCGGCCACGCTCCTCTCCGAGCTCTACCGGACCTCCGGCGCCGAGATCAGCGCCGTCCCGCTCCCCGGCGTGCCCGGGCCCTTCTTCCCGAGCGACGGGGCCCGGCAGCAGGCGGTGGTGGCCGCGGCCGACAGGCTGCTGGCCGAGGCGCCCGGCACCTCCCAGGCGGCACTAGCGGCCCTGGCCAAGGGAGACGCGCTGCTCCGGCTCGCCCAGTACGAGCCGTCGATCGCCGCCTACCAGCTCTACCTCTCCACCGCCCGGCGCAACGACTCCTTCCGCTTCGCGGCGCTCGAGGGGCTGGCGCTGGCGGCCGAGGGGAAGGGTGACTCCGAGGCGGCCCTGGCAGGCTGGGTCCGCCTCGGCGGCGAGGTGACGGCCCAGGCCGATCGGGCCGACCTGGAGCGGGCCCGGCTGCTGGCCGCCGCCGGGAAGGCCGACGAGGCCCGCACCCTGCTGGCCGCCTTCGGTGACAACCACAAGGGCTCGATGCTGACCGGCGAGGCCGCCGAACGGCTCGCCAAGCTGGGCGGTCGGTAAGTGCCTCGCCTGGTGAGGGGCACGAAGTGATCCTCGCTGCCCTGGCCGCGCTGGCGCTCTCGGCCGCGCCCGCCGAGACCGGCCGCCTCCCGCCGGCGCCGCGCGAGCTCTACCGGATCGCCTGGAAGAAGGCCCTGGTGGCCGCCGAGCTCGGCGATTTCCAGGTGCTGGAGATGGGCGGCACCGCCGTCGACGCCACCGGCCAGTGGGTGGTGGTCGGGACCCGCGACGGCTGGCTCCACGCGCTGCGGCCCGACGGCGCCCTGGCCTGGGAGTTCAAGGCTCGCGGCCCGTTCGGCGCCACGCCGCTGATCGAGGGCGGGGTGGTCTACGCCGGCAGCCACGACGGCAACCTCTACGCGCTCGAGCTCTCCACCGGGGCGCTGCGCTGGAAGTACGAGGCCCGGGAGCAGCTCGGCACCCGGCCGGCGCTGGTCGGCGGCCTGGTGGTGGTGGCCAGCCTGCAGGACACCGTCTTCGCGGTCGACGCCGCCAGCGGGGCCTGGAAGTGGCACCACCGCCGCGACCTGCACGAGGGGTTCACCATCCAGGGGGCGGCCGCGGTGGTCGCGGACGGCGGCAGCGTCTACGCCGCCTACTCGGACGGGACCGTCGCCGCCCTCGAGGGGGCCACCGGCCAGCCACGCTGGGAGCAGCACCTGGCGCCGGCCGGCAGCTACCAGGACATCGACTCGCTCGCCCTCGCCGACGGCCGGCTCTACGCCGCCGCCTACTCGGGCGCCATCCTCGCCGTCGACGCCGCCACCGGGAAGACGCTCTGGAGCCAGGCCTGGCCGACCGCGTCCCGGGTGGTCCACGACCGCGGCTCGGTGCTGGCGGTGGCCGGCTCCGAGGTGCTCTCGCTCTCGGCGCGGGACGGTGCGCTCGCATGGAAGGTGCCGCTGGGGTCAGGGGCCGCCTCCGGGTCGCTCCAGGTGGCCGGGCGCTGGCTGCTGGTGCCGGCCGGCATGGACGGCGGGCTGCGCTTCTTCGAGGCGGCCAGCGGCCGCCTGCTGCGGGTGCTCGACGCCGGCTCGGGCAGCTCCTCCACGCCCGGGCTGCGCGACGGCCGGGTCTACGTCCTCTCCAACGGCGGCGTCCTGCTGGCGCTCGATCTCCAGTAGGCGCAGGCCGGTGCGCGCCGTCCGCGTGGTCGCCGCCGTCATCCGCGGTCCGCGCGGCATCCTCTTGAGCCGCCGGCTGGCTGGGGCCGAGCGGGGAGGGCAGTGGGAGTTCCCCGGCGGCAAGGTGGAGGCCGGCGAGGAGGAGCGGGTGGCGCTGGTCCGCGAGATCGCCGAGGAGCTCGGCTGCGGAGTCGAGGTCGGAGCGCTGCTGGCCCGCACCACCCACCGCTACCCTGACCTCGAGGTCGAGCTGGCCTGCTACGACTGCCGGCTGCCGGCCGGGGCCGAGCCGAGGGCGCTCGGCGTGGCGCAGCTCGACTGGGCCGAGCCGGGGACGCTGGCCAGCTACGACTTCTGCGCCGCCGACCTGCCGGTGCTGCCGGCCATCGAGGCGGCGGCCCGGCGCTGATCGACCGGACCGGCGCGCGCTACCTCCGCAGCTTCCGGCGGGCGGCGCCGCGGGCCGGCTCCGGCTCCCCAGTCACCAGCAACGGCCACTCCAGCGGCGCGAAGCGGCGGCCGTCGGCGCCGTGCAGCTCCAGGGTGGCGGCGCCGTCGACCCGCAGCCGCAGCCGGGCGCCGGGGGGGAGCCCCGCCGCCGGCTTGAGCGTCAGCAGGGTGGCCTGGCCGATCTCGCGCTCGCCGGTCGAGGGCACCATGGCGTCGCTGCCGTCGAGGAGCGAGAGTCGGGCGTCGGCGAGGGCCACGGGGAGCTCCACGCGAAAGGTGCTGCCCGGCGCCACGGTCGTCTCGGTGGCCAGGGAGAGGGTGCTGGGCGGCTGGCCGATGGCGAAGGCCGAGGTGCCCTTGAGCTCCAGGACCGGCGGCGGGAGGGCCACGGCGTTGCCGGCGGCGACGCTCCCTGCCGCGGCGCTGTTGCCCGCGGCGGCGGGGCCGGCGTCGACCGGCGCCGGGGGCCGGCAGGCGGCCAGCGAGAGCGCGGCGAGGGCGAGGAGGAGCGGTGAGCGCATGGTGCGAAAGGTACCACGCGCCCACCGCAGGGCTTTCCCCGGTCGAGGGCTCCCGGGAGTTAGGTCTTTCCGGCCGCTGGCGCCGGGGCGGGGGCGGGGGAGGGGGCCGGCTTCGGCTCGGGGAAGCCGCGCCGCCGCATCAGCGCACCCACGCCCGGGTCTCGGCCCCTGAAGGCCCGGTAGCCGTCGACCGGGTCGATGGTGTTGCCGACCGAGAAGACGTGGGCCTTGAGCCTGCCGGCGACCGCCTTGTCGTAGGGGCCGGAGGCCTCGGTGAAGGCCTCGTAGGCGTCGGCGCTGATGGTGTCCGACCAGAGGTAGCTGTAGTAGCCGGCGGCGTAGCCGTCACTGGAGAAGAGGTGGCTGAACTGGGGCAGCCGGTGGCGCATCGCCAGCTCGCGGGGCATGCCGAGGGCCTGGAGCGTCTCGCGCTCGAAGACGGCCGGGTCGACCGGCCCAGCGGCGAGGTGGAGCTTCATGTCGACCAGCGCCGAGGAGAGGTACTCGACGGTGGCGAAGCCCTGGTTGAAGCGGGAGGCCTTCTCGATCTTGGCGAGCAGCGCCGCCGGCACCGGGGCGCCGGTCTTGACGTGCCTGGCGTACTTCTCGAGCAGCTGCGGCGTGGTGAGCCAGCGCTCCAGGATCTGGGAGGGGAACTCGACGTAGTCGCTCGGCACCGAGGTCCCGGAGACCGACGGGTAGGTGACGCTGGAGCAGAGGCCGTGGAGGGCGTGGCCGAACTCGTGGAAGAGGGTGTCGGCGTCGTCCCAGCCGATCAGGACCGGCTCGCCGGGCGCCCCCTTCACGAAGTTGGAGTTATTGGAGACGATGGTGGTGATCTCCCCGTCGAAGCGCTCCTGGTTCCGGTAGGCGTCCATCCAGGCCCCCGAGCGCTTGCCGGTCCGGGCGTAGGGGTCGAAGTACCAGAGCCCCACCAGCTTCCCGGCGCCGTCCTTGACCTCCCAGGCCCTGACGTCGGGGTGGAAGACCGGGACGCCCACGGCCGGGCTGAAGTGGAGATCGAAGAGCTGTCCGGCCACCCAGAACATCCCCTCGCGCAGCCGCTCCAGCTGCAGGTAGGGCCTCACCTCGGCCTCGTCGAGATCGTACTTCTGCTTGCGGACCTTCTCGGCGTAGAAGCGGTAGTCCCAGGGCTCGATGGTGAGCTTGGCGCCCTCCCGGTCGGCGACCGCCTGCATGTCGGCCACCTCCTCCTTGACCCGGGCCACCGCCGCCGGCCAGACCGCCTCCATCAGCGCCACGGCGCGCTCCGGGGTCCTGGCCATGTTGTCGTCGGTGTTCCAGTGGGCGTGCGAGAGGAAGCCGAGCAGCCGGGCCCGCTCGCCGCGCAGCAGCAGGATCTCGCTGATGATCGCCTTGTTATCCCGGGCGTCGCCGTGGTCGCCGCGCGAGACGAACATCTTCCAGGCCCGCTCGCGCAGCGCCCGGTTGGTCGAGTTGGCGAGGAACGGGTCGACGCTCGACCGGGTGTTGGAGATCACCCACTTGCCCGGGAGCTTGGCGGCGGTGGCGGCCTCGGCGGCCGCGGCGCGGGCGGAGGGCGAGAGGCCCGCCAGGTCCGACTCCTTCTCCAGGACCAGCCGGAGCTCCGACTCCTCGCCGAGCAGGTGCTGCGAGAAGGTGGTGAAGAGCGAGGCGAGCCGCTGGTTGATGGCGGCGACGCGAGCCTTGGCGGCCGGGTCGAGCCGGGCGCCGGCCCGGATGAAGGAGCTCCAGTAGAGCCAGGTGAGCCGCTGCTGCTCCCCGGTGAGCCCGGCCTTCTCCCTCCCGTCGTAGACGGCCTGGATCCTGGCGAAGAGCTGCTCGTTCTGGATCACCTGGTCGCGGTGGGAGGCGAGCCGCGGGTCCATCTCGGTCTCGACCGCCTCGAAGGCCGGGGAGCTCAGTGAGGTGCCGAAGACGCCGTAGACGGCCCGGGCCCGGTCGAGCGAGCGGCTGGAGCGTTCCAGCGCCGCGATGGTGTTCTGGAAGGTGGGCGGCGCCGGGTCGGCGGCGATGGCCGCGACCGCCGCCTTCTCCTCGGCCATGCCGGCCTCGAGCGCCGGCATGAGCTGCTCGACCCTGGCCCTGTCGAAGGGCGGGACGCCGCCGTAGGAGCCGGCCCAGGGCGCCAGCAGCGGGTTGGGCGTCGGCGCGGCGGGTGCGGCCAGCGTGGCGGGTGCGGAGGTCAGCATCAGCGAGCAGGCGAGCGAAGGGATGAGCATGGGCGTTGAGCCTCTTGACCGTGAAAAGGGATGGATTCCAGGAGGTCCCCTCCGCAGGACGGGGTCGACGAGGAGAAGTGAGGCGCGAAGGGGCGATCCGTGACCGATGCCCGCCCCCGATTCCCTAAATGAATTCGGGTGAAGCTGATGGCACTCCGCTGAAGCAGATCACTCGCGACACCCCTCACGGGGGGACCCATCAGGGCGTGCCCCGCCGCCGTCAGGTCTGCCGTGAAACGCTGTCTGCCCCCCAAGGGGGTAATCATGCGAAGGACCATCTGCCTTGCCATGTCGTTGCTCGTCTCCGCCTGCGGCGGAGGTTCGAAGTCGCCAACCGATACGACACCGCCCACGGTCATCTCGACCAGGCCGGCGACCGGGGCCGCGGGGGTGGCCGCCGACGCCGTGCTCACCGTCACCTTCTCGGAGGCTATCAATCCGGCCACGGTCGGGAATGCCACCGTGACCATCAGCGGCGGCGTCTCGGCCACCGTCTCCGTCTCGAACGCGACCATCACACTGACGCCGTCGGCGCCTTTGGCGTCGAGCACCAGCTACACGGTGACCGTATCGACCGACGTCAAGGACCTGGCTGGGAACGCGCTGGTTTCGGCTTACGGCTGGAGCTTCACCACCGTGGACTACCTTTCGCCGGCGGTGGTCTCCACCAACCCTGGGGCCAACGCCCGGGACGTCGCTCTCGATGCCACCATCCAGGTCACCTTCTCCGAGCCGGTCCTGGCGGCCACGGTCAGCGCCACCTCCTTCAAGGTCGAGTACGGGACATCCTCGATCGTCCTCGGCGCCGCCTCCGCCAGCGGCGCCACGGCAACCTTCACCCCGACCGCGGCGCTCCAGTCCAACACGGTGTACCGCGTGACCATCACCACCACGGTGACCGACCTGGCCGGCAACGCACTCCAGGCCGAGCATGCCTTCTCCTTCACCACCCTCGACAACGTGCCGCCCGCGGTGGTGGCCACCAGCCCGCTGGTTGGGGCGGCCATGGTTCCGCTCGACGCGGCCATCCAGGTCACCTTCTCCGAGCCGTTGGCTGCCGCGACCGTCACCGCCGCCTCCTTCTCGGTCGCCGGCGTGACCGGAGTGATCCAGGTGGACGGCGCCACCGTCACGCTCACCCCGGCGGCGCCGCTCGGTTCCGATGCGACCTTCAGCGTGACCCTGACCACCGCCATCACCGACCTGGCCGGCAACGCGCTCCCGGCCGCCTACTCCTGGACGTTCAGGACCGTCGACACCCTCCCTCCCAGCATCGTCAACCGGACGCCGGCACCGGGAGCGACAGGCGTCGGCCTGGCCGCCACGGTGGTCGTCACCTTCTCCGAACCCGTCGACCCGGACACGGTGACCGCCTCCTCGTTCGCGGTCGCCGGCGTCACCGGCGCCATCTCGGTGGACGGCGCCGTGGCCACCTTGAGCCCCAGTGCCAGCCTCTCGGGCAACACCACCTACACCGTGAGCGTCTCCCCGGCGGTGACCGACCTGTCGGGCAATCCCCTGGCGACCCCGGCCATCTGGACCTTCCGGACGCTCGACGCCCAGCCGCCCACGGTCTTGTCCATCCAGCCGGCCGCCGGCGCCACCAGCGTCCCGACCAACGCCTCCATCCGCGTGGTCCTCTCCGAGGACGTCCTGGTCTCCAGCATCGGCGCCTCGACGTTCGCCCTGGTCCGCGTCGGCGTCGGCGCGGTGACGGGCACCTTCTCGGTGGCCGGACCCGAGGTTCTCTTCGAGCCGGCGGCGGCGCTCAGCCCGAGCGCCCAGTACATCGTGACGCTCACCACCGGCGTGAGGGACCTGGCCGGCAACGCGATGGCCTCCCCGTTCAGCTGGTCGTTCAACACCGTCCCCAACTTGTCGCCGACCGCCAACGCGGGTACCGACCAGAACGTCAGCCAGGCCCAGGCGGTGACGCTCAGCGGAGCGGCCAGCAGCGACCCGGAGGGCGCGGAACTCACCTACAGCTGGGCCCAGACCGGTGGCACTTCGGTGGCGCTCAACGGGGCCACCAGCGTGTCCGCCGCCTTCACCGCCCCGGCCGAGGTAGGTACGCTCACCTTCCGGCTCATCGTCACCGACGCGCTCGGCGCCTCGAGCGTCGCCGACACCGTGGTGATCCGGGTCTGGGTCGATCGGACCCGCGTGGTCCTCGTCTCCACGGCGGGCAACGACGCCAACTCGGGGACCTTCGGGGCTCCCATGCGGACCATCCAGGCCGGCTTGAACAGGGCCGCCACCCTAGGAACGGGCGCCGCTGTATACGTGGCGGGCGGCACCTACCCCCAGGCGGCCTACCTGTACGTCACTGGGAGCCTGGGGCTCTACGGTGGCTTCAGCACGACCACCTGGGACCGGAGCGTCCCGAGCTGGCCGGTGCTCATCAACGGTTACTCCTACGGGGTGATCGTCCGAGGCAGCGGCGCCGTGCTCAATGGCCTGACCATCCAGCCGTCCAACGCGAGCTACACCGGCGCCAGCTCGGTGGGGGTGCTGGTGGAGAACTCGATGACCATCAACATCGCAGACTGCACGATCCGCGCCGGGTTGGGACTGGGTGGGGGGGCCGGTTGGAACGGGGCCTCGGGATCAAGTGGATTCCAGGGCTCGCCCGGAGGCAGCGGCGCGTGCGATCACTCGAGCTACTCCTATGCAGGCCTTGGAGGCGCGGGTGGCGCCGGCGCCACGGCTGGTGGCAGGGGCGGGGCCGGCGGGTACAGCTCCGCGCACTTCGGTTTCAACGGCGCCTCGGGCGGCGGCACGGGCGGAGGTATTGGAGGCTCGGGCGGCAGCGGCAGCGAGGGGGACGGTTGGAATGGCGGGAGCGGATACGCGGGCGGGATCGGATACTCCGGCTCGGGCGGAGCAACCTTCGGCTACTACGTCACCAACTCGTTCGCCTACTCCCCGTCCCAAGGTTGGAATGGAGGCTATGGCTCCAACGGCTACGGCGGCGGCGGCGGTGGAGGCAGCTCCGGCCAGTGGGGTGCCACGGTGACCGACGGTGCGGGCAATGGCGGCGGTGGCGGCGGCGGGGGTGGCTACGGAGGTTCCCCCGGCTCAGGAGGCGGCGGCGGTGGCGGATCCTTCGGCGTCGTGGTGGTGGCGTCGACCGGAGTCACCCTCCGAAACAGCACCATCCAGGCCAGCAGCGGCGGCGCTGGTGGAGCCGGGGGCTACGGCGGATCCGGGGGCTACGGCGGATCCGGTGCCAACGGGTCGTCCTACTGCTGGACTGAGATCGGCGGTGGCGGCAGGGGCGGCACCGGCGGCTCTGGCGGGGCGGGCGGACGTGGTGGTGGCGGCGGCGGCGGACCGTCTATCGCGATCCTGGAGGACCTCACCAGTTCGACCACGAGGACCAATCTGGTCCTGGGCTTCGGAACAGGGGGGGCCGGGGGAAGCCCCAACGGCGCTGCGGGGCTGGTCAGCACCTACGTGAAGCGGTAGGCAACGGGCCGTCAGGCTCGTCGACGTTGGTTCGGGCGGGGCTCTCGACGTCGAGGGGCCCCGCCCAGTGTGTCCCAGCGCACCGGACGATTCGCTGGGATGAGACGGCGACGGGAGGTCGCCGCAGGCGGACATTTCTACTTGGCTGGGACCGGACATTTGCACTTGGGCGCTACACGCGGATGTCCGATAATATGTATTATGGTGACTCGGCGAAAAGGAGGTTGAGGCGGCCAGCAGATGGCCCTGAAAGCTCCTGCAGTAGCCCTGCAGCAAGCGGTTCTCCCCCGGTTGCCCCACGGTGACCAGCCGTGGGGTAACTTCATCGTGACGGCCGGGGGCGCCCAGCCACGGTCACCCTGATCCGCCCGTCATCACTGCGGTTTCCGGTGCGTCGAGGCCCAGATGGGCCCGGTCGATCCGGTTGCCGCAGCGCGCCGCGCTGGGCATATATCCCAAGCGCGGACCAGCCCGGTCCAAGGGGGCACCCAGAAATGGCAGAGACCGTGGTGGCGATGGCCGACCGGACCAACCGGCGTGAGACCCAGCGGCTCGAGCTCTACTCCGAGGCCCCGCTGCCGACCCACCGGGGGCCCTTCCGGGCCGTCGTCTTCCGGGAAAAGAAGACCGGCGCCGAGCACGTCGCCATGGTCATGGGCGACGTCGCCGGCGACGCCGTCCTCACCAGGGTCCATTCGGAGTGCCTCACCTCCGAGGTGCTCGGCTCGCTCAAGTGCGACTGCCGGGCCCAGCTCGACCGGGCCCTCGACGCCATCGCCGCCCGCGGCCGCGGCGTCCTGCTCTACCTGCGCCAGGAAGGTCGCGGCATCGGGCTCGGCAACAAGATCAAGGCCTACGCGCTCCAGGCCCGCGGCCACGACACCTACGAGGCCAACCGGCTGCTCGGCTTCGGTGACGACCTGCGCAGCTACGACGTGGCGGCCGACATGCTGCGACTCCTCTCGGTGCGGAGCGTCCAGCTCATCACCAACAACCCGCTCAAGCTCGAGGGGCTCTCCAGGGCCGGCGTCGAGGTGCGGCGGCGGATCGCCCTCCCCTCGCCCTCCAACCCGCACTCGGAGGACTACCTGAGGGTGAAGCGGGAGCGGACCGGCCACCTCATCAGCACCGACGACGAATTGGCCAAGGCCCGGACCGGCAGCTGAGCATTCACGGCCTGAACCGACGGCCTACTTCCTGACGGCCTGCTTCTGCATCTCCTGCATCTGGAGATCGAGCGGATCGCCCACCTTGATGACCAGGTCGACCAGCGCGCTCCCATGGGTCTTTCGCGCCTTCTCCGCGGTCTTGGCCCGCCGCAACCCGCCGGTCATCTGGTCCATGACCTGGGCGCGTTGCGCTTCGGTCATCTTGGCGGTCTTGCCAGTCAGGCTCGCCTCGGTCTTGGCGATCCCCTCATCGCCACCCGCGATGCGCCAAGCCATTCGCTCGGAGCGGACGTCTTCGAAGAGCCTCGCCGTCGCCTTCCACTCCTCGGCTGAGAGGCCCGACTCGCGCTCCAGCCTCTTCACCTCCTCGTCGTGCGTCTTTCCCCGCTTCGCCAGGTCCTGCAGCTGGGCCGGCGTTGCCTGGGTGCCGGCCGCTCTCCGCTGCTCCAGTTCTTGATTGAGCTGCTTGTAGAAGGCGATGGTCTTCTCGAAGATGAGCTTCTGGGCCGGGGCGAACTTCTCGACCATCGGCGCCGTCACCTCGACCTTCGTGGTCGGGTTGGGGGCGACGGGCGCGATCAACAGCAGGAGCGTGAGAGAGAGCAACATCTGGTTGAACCTCCGGTGAGCGGGGAGCTACTCAGCAAAGACGGAGCCGAAGCCGTCACCGACGAAGAAGGTGTCGGACCCCTCGTAGAAAAGCGTCGCGCTCGAGCCGTGCGGGGCGACGATCCAGGAAGCGGTTCCGACCGGTGCGGTGGAAGTGTAGAGCTGGCCCAAATAGGGCGCGGCGACCAGCCTGGTTCCATCCGTGGACGAAGTCACGGACTTCCAACTCCTGGCCGAACCCCGTGGAATCCAGGTTACGCCGGCGTC
The DNA here is from genome assembly GCA_031388695.1 of Anaeromyxobacter sp. Classification (GTDB taxonomy): domain Bacteria; phylum Myxococcota; class Myxococcia; order Myxococcales; family Anaeromyxobacteraceae; genus JADKCZ01. The sequence goes on along the minus strand of JANMRY010000167.1, from coordinate 57,232 downwards.
GGTCGAGGTGTAGAGCAGGCCACCTTGCTCTACGGCGACGAGCCTGCTGCCGTCCGCGGAGGAGGCCGCTGCATACCAGTTCCTGGGCGAGTCCCGCAGCGTCCAGGTCGCTCCGGTATTGGTCGAGGTGTAGATCCCACCACCAAAAACTGGGGCAACGAGCCTGCTGCCGTCCGCGGAGGAGGCCACCGCAGCCCAGTTCCTGGCAGAGTCCCTCGGAATCCAGGTCACGCCGGCGTCGGTCGAAGTGTAGAGCTGCCCACCATAAGCTGCAGCGACCAGCCTGGTGCCGTCCGAAGAGGAGGCCACGGCAACCCAGTTCCTGGCCAAGTCTCTCGGAATCCAGGTCACGCCAGCGTCGGTCGAGGTGTAGATCTGACCACCGTTGACTGCGGCGACCAGCCTGGAACCGTCCGCGGAGGACGCAACAGCATACCAGTTCCTTACGGAGTCCCGGGACGTCCAGGTCGTGCCGGCGTCGGTCGAGGTGTAGAGTTGGTCACCATAGGCCGCGGCGGCCAGCCTGGTACCGTCCGCGGAGGACGCCAGGGCTTGCCACGACCGATAGAAGAGTCGTGGTGCCCAGTTCAATCCGGCGTCGGTCGAGACGTAGATTAGGCCACCATACACAGCGGCTACGAGCCGGGCGCCGTCCGCCGAAGACGCAACGGCATACCAGGCCCTGACCGAGTCCCGCTGCGTCCAGCTGCGCCCCGCTCTCGCCGTGACACCGGAGCCGAAGGCGATGCTCTGCCCGGAATTGGCTGCCAGCTCGAAGCCGCCGGGGCCAATCGCCTGCGCCGCGACCTGGTCCCCGACCGCGAGGCCGGTTGCTGGAAGCGTGACGGTGAGCTGCGCCGCTCCGTTGACCATGTAGCCCCGGTTCGGAAGCGCTTGCGTGGCCGTCGTCACCACGCTCCATGGGACGCTGCCGGCCGGACCGACCGCGCCGTTGCAGACATAGCTCGGGGGACCGGCACCGACCTGCAGCTTCTGACCACCGGTCGGGCAGTTGGAACCGGCCGGCTCGCCCGTGAGCGTGACGCCCTGTCCGTTCGTCCCGGCGGCGCCGTTGCAGACATAGGTGGGTGCCCCCGTGCCGACCTGGAGCTTCTGGCCCCCGGCGGTGCAGTTGCCACCCGGTGCTTCGGCCGTGATGGTGACGCTCAGGCCGCTTGTTCCAGCCGCGCCGTTGCAGACGTACGTGGCGGCCCCTGTGCCGACCTGCAGCTTCTGGCCTCCGGCGGGGCAGTTGCCGCCCGATGCTTCGACCGTGATGGCGACGCTCAGGCCGTTCGTCCCGGCGGCGCCGTTGCAGACGTACGTGGGCGTCCCTGCGCCGACCTGGAGCTTCTGCCCTCCGGCGGCGCAGTTGCCACCCGGTGCTTCGGCGGTGATGGTGACGCCCAGGCCGTTCGTTCCAGCCGCGCCGTTGCAGACGTAGGTCGCCGCGCCGGAACCCACCTGGACCTTGACGCCCCCCTCGGCACAGTTCGCGCTGGGAGGCTCCACCGTCGCCACGGTCTCGGCACCGCCCTGGCCTTGAGCGCCATTGCAGACATTGACGGTGCTGCTGATCTCGGATGGATCGAGGACGCGGTTCCCGTTGGCGTCGAGCCCTAAGTCGAACCGGGTGCCGCCGGCCGCGCAGGCGGCGCCGGGCGCCAAGGAGGTGGTCGACGCCAGCGTGGAGGAGCCGTCGGCGCCATCCTTGCCGGTGGGGCCGGCTTCTTTGGAACAACCCGTGGCGGCGAAGGCGACGAGCAGGAGGGAAACGAGGCGGGCGGCGGAGAGGATCGAGCGCATGCGTTGGCTCCGGGCAGGCCGGGCACGAGGTAGGAAACGCGGAGTCCCTGAGACTAGCGGCCGCAGGCTCACACGGGGCTCACACCCCGTACCCGGCCCCCTGGACGGCTCACACCTTCGGCGCTTGACCCGCGTCAAGTCCGGATCCCTGTTTTGACCAAATGTCGCAGCCGCGCTGTCACAGCAGGGTTGCCGGGCAGTCGAATAGTTGAAGGTCCAAGGTCCGGGGGGTCTCGTTGAGTCAACTGGCCAAGATCGTCCAGCCACGCCAAGCTGGCGCCGTTGAGCGCCCTCGCCTCTTCAAGCGCCTCAACGCATTGCGCCGGAAGGGAGGGGCGCTCTGGATCGAGGGGGCACCCGGCGCCGGGAAGACCACCCTCCTCTCCAGTTGGCTCCAGTCCCAGCGCGTTCGGGTCCTCTGGTTCAAGGTGGACGAGGCGGACAAGGACCACGCCACGTTCTTCCACTACTTGGCCTTGGCCGCGAGCGAGGTCGCCCCGTCGCGCACTCCGCTGCCTTCCTTGACGGCCGAGTACGGCACTTCAGAGGAGACCTTCGCCCGGGTCTTCTTCCGAAAGCTCTTCCTGGCCCTGCCGGCCGGAACGCTCCTGGTGCTCGACGACGTCCAGGAGGCCAACGGCCAGTTCCACGGCCTCCTCCGCGCCCTGCTCGAGGAGGCGGTCCCTTCCATCCCGGTCTACCTGTCGAGCCGGGCTGCACCGCCGCCGGCCCTGTCCCGCTTCCGCGCCAGCGGCCAGCTCGCCCTCCTGGCCGACTCCGAGCTCGCCTTCACGCGGACCGAGACCAGGGCCCTGGCCAGGCGACGAGGGTTCGTCGGGTCTCGTGTCGACCTGGAAGCGTTGACCCGCGACGCGCAGGGCTGGCCCGCAGGGGTGGTCCTTCGGGTGCTGGTGGCCCAAAGGGGGCGAGTGGCATCACCGACCTCCGCAGAACACCAGTTCTTCGCCGGAGAGGTCTTCGAGCGGCTCGATCCGAGCACACGGCAGCTGCTGATGGAGACGGCGCTGCTGCCGCCGGCTACCGAGGCGCTCCTCGGCGCATCGACCGGCGACCCGAAGGCGGGCACCCTGGTCGCTGGCCTGGCGGAGCGCGGGCTCTTCACGCTCCGCCTCGAGACCAGCCCACCTACTTTCGATTTCCATGCGCTCTTCAGGGCGTTCCTTCGCGCCAGGGCCGAGGAGGAGCTCCCTGCTGCCAGGCGTGCCGAGGTGAGGCGCGCGGCCGCCCTGGTGCTGGCCGAGGAGGGTCGCGCCGGGGCGGAAGCGGCCATCGGCCTGTTGCAGGAGGCCGATGCGGTCCTCGAGCTGGCCGCCCTGGTGGCCCGCGAGGCACCCCACGCCCTCGAGGAGGGGCGCTGGCAGACCGTCGAGCGCTGGCTCGGCTCCATCCCGGCCGAGCTCCGCGCCGAGAACCCGTGGCTCCTCCTCTGGGCCGGCATGGCCGCCATGGGACGAAGCCCAGGCGAGGCCAGGGGGGCGCTGGGGCTCGCGCTCCGGATGTTCGAGGTGGCCGGCAACGCGTCCGGAACCTGGATGGCCTGGGCGGCCGGAGTGCAGGCCGTGGTCGCGGAGTGGAACGACCTCAGCCCGCTCCGGTCGGCACTCGCAGACCACGACCGGCTTCGCGACCGCTTCCCGGTGGCTCCAGGAGAGCTGGAGGTGCGGGTGCTCCTCTCCGCCCAGGCGGCCGCCATGCTGGTTCAGCCCGACCACCCGGCCCTGCCGGCCTGGTGCCAGGCGCTGCGCGGCCTGGCCCTGGCCTCCCCGGTCCCGGCGCTGCGACTCGCCGCCGGCGCCCAGCTGGTCCTCCACGAGACCTGGCTCATCGGCGAGGTAGAGCGACACCACGACCTCGTGAAGGAGCTGTCGAAGCTGGCGCTCGGAGGAGGGACCCCGGCACCGCTGGCCGCGCTCTGGTTCGGCTGCCAGGCACCGGCGGAGTTCGCCGCCGGAGACCTCGACGCCTGCGCCAGGACGGCGGAGCGGGCCCTGGCCTACGGCGCCTCGCACGGGCTGAGGACGCTCGACTTCGTGGCCAGGCTACAGGAGTTCTCGGTCGCCCTCCTGAGATCGCCCGAGACCGTGAACGAACGCCTTCGCGCCATGGACCGCTCGCTCCGCCCCGGCGCCGCGGTGGACCGGGCCGTCTTCAGCTGCGCGCGCGGCATGGCGGCGCTCCGCCGCGGTGAGGCGGTCGAGGCGGTCCGCTGCGGTGAGGAGGCGCTGAAATTGGCCATCGGTAGCAGCTATGCGGTGGGCCAGGTCATGGCGTGGCTGCTGCTTGCGCGAGCCCGCGCCCGGGCGGGAGACCGGTCGGGCGCCCGGACCGCGCTCCACCAGGCCAGGGCGCTCGGTGAGCGGACCGGCAGCGCCTGGCTCCGCTGCGTGACGGCGTTCATCGAAGCGGAGCAGCTGCTGGATGATGGTCGCGGAGAGTTCCTGGCGGCGCCACTCGTGGAGGCCTTCGCCGCCTGGCGCGACAAGGGAGTTCACCCCTTCCTGCACTTTGGCCTGGAGGAGATCTCGCGGCTCTGCGCCGCGGCGCTGGAGCGGGGGACCCAGGTGGAGAGCGTCCTCCCCTTCATCGCCGCGTGGCGACTCACCCCACCCGTGGCCGGCCCGCGCCCCAGGGCCTGGCCCTGGCCGGTCCGGATCCAGGCCCTGGGTCCGCTCACGGTGGAGCGGGACGGGCGGCTGGTCGGCGCCGGCGGTCGGGTGCCGCGCAAGCCATTCGACCTGCTGCGGGTCCTGATCGCTCGTGGCGGCAGAGACGTCCCCGAGCACCTGGTGGCCGAGATGCTCTGGCCCGACGCCGATGGTGACGCCGCCCAGCACGCGCTCGAGACTACCCTGTACCGTTTGCGCCGTGCCGTGGGAGGAGAGGTGGTGTTGCAGCGGGACCGCAAGCTCTCGCTCGCGCCTGAGCACTGCTGGGTCGATGCCTTCGAGGTCGAGAGGCTCCTGGGGGCGGCGCTTTCGAGGAGGCAGGGACGCAACCAGGGCCCCGATTCAATGGAGGCGGAGCAGATCGCGCGCCTTTACCGGGCGCCACTCCTCGCGGACGTCGACGAAGCGCACTGGGCCGTCGAGGCCCGTGACCGGCTGCGGAGCAAGGTGGCCCGCTGGATGGAGGTCCTGCCGCCGTCCCAGGACAACCCCGGGCCGGTCGGGGACTTGCGAGCGCTGATCAAGGACCACGACTCGGGGCTCCGGACCACCGCCCGGCTCCGCCTCGCCTGAGCCGTCGTCAGGCGCGCCGGGTCTCGCCGGGGTCGGAAGGGAAGGCCGGCTCAGCGCTCGCGCAGCAGGTGGCGAGAGATGACCATCCGCTGGATCTCGCTCGTGCCCTCGTAGATCCGCTGCACCCGCGCGTCGCGGTAGAGCTTGGCCACCGGGTACTCCTCGGTGTAGCCGTAGCCGCCGTGGATCTGCACCGCGGCGTCCACCACCCGCTGCGACGCCTCGCTGGCGAAGAGCTTGGCCATCGAGGCGGCCTGGGTGATCGACTCCCCCGCCTCCTTGAGCGCCGCCGCCCGCAGCGTCATCAGCCGCCCGGCGTCGTGCCAGGTCGCCATGTCGGCCAGCATGAAGGCGATGGCTTGATGTTCAGCGATCGGCTTGCCGAAGGTCTTGCGCTCCTTGGCGTAGGCGCTGGCGGCGTCGAGCGCGGCCCGCATGGTGCCGGTCGCCTGCGCTGCGATGCCGATGCGGCCGCCGTCGAGCGCCGAGAGCGCGATGGCCAGCCCCTGGCCGATGGCGCCCAGCCTCGCCTCGTCGGGCACCTCGACGCCCTCGAAGGCCAGGGACACGGTCGAGGAGCAGCGCTGCCCCAGCTTCTCCTCGTGCCTGCCGACGCTGAAGCCGTGCATCCCGGGCTGCAGCAGGAAGGCGGTGATGCCCCGGCCCCCGGCCAGCGCCGGGTCGGTGCGGGCCCAGACCACCACCACCCCGGCCACGTCGCCGCTGGTGATCCACTGCTTGGCGCCGTCGAGCACCCAGCGGTCGCCGCGCCGCTCGGCGCGCGTGGCGATGGCCGAGGGGTCGCTGCCCGCCCCGGGCTCGGAGAGGCCGAAGGCGCCGGCCAGGTACTCCCCCGAGGCGAGCCTCGGCAGGTGGCGGGCCTGCTGCTCCGGCGTGCCGTACCTGGCGATGGTCTCGGCCACCATGTTGGTGACCCCGACGATGACCGTGACCGAGGCGTCGACGGCCGCCAGCTCCATCATCGAGAGGGCCGCGGCCACGGCGCCGGCCTCGGAGCCGCCGTGCTCGGCCGGGACGTTGACCGCCAGCAGCCCCAGCTCGCCGAGGCCGCGGATGAGCTGGACCGGGAACTTCTCCGAGCGATCGTTCTCCCGCACCGCCGGGGCGATCCGCTCCCGGGCGTAGGCCCGGGTGGTCGCGGCCACGGCCGCCTGGTCATCGTTCGGCTGGAAGTTCATGGCGTCTCGCCGGGAAGCCTCCCCGGCCCCGGCGTCAGACCTTAGTCCTTGAGCACGCCCGCCGCGATCACCAGCCGCTGGATCTCGCTGGTGCCCTCGTAGATCTCGGTGATGCGGCTGTCGCGCCAGTGGCGCTCGGCGTCGTACTCCTTGACGTAGCCGTAGCCGCCGTGGATCTGGATCCCCTTGGAGGTGACCCGCTCGCACATCTCCGAGGCGTAGAGCTTGGCCATGGCGCTCTCGGTCGAGTGGCGCACCCCCTTGTCCTTCAGGTAGGCCGCGCGCCAGACCAGCAGCCGCGCCGCGTCCAGCTCGGTGGCCATGTCGGCCAGCATGAACTGGATGGCCTGGAACTGGCTGATGGGCTGGCCGAAGGCCTTGCGCTCCTTGGCGTAGGCCAGCGCCAGCTCGTAGCCGGCCCGGGCGATGCCGAGCGCCTGCGAGGCGATGCCGATGCGGCCACCGTCGAGCGTCCCCATGGCGATCTTGAAGCCGTCCCCCTCGCCGCCGAGCCGGTTGGCCTTGGGGATGGCGCAGCCCTCGAAGAAGAGCGCGCAGCTGCCCGAGGCCCGGATGCCGACCTTGTCGTCCGGCTTGCTGCGGCTGAAGCCCTTGGCGTCGGTCGGCACCAGGAAGGCCGAGATCCCCTTGTGGCGCTTCGCCTTGTCGGTCATGGCGAAGACCAGGATGGTGTCGGCCTGCGGCCCGTTGGTGATGAAGTTCTTGGAGCCGTCGAGCACGTACTGGTCGCCGTGCAGCACCGCCACGGTCTTGGTCTCGGCGGCGTCGGAGCCGCTCTGCGGCTCGGTCAGCGCGTAGGCCCCCAGCTTCTGGCCGCTGGCGTAAGGGACCAGGAACTCCTTCTTCTGCTCCTCGGTGCCGTACTTCATCACCGGGTCGCAGTAGAGCGAGTTGTTGACGCTCATGATCACGCCGGTGCCGCCGCAGCCGCGGGAGATCTCCTCCATGGCCAGCGCGTAGCTGACGTTGTCCATGCCGGCGCCGCCCAGCTCGGCCGGCACCGCGATCCCCATCAGCCCGAGCTCGCCCAGCTTCTTGACCGCCTGGCTTGGGAACTCGTGGTGCTCGTCCCACCTGCGGGCGTTGGGTGCGAGCTCCTTGGCCGCGAAGTCGCGGCACATGTCGCGGACGGCGCGCTGCTCATCGGTGAGCTGGAAGTCCATGGAGGCGTCCTCTCTGCTGCGGTCGGCGCCCTTCGAAGCGGGTCGCCGCGGTGGTTTCTGCCTGCGGTGGTCTCTGCCTGCGGTGGTCGGGCGCTAGGGAGCGCGGGGCGTGAAGCTGGCGGGGCGCTTCTCCAGGAAGGCGGCCATGCCCTCCCGGGTCTCCGGGGTGCCGAAGAGACCGGCGAAGGCGAGCCGCTCGGCGTCGAGCGCCTGGGGCAGCAGCTGGTCGGCCCCCTGCTGCATGACCCGCTTGCAGGTGGCCACGGCGGCCGGGCCGCGCGAGGCGATCACCCTGGCCTTGGCGCGGGCATGCTCCAGCAGCTTCTCGGGCGGCAGCACCTCGAGGCAGAGCCCGATGGCCCGGGCGGTGGCGGCGTCTTGGACCTCGCCGGTGAAGATCATCTCCTTGGCGCGCATCAACCCGACCCTGCGTATGAGCCGCTGGGTCCCGCCGAAGCCGGGGATGAGGCCGAGGTTGACCTCGGGCTGGCCGAAGCGGGCCTTCTCCGAGGCGTAGATGAGATCGCAGGCCATGGCCAGCTCGCAGCCGCCGCCGAGCGCGAAGCCGTTGACGGCGGCGATGGTGACCACCGGCAGGGCCTCGAGGGCGTTCAAGGTGCGGTGGCCGAGCGCCGCGAACTCGCGGGCCTCGCCCGGACCGAGCTTCGACATGGCGGCGATGTCGGCGCCGGCCACGAAGGCCTTCTCGCCGGCCCCGGTCAGGATCACCGCCCGGACCTCGTCGGGCTGGGCCCGGGCCAGCTCCAGCGCCCCGGCGATCTCGGTGAGCGTGGCGGCGTCGAGGGCGTTGAGCTGCTTGGGACGGTTGATGGTGAGCGTGCCGAGCCCGTCCGACACCTCCCAGGTGATGTTCTGGAATGACATCCGGCCCCCTCAGTACTGGTAGAAGCCGCGGCCGGTCTTGCGCCCCAGCCAGCCGGCCGCCACGTAGCTGCGCAGCAGCGCCGCCGGCCGGTACTTGTCCTCGCCCAGCTCGCGGTGCAGCACCTCGGCGATGGAGAGGCAGGTGTCGAGCCCGATGAAGTCGGCCAGCGTCAACGGCCCCATGGGGTGGTTCAGGCCGAGCTTGACGCCGGTGTCGATGTCGGCGGCCGAGGCCAGCCCCTCCTGCAGGGCGAAGCAGGCCTCGTTGATGAGCGGGATGAGGATGCGGTTGACGATGAAGCCCGGGACGTCGCGCGAGGTGACCACGGTCTTGCCGAACTTCGCGGCCAGCGCCGTGATGGCGGCGTAGGTGGCGTCGGAGGTCTGCAGCCCGCGGATCACCTCGATGAGCGCCATCACCGGAGGCGGGTTCATGAAGTGCATGCCGATGAACTGGCCTGGTCGCTTCGTGGAGGCGGCCAGGGCGGTGATCGAGATGGAGCTGGTGTTGGAGGCGAGCAGCGCCTCGGGGCGCAGCAGGGCGTCGAGCTTCTTGAAGACCTCGACCTTGACCTGCAGGTTCTCGACGATCGCCTCGATGGCCAGGTCGGCCGGGGCGCACTCGTCGAGGCTGGCGGCCGGCTTGATGCGGCCGAGGATCGCCTCGCGGTCGGCCGGCTGGAGCTTCCCCTTCTCGACCAGCTTGGCCAGCGACGCGCCGAGCTTGAGGTGCGCCTTGGCGGCCAGCTCCGGCGAGGCGTCGGCCAGGATCACCTTCAGCCCGGCCTGCGACGCCACCTGCGCGATGCCGCTGCCCATCTGCCCAGCGCCGATCACGGCCATGGTCTCGATCGCCACGCGCACCTCCGCTTGCAACGGTTCACCGCATGTAAGAGAACGTCCGGGCGGAAGTCAACGCGTCAAACGCGCGCCCAGCCCGGCCCGTCGCGCTCTTGACCACGATCAGGCGGCCCGATCCCGCGGGCGGTGGATCGCCGCTCCAGCGGATGGAGCGCCGTCAGTCCTCGGCCGGCTCGTCCCCGGCGGCGCGGGCCTTCACCTCGGCCTTGACCTCCGGCTTCGGCTCGCCGGAGGCGTCGGGGCGGACCCTGATCTCGGCCTTCACCTCGATCACCATCGACGACAGGGTGCGGGCCACCTCGCGCCGCACCGCCTCCGACTCGAAGAAGCGGCGGACCTCGTCGGAGAAGATGCGCAGCACCTCCTCCTTGGCGCCGCTGGCCTGCTGGCCGAGGTAGCCGACCAGCTCCTTCGGCAGCTTCCACTCGCGCGCCAGCTTGCGCGCCCCCTCCTCGGTGAGGAAGAGCGCGCCCATCCCCGTCAGGATCACCTTGCGCAGGGCGTCCTGCAGCCCCTTGGCGCCTTCGGTCCCCTGCTCGTCCGTGCGCGGTTCGTCCATGGCACCCCCTTGAGGCGCTCTGGATCCTACCCCCGGACGGCCGGCTGACCAATCACCGGCAGCCGGGGGGCAGTGACCACCTGCTGGCTCACCGCGCCGGCCACCTGCCTGGCCACGTCGATGAAGGCCTTGGCCTGGGCGCTGTCGGGCGCTCCAGCCACCACCGGCAGCCCCTTGTCGCCCCCGACCCGGATGGCGAGATCGAGCGGCACCTCGCCGAGGAAGCGGATCCCCATCTTCTCGGCCGCGTCCCTGGCCCCGCCCTTGTCGAAGATGGGGGTCTCGACGTGGCAGTGCGGGCAGATGAAGGCCGACATGTTCTCGACCAGCCCGAGGATGGGGACCGAGACCTTGTCGAACATCAGCTTGGCGCGGATGACGTCGGCCAGCGCCACGTCCTGCGGGGTCGAGACCAGCACCACGCCGGCCGCCTTGACGTTCTGGGAGATGGTGAGCGGGATGTCTCCAGTGCCGGGCGGGAGGTCGAGGACCAGGTAGTCGAGCTCGCCCCACTCGACCTCGCGGAGCAGCTGCAGCAGCGCGCCGGTCGCCATGGGGCCGCGCCAGATGAGCGCCTGGTCGGGGTCGACCAGGAAGCCGATCGACATCACGTCGACGCCGTGGGCGCGCAGCGGCGAGATCTTCTTGCCGTCCTTGGAGGTCGGCTTCTCGGTGACGCCGGTGAGGATGGGCACCGACGGGCCATAGATGTCGGCGTCGAGGATGCCGACCTTGGCGCCGAGCTGGGCCAGCGCCACGGCGAGGTTGATCGCGACGGTGCTCTTGCCGACGCCGCCCTTGCCGGCGCCGACCAGGATGATGTTCTTCACCCCCGGGGTGAGCGAGGCGGCGGCCACGCCCGGGGCGGAGCGGACCTGGGCGCCCCAGGTGATCTTGACGGCGGTGGCGCCGGCGCCGCGCAGGGCCGCCTCGACGTCCTTGCCGATGGTATCCTTCAGGGGGCAGGCCGGGGTGGTCAGCTCCACCTTGAGGGAGACGGCCCCTCCCTGGACCTCGAGGTCCTTGATCATCCCGAGGCTGACGAGATCGCGGTGCAGCTCAGGATCGTCGACCTTCTTGAGGGCTTCCAGCGCGCTGTTCTTGTCGATGGCCATGGGGTGGCTCTTATAACCGCCCGCCCCGGGCGCGACAATGCTGGTTGGAGTGGCACCCCGCCCCGCCTCAGCGGCCCGGGAGCGGCAACAGCCCGGCCCCGCCGCCGGGCGGCTGGACCCGGACCTCGACCTCCTCGCCCAGGTGGCCGACCAGGCTCACCTCGACGTCGAGGAAGCGCTCGATCACCTCGGCGGTCCCGGTGAGCTGCGGGGTCCGGGCCGAGGTGGTGAAGCGGGTCGCCGGCTCGACTCCAGCGGCCGGCGCCACCAGTCCCGCGGCCAGCAGCGCGGCCGGCAGGAGCAGCTGGTCGGCCAGGTGCGGGTCGACCGCCCCGCCTCGCTCCAGGTGGGCCTGCAGGTCGGCCACCGCCTCGCCGGCGGCACCCTCCCCGGCCCGGTCGCCTGCGCGGATGGCGGCGTGGCCGGAGCGGATCCGCTCGAAGCTGGCCACCAGCAGGGTCTGGCGGCCTCGCGAGCCGTGCACCGGCATGGCGATCCGCTCCAGCTCGGCCGGGACACCGAGCGCCCGCAGCCCCCGCTCGGCGTGGGCCGCCTCGGCGACCGCGTCGGCCCAGGGGAGGCCTCCGACCAGGGACAGCACCTCGACCGAGCGGAGCAGGCCGCGCTGGCGCAGGTCGAGCGGCGGCATGGCGTGGGCCGGCTCGATCCGGACGGTGCAGGCGCCGCCACCCTCCGGCGCGAAGCCGGCCGCCTGCAGGCCGAGCTCGAAGCCGAACCCGAGCCGGGCCATGGCCGGCGCCCAGACCAGCGCCAGCTCGTGGAAGCTCGGGCCACCCGCCAGGTGCGTGGCGCCCCGGAGCGTCAGCGTCGAGGGGGCCCCGGCCAGCGCCAGCGGCCAGCAGAGGGTCTGGAGCAGCAGCGGGACCGAGCCGGCGCCCGGCAGGTCGAAGGCATGGTCGCCGGCAACCGCCCGGCGACGCGGGGCGAAGCCGAGCCGCTCGCTCCCCTCGATGTCCCCTTCCAGCAGCGCATCACATAGCGACGCCGCGGCCCGGACCACCGCCACCTGCTCGGCGCTCAGCCCGGGGCGCTCCTGCCCGGTGCGCAGCCGGGTGATGGAGAAGGGACGGCCGGTCGACGCGGAGAGCGCCAGCGCCGTCCGCAGCAGCTGGTCTCCCCCTTCGCCGCGCGAGCCGTCGATCAGGATGGGCAGCGCGAGCGCCATTGGCTCGACTCTAGCGCGTCCCGCCGAGCCGGGGCGCCCGAAGGGTCGGTGCGAGCGCCTAACTCATTGTAGTTCCTTGCAAACCGTCCTCGCCGGCCCGGCTCTTCGAGCTGCTCCGGGAAGGGATCGAAGGAATCGGCGGGGGCTGAAATACCGCCCGCCGTTTCCCGTATGGAATGGCATGGTTGGCGCCACGACATCCCCAGGTTACTTATTCTCCCTCCCCGCCCTCGCCGAGGTGCTGCCCCAGGTGAAGGAGCTCGAACCAGATGCGCTCCTCGCCCGCGCCGCTTCCCGCGGCGATCGCCCCGCCTTCGCCCGGCTGGTCGACCTCCACCGCCGCTCGGTCCACGGCCTGGTCTTCCGCCTGCTGCGCGACCCCGAGGAGTCCCGTGACGCCGCGCAGGAGACCTTCGTCCGGGCCTGGAGCGCCATCTCCACCTACGACGCGGCGCAGCCCTTCGGCCCCTGGCTGCTGCGCATCGCCCGCAACCACGCGCTCGACCAGCTGCGCCGCCGCGTCCCGGCCGGCCGGCAGGTGGCGCTCGACGCCACGCCCGAGGAGGGCGCCCCGGTTCATGAGCTGGCCAGCGACGGTCCGGCCGCCGATGCGCTGCTCGAGCGGTCGCAGACCCGGGCCACCCTCGAGGCGGCGGTGGCGGCCCTGCCGGCCAACTACCGCGAGGTGATCCAGCTCTTCCATGTCGAGCAGCTCTCCTACAAGGAGATCGCCGAGACGCTCGACGTGCCCATGGGGACCGTGATGACCTGGCTGCACCGCGCCCGCAGCAAGCTGCGCGTGACGCTCACCGAGCAGGGACTGGAGAGTTGACCATGACCACCTTGAGCGGACACCTCACCGAAGCCCAGGCGCAGCGGCTCCTCGACGGGCAGCTCGACCCCTCCAGCGACGCCGGCGTCGAGGAGCACCTGGCCTGCTGCAGCGAGTGCTGCGCGCTGGTCGACTCCTTCTCGGCCCTGGGCGACGCCTTGGCCGGGCTCTCGGCGCCGGAGTTGCCAGCCGACTTCACCGCCGGGGTGATGTGCTGCATCGACGAGGTGGAGCGGGCGGCCGCCCGCGAGCGGCGCGCCGGGATGGCGCTGGCCGCCGCTGTCCTGCTGGTCTCCGGGCTGGGCGTCGCCACCGCGGGCGCCTCCGGCCTCGGCAGCGTGGTCAGCGCCGCCTCCGAGCAGCTCGACCTCGCCATGCGCGCCATCCGGGTCGGCGCCGGCGTGCTGCCCGGTCTGCTCTCGGCGCTGCGGTTGCCGCTGCTGCTCGCCACCACCGCCCTCTCCCTGCCCCTCTTCTACGGGCTCTCCCGGCTCATGCCGGCGCCCCGCACCGAGTCGATCTGAACGGAGCCTCCATGCTGGTCCTCGCAGCCTCCATCCTCCTGCTCCAGGCCCCCGAGCTCGAGGCCCCAGCGGCCCCGCCGGCGCCCCCGGCGCAGATCCGCCCCGCACCCCCTGCGCCCCCCGCGCCGCCCGCCCCTCCGGGTCGGCCGGCAACCCGGATCGAGGTCACCCGCGTCCAGGCGTTGGCGATCGACGGGGAGCTGCTGCGCGGCGAGTGGCCTGCCGATCCCTCCGGCAAGCGGATCACCCTCGATGGGAAGGAGACCATCGACGACGCCGTGGCCGAGATCGGCAAGGCGGCCGGCTGGAGCGTGGCCACCAACACCGGCCGCCTCGGCGACCGGATGCTGCTGCTGCGGCTCAAGGACGTCCCCGTCGAGGAGGCGCTGCGCGCCGTGCTCTCCGGCTCCGGGCTGGTGGCCACGCGCCGCGGCACCATCGTCGCCGTGGCCCCGGGACTCGGGCCGGTCAAGCCGCCCCAGCCGGCCAGGCCGTTGCTCTCCGGCTTCGACAAGCCGACCGGCAAGCTCTTCACCGGCGACTTCGAGGACATCGACGGACGCGACGCCCTGATGGAGGTCGGGCGCAAGACCGGCCTCTCCATCTCCCTCCCGCCCGGGATGCACGGCAAGGTGACCGCCACCTTCAAGGACGCCCCGGTGGAGGACGTGCTCCGGGCCATCCTGCCCCTGGCCGGCCTCACCGCCGAGCGCCAGGGCAACGTGGTCATGCTGACGCCGCGGGCCGGCCACCGGGCCCGCTTCGCCGACGCCTTCTCCGAGATCGGCGAGGAGATCGAGCGGCTCACCGAGGACGCCACCCGGAGCGCCGAGCGGGAGGCTCGCAGCGCCGAGCGCGCCGTGCGGCTCGCCGAGGGCGGCTCCCGCTCCGACCGCGAGAGCGTCGGCGGTGACGTGGTCATCGAGCCGGGCCAGACCGCCCGCGACGTCTCGGCGGTGCGCGGCAGCGTCACCCTGCGCCCCGGCGCCGAGGCCCGCGAGGTGGTGGCGGTGCTCGGCTCGGTCACGCTCGAGGCCGGCGCCTCGGCCCGCCAGGTGGTGGCCATCGGCGGTGACGTCCACGTCGGCCCGGGCGCCGCGGTCGAGAAGGACGCCGTCGCCATCGGCGGGCGCGTGCTCATCGACCCGGCCGGCGACGTCGGCGGCCAGAAGGTGACCATCGGCTTCCCGGGAGCGGGCCAGTTCCTCCAGGCCCTCAGCCTCAAGGCGCCAGACGAGGGCAGCAGCAGCGGCGGCTGGGTGCTGGCCAAGTGGGTGGCCCAGTTCGGCGTCATGCTGCTGCTCGGCTTCCTGCTGCTGACCTTCTTCCCGCGCCGGGTCGAGGCGGTGGCCGCCTCGCTGGTGGCCAACCCGGCCAAGTCGGTGCTGGCCGGCCTGCTCGGGCTGCTGGCCCAGCCGCTGCTCTCCCTGCTGCTGGTGGTGACCATCGTCGGCATCCCGCTGCTGGTCATCCAGGTGCTCGGCCTCGGCGTCGCCTACTTGATGGGCGTGACCGCGGTGGCCGTGCTGATCGGCCGGGCCATGCCGACCACGCTCCACCGCGGCACCGGCATCCTGCAGCTGGCCGTCGGGCTCGGGCTGGTGCTGCTGGCCTTCGCCATCCCCTTCCTCGGCTGGATGCTCTGGGCCACCCTGGTGATGGCCACCTTCGGCGCCGTGCTGCGCACCCGCTTCGGCCAGACCCCGGTGCTGGAGACGGTGGTGGCCACCACCCCGCCGCCCATGCCTCCGCCTCCACCGCCTGCCGCCCCGCCTCCGCCGCCTTACGCCGGGTAGGGCCGGGGGCGAGCGGCGATCAGATCAGGACCAGCCCGTCCTCGGTGAAGGCGGCCGAGCCGGAGAGGATGGCGTCGAGGTTCTGGGCGCGCTCCTCGGAGAGCTGCGAGACCAGCTCGAGCACGGTCGGGTAGGTCATGACCAGCGCGTCGAAGTCGCTGCGCTGCAGCCTGAGCAGCGACCCGCCGCGCTTCACGGTCACGGTGGCGGTGGCCCCGGTCTTGCGCATGCAGCTCATCTCGCCGAAGAGGTCCCCCTCGCGGAGCTGGCCGACCAGCACGTCGCCGGCCTCGGTGGACCGGGTCACGTCGACCGACCCCTCCAGCACCACGTAGAGGCCATCGGCCGGGAGCCCCTCGCGGACGATCACCTCGCCGGCCTGGACGGTCCGCTCGCGGAACTTCTCCATCACCGCCTTGCGGTCCTCGCGACCGAAGGGACGGAAGAGCGCGCTGATCGCCAGCGCGTTGGCCAGCAGCCGCTGGCGGTAGAAGCGGCGCAGGGACCTGGCCAGGTGCGGGTAGCGGCCGGCCAGCCCGCGCAGCACCTCGAACTCGAGCACCAGCACCTCGGTCGGCTCCTCGGCGATCACCGTGGCGTTGCGCGGTGCGGCCGAGAGCAGCGCCATCTCGCCGAAGAACTCCCCCTCGCCGAGGTGCGCCAGCACCACCTGGTCGCCCTTCTCGTCCCGCTTCTTGACGACCAGCCGGCCGGTGGCGATCACGAAGAAGGCGGTCCCGACGTCACCCTCGGTGACCACCGTCTCGCCGGTGGCGAGCCGCGTGACCTGCAGCGCCTCGGTGAGCGCCACGAAGGCCTCCGGCCCCAGGTCGGAGAAGATGGGGAAGTGCGGCAGCCGGGCGTCGGCCGGGGTGACCGGCTCGGCCGGCTCGGCCTGCTCGGGCATCGGCTCGACCTCGGTCAGCGCCAGCACCTCGTCGTCGACCAGGTCGACGTCGACCTCGAACTGGTCCTCGACCCCGGCCTCGACCGCCTCCTCGGCGGCAGCCACGATCAGGTTGAAGGCGGTCGGGTGGGCCACGTGCGGAGGTGGGGCCGGCGCGCCCAGGGGCTCGTCGGCGCCGAAGACCGCGAAGGGGTCCGGCCCACCGCCCAGCTCGGCAGGAAGCTCGGAGGGGTCGAAGAGGTCCCCGGCCGGGTTCGAGACCGGCAACGGCACGATCGTCGGCTCGGCGCGCCCCTCGGGCTGTCCGCTGGCGGCGGCGAGCGGCAGCGCCACGCCACCGTCGAACTCCGGCTCGACCGCCAGCTCGATGCCCTCGTCCTCTGCCTGCGCCGGCTCGGGCGGCGGGGGCGCCGCCGGAACCGGCCTGGGGCGCACCGGCGCCCGCCCTGTGTCGGCGATGTTGCGCTTGGAGTAGAGCTCGGCCAGCTGGCGCTGCGTCGCCACGTGCTCGGGGTCGAGCTCGAGGATCGTCTTGCAGATGGCGATCGCCTTGATCAGCAGGCCGTCGCGGGCGAACCGCTCGGCCACCTCGGCGTACCGTTCCACCGCCTCGGCGACCTCGCCGCCCCGCCGCAGCACTTCGGCCAGCTTCTGGCACGAGGCGACGTCCTTGGGATCGGCGCGCAGGATCTCGCGGAAGAGCTCGGCTGCCTTCTCGACCTTTCCCTTCGAGGCGAGCTCGGCGGCCTTGTCCTTGAGCTTGCGCAGGTCGGCCATGCTCGATCCCTAGCACAGGCCACCGGAACGGTCGCCTTTACGGCCGCTTGGCCCCTGGTCGGCGGCTCGGGAGCCGCGCCAGCGCCTCGACGGCAGCCCGGCGCACCTTCGCCACGTAGTCGCTCTTGAGCGCCACGAGCCCGGCCGCCGCCGGCTCGTAGCGGAGCCGGCCCAGGGCTCGAACCGCCGCCTCCCGGACCTCGACCCGCTCGCAGGTGAGCTGCCGGGCGATGCCGGCCCCGGCCTCCGCTCCGCCCAGGGTCGCCATGGCCTCGATCGCCTCGGGCAGCCAGCGCCCCTCCCCCCGCTCCACCAGCTCGCCGAGCGGCTTGGCGCCGCCCGAGGAGCCGAGCCGCGCCAGCCCGGTGATCGCCGCGCCGGTCGAGCTGCCCTCCAGCAGCCGCGCCAGCCCGGTCGCCGCCTCTCCGCTGCCGGTCTGGGCCAGGGCGCTGGCCAGCTCGACGCGCCAGCTGTCTTCAGCCGGGGTGGTCTGCGCCGCCGCCCGCACCAGGGCAGGCGCGCCGGCCTCTCCGAGCCGCCCCAGCGACCGAGCCGCGGCCGAGCGGACCTCGGGCGCCCGGTCCCCCAGCCCCTTCTCCAGCGCCGGGATCGACCCCGCGCCGTCGAGCCAGCCGGTCGCCTCCAGGGCACCGGCACGGATGGCGGCCGCCGGCTCGAACAGTCCCCGGGCGGCGAGCGGCGACAGCCCGTCGGCCCGCAGCCGGCCCCCGGCGGCGAGGAGCGCACCGAGCTCCGCGGCCTCGAGCGGCTCGAGGAAGGGCGGCGGGCGCTTCGGATCGGTGTCGAGCCGGGCGCGGGCCTCGTCGATCCGCTTGAAGATCGCGGCCGACCGCTCGGCCACCTCGCCGGCGGCCCCAGGCCAGCCGATCGCCCCCAGCGCCCGCGCCGCGCCGGCGCGCACCGCGGGGTCGCCGCCCCGACCGGCCAGCAGCGCCAGCAGCCTGCGGCTGGCCGCCTCGGCGTCGGCCCCGTCCCAGCGCAGCTCCGCCAGGGCCGCCAGCGCCGCCTGCTCCCCGGGTCGCCCCAGCCGGTTGAGCAGCGGCCTGACCGGGCAGGCCGCCCCACGTCCACGCGCCTGGCGCGCCGCCTGCGTCGCCCGGGCCGGGTCGGCGGCCCGCAAGGCCACGGCGCAGAGCGCGGCCCCCACCTCCGCCGCCGTGGGGAGCGCCGCCAGCGCCGTCATGGCCGCGGCACCGGGGGCCCCGCCCCGCTCGGCCACACCGGCCAGGCTGTCGGCCGTGCCGGGATCGCCGAGCTGCCGCAGGCCGTCGGCCGCCGCCTCGGCCACGCCCGGCCGCTGCGACGCCAACAGCCGCTCCAGCCGGAGCCGGGCCGCGCGGTCCCCCGAGGCGCCGAGCCCGCGGGCCACCCCGGCCAGCAGCGCCGGCTCCAGCCGGTCACCATCGGCCAGCAGCGCCAGCAGCCTGGCCACCGCCTCGGCTCGGCCGCTTGCCCCCAGCTCCTCGGCCGCGCCGGCCCGCTCCGCCGGGCTGCCGCGCTCCAGCGCCGCCAGCGTCCGCTCGTAGCGGAGCCGCGCCTCGACCTCGACCGCCTCGCGCAGGGTGGCGCCGATCTGGACCAGCGCCGCGGCGATGGCGGCGCGGCCCACCGAGCTGGCCTGGCCGTAACCGGCGAGCAGTCGGTCCTTGCCTCCAGCGGAGGCCGGGAGCGCTGCCAGCCCGTGCGCCGCCGCACCCACCACACCGGGGTCGACGTCGGCCAGCAGCCCGCCCAGCCCCTCGGCGGCGCGAGCACCACCGAGGCGCTGAAAGGCCTCGGCCGCGGCCAGCCGGACCTCGACGCTCCGGTCGGCCTGCGCCACCAGCAGCGCCGGGAGCGCCTGCTCCGCGGGGTCGTCTCCCAGCCTGCGCACTGCGGCGGCGCGGCGCCCCGGGTCGGGGGCGTCGAGGTCGGCCCTCGACGAGCAGCCGGCCAAAAGGCCGACGGCCAGCAGGGCGAGTGAGCGGTGGAGGACCATCGTCGCCACTGTCTCGCGCCAGCGCCGAGCGCCGCAAGCGAAAGCGGCGCACGGCCTGCGACGTCCCACTACTCCCCGCTACCTGCCGCCGCTACTTGCCGCGGCCACCAGGACGCCCGCCGCGCGGTGCGAAGGATCGCTGCGGTTGGCCGCCTCGAGCGGCGCGCTCCTGGCGGCTGCCCCGGCTCGGCCTGGCCTTCCGCGCTCCCGGGTCGACCGACGCCGGCGCAGCGCCACGCTCCTGCCGGGCTTCGCTCCCGGGCCGCTCGATCCGGTCGCCTCGGGCCGGCCGCTCGGCGCGCCCGCCGCGTTGCCCCGCGCGCTCCCTCGGATCCTTGCGCGGGTCCTTGCGCAGCTCCTTCCGCGGCTCCTTGCGGGCCGGCTTCCCGGGCCGCCCCGGCGCCGGCGCGTTGTTCTCCTCGAAGGCGCGCTGGTCACCGGCGTGGCCGGGGCGACGGGTGCCCGCGTGGACCGCCGCCTGGGGCGGCGGGCCGTGGCCGTGACGGCGACCGGCCTTGGGCAGGTCGTGCGCCAGCGCGGTACGCCCCGCCTCGCCGCCCGACATCCCGACCGCCGACCGCATCACCTGCACCTCTTCGTGCGAGAGGTCGCGCCAGTGGCCGGGGCGGAGCCGCGCCACGGTGATCCCGCCGAACTCGGGTCGGTAGAGCCGCAGCACCGGGAGGCCGACCGACTCGCAGAGCCGCTTGACCAGGTGGAAGCGACCCTCCCCGACCACGATCTTGATCCAGGTGTTGGTCTCGGCCTTCTCGTGCACCTCGGCGCTGAGCGCCTGGGCCGGGCCGTCCTCGAGGCGTACCCCTTCGACCATGCGCCGCAGCGCCGCCTCGTCGGGGACGCCCTTGGTCTTGACCAGGTAGATGCGCCGGTGGCCGTAGCGCGGGTGGGCCAACCGGTTGGCCAGCTCGCCGTCGTCGGTGAAGAGCAGCGCCCCCTCGGCGTCGTAGTCGAGCCGCCCCACCGGGAAGACCCGCTCCTCGACCCCGGAGAGGTAGCCGCGCGCCGTGGGGCGCCCCTGCGGGTCGGAGAGCGTGGTGACGCAGCCGGGCGGCTTGTAGAGCAGGATGTAGCGGCGCGTGGAGCTCACCTCGATGGCGGCGCCGTCGACCACCACCAGGTCGCGCCCCGGCGTCACCTTGGTCCCCAGCTCCTTGACCACCAGGCCGTTCACCTTGACCCGGCCCGACTGGATGATCTCCTCGGCCTTGCGGCGTGAGGCCAGGCCGGCCTCGGCGAGGAACTTCTGCAGTCGGACGGTCCCGGTGGTCGGCTTGCTCATGTCGCTCCTGGTTCGCCTGGGGCTCGCGGTGCACCTGGTGCGCCGCCCGGCTCGGCGGGTGCGTCGGGCTCGGGCGCCGGCCTGGGGGCCAGCGCCGCCTCGGCGGCGCGGGAGACGGTGTCTGCGGTCTCCAGCGCCTTCTCCAACTCATCGAGCGCCGCGTCCGACTCGGCCTTCCTGGCGTCGAGCTCGGCGCGCAGGGTCGGGTCGGAGAGCGTGTCGACGATGCAGGCGATGGGCGGCTCGGGCGCCTTCTCCACGATCTCGCGGTGCTCCTCGGAGAGCTCGTGGAACTCGCGCAGCGTCGGCAGCGAGGCCAGGTCCTTCAAGGCGAAGAACTCGAGGAACTCGCGCGAGGTGCCGTAGAGGATGGGGCGCCCCGGCTCCTCCTTCTTGCCGAGGATCTTGATCAGCTTGCGGTCGAGCAGCGCCTTGACCACCGCGCCGCAGTCGACGGCCCGGATCTCCTCGACCTCGGGGCGGGTCACCGGCTGGCGGTAGGCGATGATGGCGAGGGTCTCGAGCGCGGCGCGGGTGAGCCGCTGCGGCTTGACCTTGAGGAAGCGGCGGGCGAAGGCCGAGTTGTCGGGCGAGCTGCGCAGCTGCCAGCCGCCCGCGACCTCGTGGAGCACGACGCCGCAGGGCCCCTCGCGGTAGTGGCCGGAGAGCTGGTCGAGCGCCTTCTCGAGCCGCTCGGCCTCGACGCCGCTGGCCTGGCGCAGCTCCTCGACGGTGAGCGGGCGCTCGGCCAGGAAGAGCAGGGTCTCGACGATGGTCCGGACGCGGTCGGCCCCGAGCCGCCGGGCCGAGGCGGCCAGCTTCTCGAACGGCTCCTCCTTCTCCTCGGCCACGTCGATCTCGGCCGGCTCGACCTCGTCGAGCGCCGGATCGGCCTTGGCCTCCTCGGCCGCCTGCAGCCGTGCCAGCTCCTCGGCGGAGACGCCGGGCTCGGGCGGGGGGTGCGACTCACTCATCGGTATTCCTCCTGCGAGCCGGGCGTCGACCCGTCGCCGAGCGTGTCCTGGGCCTCGACGAGGATCTCGGCGCCGGAGGCGCCGGCCTCGTCATGGGAGGCCTGGTAGAGGCGGATCAGCCTGAGCTTGGCCATCTCGAGGATGGCGAGGAAGGTGGCGATCACCTCGGAGCGGGTGTTGGGCGCCCCCTCGCTGCCGCGCAGCAGCTCTTCGAAGGTGGCTCGCCCGTGCAGCCGCAGCACCTCCACCACCCGCGCGATGGCGTCGGTGATGGAGAGCCGGTCGGTGTAGATCTCGTGCTTGATCTCGGGCCTGGCGTTCTTGAGGGCCCGGTCGAGCGCCTCGATCAGCTTGAAGACCGAGACGTCGGCCAGCCCCTCCGGACCGTCGGCCGCGGCCGGGCGCTCCACCCGGACCCGGCGCGTGAAGACGGTCCGGTCGAGGATGTCTCGCTCGCCCAGCTCGGCCCCGGCCGCCTTGTACTTCTGGTAGACGAGCAGGCGCCGCACCAGCTCGGCGCGTGGGTCGGCCCCGGCGTCCTCGGGCTCGGCGTCCTCGGCCACCTCGGTGCGGGGTAGCAGCAGCTTGCTCTTCATGAGCATGAGCTGCGCCGCCATGTCGAGGAAGCTGCCGGCCACGTCGATGTCGAGCTCGCGCAGCAGCTCGAGCGCGGCCAGGTAGGCCTCGGTGATGCGGGCGATGGGGATGTCGAGGATCTCGACCTGGTGTTCCTTGACGAGGTGGAGCAGCAGGTCGAGTGGCCCCTCGAAGGGCGGCTCGCCGGCCTTGAAGGGAGGCAGCGAGAGGCGGAAGGCGTCGACCGGACGTGCCGGTGCGCCCTCGGCGGCGCCCGTGGCGCCCGTCTCTACCTGCTGCGTGGTCATGCGCGGTGCGGTCCCCCTCAGGGCCCGAGCCTACAGCTTCATGGCGGCGCGCACCTGCGCCATCGTGGTCTCGGCCACGGCCCGGGCCTTGGCGTTGCCGAGCTGCACCAGGTCGTCGAGGTCCTTGGGGCGGGCCAGCAGCGCCTCGCGCTTCACCCGCATCCCCTCCTGGTCCGGCTCGAGCCTCTCCAGCAGCTTCTTCTTGCAGTCGACGCAGCCGATGCCGGCGCTGCGGCAGTTCTCGGCGACCCAGCCGCAGGTGGCGGCGTCGCTGTAGACCTTGTGCAGGTAGAAGATGCCGCAGACCTCGGGATCGCCCGGGTCCTGGCGGCGCTTGCGCTGCGGGTCGGTGACCGCCCCCATGATCTTCTTGCGGGTCGACTCGGCCGGCTCGCCGAGCTCGATCGAGTTGCCGTAGCTCTTCGACATCTTGCGCCCATCGGTGCCGACCACCTTGGCCGCCTCGGTGAGCATGGGCTTCGGCTCGGGGAAGACCTTGCCGTAGTGGCCGTTGAACTTGCGGACGATCTCGCGGGAGAGCTCGAGGTGGGCCACCTGGTCGGCACCCACCGGCACCCGGGTGGCCTTGTAGAGGATGATGTCGGCGGTCATCAGCACCGGGTAGCCGAGGAAGCCGTAGAGGGCCAGGTCGCGGTCGGTGAGGTTCTCCCGCACCTCCTTGAAGGAGGGGGAGCGCTCCAGCCAGCCGAGCGGTGTGATCATGCCGAGCAGCAGCGCCAGCTCGGCGTGCTCCTTCACCTGGCTCTGCACGAAGAGCGTGGCCCGGGCCGGGTCGATGCCGGCGGCGATGAAGTCGACGAACATCTCGCGCTCGGCCGTCTTGATCGCCTCGGTCTGGTGGTAGTTGGTGGTGAGGGCGTGCCAGTCGGCCGAGAAGAAGAAGCAGTCGTGCTCGGCCTGCAGCTTGACCCAGTTGGAGAGCGCTCCGTGCAGGTGACCGAGGTGGAGCCGGCCGGTCGGGCGCATGCCGGAGACGACGATGGGGCGGGGATGGGCGGTCATGTGCCTGTCAGGCGATGGCTCGGCTGATGCCGAGGAGGATGTCGGTCAAGGCGAGGATGGGGCCGGAGACCAGGCGTCCACCGAACCAGAAGACCAACAGCAGCAGGAAGGGAGAGAACCGCTCCAGCTCGTGCCATCGGTTTCGCAGGTCGTAGGGCAGCAGCCAGGCCACGATCCGGCTGCCATCCAGCGGCGGCAGCGGGATGAGGTTGAAGAGCGCCAGGCTCACGTTGAGCTGCAGGAGGCCCGGGAGCCAGCGACCGCTCACCACGCCCCCGAGGAGCAGCTGCCGAAGGGCCGTCTTGCCGTCGAGCAGGTCCGGAGCCAGCCGCGCGATCAGTCCCAGGGCCACGGCCACGAGGAGCGCCAGGATGAGATTGGAGAGCGGCCCCGCAGCGGCGGTGATGGCCATCCCCCGGCCCATGGTGACCTCCCTGCGGAACCGGGCCGGGTTGACTGGAACTGGCTTGGCCCAGCCGAACGGGATCCCGGCCAGCGGAAGGATGATGGTGCCCAGCAGGTCGATGTGCGACAGCGGGTTCAAGGTGAGCCGGCCCTCGCGCGACGCGGTGTCGTCCCCGAGCTTCCACGCGCTCCAGGCATGGGCAAACTCGTGGATCGACAGGGAGGTGATCATGATCGGCAGGAAAGCGAGTCCTGCCATGAATGCTTCGGCGGTGAACAAGGGGGAGCCCCTTCGAAAGTAACGTGGTGTAGCAGCGCCGCGCCCGGGGGTCAACGCGAGACCCAGCGCCGGAAAGCGCCGTCGCCGCGCTGGCTTCGGTGCTCAGGCCCGCGGGTGGAAGCGGTCGTAGAGCCGGCGGGCCTGGGTGGTGTCGACGTGGGTGTAGATCTGCGTGGTGGCGACGTCGGCGTGGCCGAGCATGGCCTGCACGGCCCGCAGGTCGGCGCCGCCGGCCAGCAGGTGCGTGGCGAAGGAGTGGCGCAGCTTGTGCGGCGAGACCCGACGGCGGATCCCGGCGGCGCGGCAGTGGCGATCGAGCAGCCGGGCGAAGCCGTGGCGGGTCATCCGACCTCCTCTCGGCGTCACGAAGAGATCGGGCGAGCGCCGCCCCTTGAGCAGCAGCTCGCGGGCGCCGCCGAGGTAGGCCTTGACCGACTCGGCCGCGGGGGCGCCGACCGGCACCAGCCGCTCCTTGTTCCCCTTCCCCCGCGCCTTGAGCACCCGCGACTCGAGGTCGAGGTCGTTGAGCGTGAGCCCGACCAGCTCGGAGACCCGCAGGCCGGTGGCGTAGAGCAGCTCCAGCATGGCCCGGTCGCGGCGACCGGCCGGGGTGCGGGGATCCGGGGCGGCCAGCAGCGCCTCGCACTCGGCCGGCGAGAGCGGCTGGGGGAGCTTGCGCTCACGGCGCGGCGAGTCGACCTCGTCGGCCGGGTCGCCCGGGGTGAGCCTCTCGGAGGCCAGCAGCCGGTGGAGCGAGCGGATGGCCGAGAGGGCGCGGGCCTGCGAGCGGGGCGAGAGGCCGGCGGCGACCAGTCGGGCCAGGTGGCCTTGCACGTCGCGTCGCTCCACCCGGGTCCAGTCGGTGAGGCCGGAGGCGGCCAGGTGGTCGAGGTAGCGGCGAAGGTCGTGGCCGTATCCTTCGACCGTATTGGCCGAGAGCCCCTTCTCCACGCGGACGTGGAGCAGGAAGAGATCGAGGGCGGCGTCGAGCGGGGACACGCTGCGACGATATCGCCGGGGCTGGCCGAGTCCAGAAACGGGTCGCACGGATCCGAGTCCTGCTAGGTCAGCAGGTCGGAGACGTCGCCCTTGCCGACCCGCACCACCACCGGCTCGGGGCCGGAGAGGTCGATCACCGACGAGGGTTCGTTGGGCCGGTAGCCGCCGTCGAGGATCAGCTCCAGCCCGTGGCCGAGCTTCTCCTTGATCTCCTTGGCGTCGATCAGCACCTCGCCGTCCGGCGTGGCGGCCGAGGATGAGATGATCGGGTGACCGAGCCGGCGCACCAGCTCCAGCGTCACCGCGCTGTCGGGGATGCGGATGCCGACGGTCTTCTGCCTCCGCAGCACCAGGTCGGGCACCAGCCGCGTCGCCGGCAGGATGAAGGTGAACGGCCCCGGCACCTTGCGCCGAAGCACCCGGTAGGCGGCGTTGTCGACCATGGCGTAGCGGGCGATCTCGGCCAGGTCCTGGCAGATGAAGGAGAGCTCCTGCGTCCGCGGCAGCTGCTTCAGCAGGTAGATCCGCTCGATGGCCCGCTTGTCGAACAGGTCGCAGCCGAGCCCGTAGTAGGTGTCGGTGGGGAAGGCCACCAGCCCGCCGCCGGAGAGGGCCGAGACGGCTCTCTCGATGACACGGGGCTGCGGGTTGACCGGATCGACCTCGAGGATGTTGGCGACCGCCATGACCTCGTTTTACCAGCTTACCGGTCGGGACGGGAGAGCGCGGCGGTGATCGCCTCGACCACCTCGGTCGCCACCTCCCCCTGGAGCCGGGCCCCCTGCTCGGTCCGCACGTAGAAGGCGTCGGCGGCGCGGTGCCCCTCGGTGGTGATGCGGGCCAGATCGACCGTGAGCCCGAGCTCGAAGAAGGTCCGGGCCAGGGTGTGCAGCAGCCCGACCCGGTCGGCGCAGAAGACGTCGACGACCGAGTGGCTGCGCGCGCTCTCGTTGTCGATGACCACCTTGACGGCCAGGCGCGGCAGCGGCTTGGCGGGAAGCGTGGAGGTCCGCAGCCGGCGATCGAGCACCTGCTCCAGCGACTCGCGCCCGCCCAGCACGCGGTCGAGATCCCGCCGTGCCGCGCGCCAGCGCGCCGCTCCGACCGGGCCATCCTCCGGGCCTCGCAGCTCGAAGATGTCGAGCGCCCGCCCCGCGAGCGGGCCGAGGGCAGGCTCGTCGGGGGTCGAGAAGACCTCGGCGTGCTGGATGTCGATGCGGTGCGCCGCCAGCACGCCGGTGACGGTGGCCAGCAGGCCGGGCCGGTCGAAGGCGGTCAGGTGCAGGTCGGAGTGGCCGAGATCGGGCCGGTGGCGGATCCAGGCGGCCATGGCCCTCTGCCGCCCCCGCCGGAAGAGCCGCAGGTGCCGCGTCGCCTGCCCGGGCGGGATGGTCACGTAGTAGCGGGCCGGCATCGCCTCGATGAAGCGGGCCTGCTCCTCTGTCGGGATGCCGTTGGCGTGCTCGGCCAACGCCAGGGCCGCCCGCCCACGCCCCTCGGACTCGGCGGTGCCCGGCTCGGGCCGACGCTCGCCCCGCGCCAGCACGGCGCGGGTCTTCTCGAAGAGCTCGCGCAGCAGCCGGGCCTTGAACTCGGTCCAGGTGCGCGGCCCCACGGTGGCGATGTCGGCGTAGGTGAGCAGGTAGAGCTTCTCGAGCCGGTCGATGGTGCCGACCTCGGCGGCGAAGGCGTGAATCAGGTCGGGATCGGAGAGGTCGCGCCGCTGGGAGATCGACGACATGCGCAGGTGCCGGGCCACCAGCCACTCGATGTCGGCGGCGTCGGCAGGGTCGAGCCCCATGCGCACGCAGGCCTCGGCGGCGATCTCGGCGCCGCGCGCCGAGTGGTCCTTGCCGCTCCCCTTGCCGATGTCGTGGAAGAGCGTCCCCAGGTAGAGCGGCAGCGGCCGCTCCAGCGCCCGCATCAGCGGCGCGAGCACCTCCTCCTGCACGTCGCCGCAGCGCAGCGCCAGCAGCCGGCGCACCGCGAACAGGGAGTGAACGTCGACCGTGTACACGTGGTAGACGTCGATCTGGCGGCGCGCCGTGATGAGGGCGAACTCCGGCAACACCCGCTGGAAGACCCCCAGCTCGTGCATGCGCGTCAGGAAGCGCCCCCTCGACCCCTTCCGCGTGAAGCAGGCGAGCAGCTCGGTGTTGACCTCGGGATCGTTGGCGGCGCCGGCAGGGAGTGACTCGGCCGCCTCCGCCGCCTGGTCGCGGGCGTAGGGGTAGAGGTCGAGGGCCTCCCGGTCGGCGGCGGCGAAGAGGCGCACCAGCGCCGCCGGCGAGCGGCGCAGCACGTCCTTGTCGACCAGCGTGAGCCGGCCGCGGAAGATCTTGAACTCGCCCCCTTCGAGCGGCCGGTCGGCCGACCGGGTCTCCTGTCCCCGCCGGGTCGGCACCGCCTTCTCGGCGCCGGTCATGGCCGCAGGGGGCGGCACCATGCGCCAGCCCGCGGCCACCTGCGGCTCGAGGCAGCGGTCGACGATGGCGTCGCAGGCCACCAGCACGGTCTTGGCCGCCAGGTAGTAGTGGCGCATGAACTGCTCAACCGCCGAGGTCTCCTCGGTGTCGGCGTAGCCCATGGCGGCCGCCACCTGCGGCTGGACGTCGAAGGTGAGCTGGTCGTTCTTGCGCCCGGAGAGGAAGTGCAGCTCGTTGCGCACCCGCCAGATGAAGTCGCGGGCGCTGCGCATCTCGCGGATCTCCCGCTCGGGCAGGAGCGCCCGGCTGAGCAGGTCGCTGATGCCGGCGGTCTTGAAGCGGACCCGGGCCACCCAGAGGGCGCTCTGCAGGTCGCGCAGCCCGCCCTCCGACGACTTGACGTTCGGCTCCAGCAGGTAGAGCGAGTCGCCGAACTTCTCCCGCCGCTCCCGCATCTCGGCCAGCTTGTCGCCGAGGAACTGGTCGACCTTGGCCTGCGAGAGCCCGTGCAACTCCTCCCGCTCCAGCGCGCGGAAGAGCGCCCGGTCACCGGCGAGGTAGCGCAGGTCGAGCAGCGCGGTGCGGGCCGTGTGGTCCTCGCTGGCGAGCCGGTCGCAGGCCTTGAGGTCGCGCACCCCGTAGCCGACCTCGAGGTTGAGGTCCCAGAGCGAGTAGAGGAACTTCTCGCTGGCCGCCTTGACGTAGGCGTCGGGGCCGCCGTCGCCGTGGAGCACCAGCAGGTCGATGTCGCTGTAAGGGTTGAGCTCGCTCCGCCCGTAGCCGCCCAGCGCCACCAGCGCCACCGGCGTCGGGGGCCGGGCGCGGGCGATCTCGGCGCAGGCCTTCTCCCAGAGCGAGAGCACCAGCTCGTCCATGGCGGCGCACTGGAGCCGCACGATGGTCCGCCCGCTGGCGCCGCCGCGGTGGAGCGCCTCGGTGAAGCGGCGCCTGGCCGCCAGGTCGGCCTTGGCGTCCCCGGTCAGGGCCGGCAGCTCCGGGAGCAGCTCCCTGAACTGGTAGGGGGCGGGCGCGGGGAGGACGGTGCTCGGGCTGGTGCTCATCAGGGGCTCGATATAACGCGTCCGGCCCCGCCGCTCACGCCCATCACGTGCCGCTGGCCAGGCGGGTGCCCTGCTGGGACGCGAAGTCGACGACGGCGCGGGCCACCGCCGCGGCCACCTCGTCCTGGTACCTGGCGGACGCCAGCCGCTGCTCCTCGCGCCGGTTGGAGATGAAGGCGGTCTCGACCAGCACCGCCGGCATGCGCGCCCCGACCAGCACGTAGAAGAGCGCGCTCTTGACGCCGAGGTCCTGCACCTCGCCAACCCTCTCGCGCACCGAGCCGGTGATCTCCTTCTGTACCTGCTGGGCCAGCCGGCGGCTGGCGTCGGTGGAGGACCGGGCGTCGAGGTCGGTGAGGATGCGCCGGGCGTCGAGGGCGCCGGTCTCGTCGTCCGGGTCGACGCCGTTCTCGCGGGCCGCCAGCCGGTTGGCGTAGCGGTCGTCGGCCACGTTGAGGATCCAGGTCTCCACGCCGGCCAGGCTCCGGCGCGGGTTGGCGTTGGCGTGGATCGAGACGAAGAGATCGCCCTTGCTGGCGTTGGCGATGGCGGTCCGCTCCTCGAGGGCCACGTAGCGGTCGTCGCTGCGGGTCATGACCACCTCGAAGCCGGCCTGCTTGAGCCGCTGCGCCAGCTTGCGCGACATGGCCAGCGTCACGTCCTTCTCGCGCACGCCGCTCGGGCCGATGGCGCCGGGGTCATACCCGCCGTGGCCGGCGTCGACCACGATGCGGCGGATGGGGCGAGTCCCCCCACCCTCCTCGTCACCCGAGCCGGAGAGCGCAGGCGGGGCATGCGGCGGCGGCCCGATCGTGGAGGGCGTGGTGACCGGCCCGACGGTTGCGGGCGACGGGTGGGGAGAGCCGCGAGGGGCGCCGCGCGCCTCGCGCTCGGCCAGGCGGGTGCCGATGTCGACGATGAGCCGCGGCGGATCATCGAGCCGGTAGAAGCGGACGTCGTCGCGCCCGGGCAGCTCGAAGACCACGCGGACCGTCTCGTGGTCGCGCTGCGCGGTCCGCACCCGGTCGACCTGGTCCCCCTCGACGTTCCGCGCCTGGGCAGCGCCGTCGAGCCGGGCCGGCCGGAAGTCGAGCGCCAGCCGCCGCGGCGCGCCACCCACCGCCGGGAGCTCGAGCTTCTGCCAGCCGACCCAGTGGTCGAGCGAGATGGCGATGCGGGTGTAGTCGTCGCCGGTCCAGGCCTTGACCTCGCCGATGCTGGCGGTCCCGGCGCCGTTGGAGGCGCCGAGCTTCAGCTCCGGCGGTGCCTTGAGCTCGGCGACCGCCGCCTCCAGCTCCGGCTCGGGTGGCTCCTCCAGCTCCGGCCTGGCCGGCGCCGGCGTCGGCGTCGGCGCTGGCGCGGTGGCGCTCTGCGGGTGCCTCGCCTCGGCCGGCCTGCCCGACCTGGCTGGCGAGCCCGCCACGGCCGGCTTCTCCCCATGGGGCGCGGCGGCCGGCCGCTCGTCGCCGGCCTCCCGGCGGATGGCGGCGGCGAACCTGGCGGCGTCGCGGGCCCCGAGCCTCTCGGCGCGCCTGGCCAGCCGGAGGGCGGTATCACGGTCGGCCTCGTTGGCCGACCAGCGGTAGAGCGCGTACCGGGCCCGGGCCGCCTCGAGCGTGGCTGGCGCCGCGTCTCTACCGGTCGCAGAGCGGAGGAGCGCCTTGATGGCCCGCTCCCAGTTGTGGTGATAGCGCCGCTTGACCGGGTCGCGCATCAGGGCGCGCAGCTGCGTCCGGGCCGCCTCGAACTTCGCGCCGCCCGCCACGGTCCTCGCCGACGCCACGGTCCTCGCCGACGCCACGGTCCTCGCCGACGCCACGGTCCTCGCCGACGGCCGGGCCGCCGGCGAGGGGCCGGCCAGCATGACCGAGAGCAGCAACGGCAGGAGGGTCCCCATCGTCCCGGACTCTGGCCCCCGCCGATATCGCCGTCCACTTTTCGGCGGCGGCGGCGGTATGCTCGCCCCCTCATCCAAGGAGGTTCGACATGGCGACCGGCAAACGCGTGGGGCTGCTCCTCTCCGGCTCTGGCTTCCTCGATGGCGCGGAGATCCAGGAGGCGACCTGCGCCCTCCTCTCCCTCGACCGGCGCGGCGCCGTGCTGGTGGCGACCGCCCCCGACCAGCCGCAGCACCACGTCGTCGACCACGTCGCGCAGCAGCCGGTCGCCGGCGCCGCCCGCAACGTGCTGCAGGAGTCGGCGCGGATCGTCCGCGGGCAGATCACGCCGCTCGCCAAGGTGAAGGCCGACGACCTCGACGCCCTGATCCTTCCGGGCGGGTTCGGCGTGGCCAAGAACCTCTGCAGCTACGCCGTCGACGGGGCGGCCATGAAGGTCGACCAGGGCGTCGAGCGGCTGGTGCGGGCGATGCGCGCCGCCGGCAAGCCACTCGGCTTCATCTGCATCGCCCCGGTCATCGCCGCCAGGCTCTTCGGCGCTGACAAGGTCAAGGTGACCATCGGCCTCGACCCCGGCACCGCCGGTCACATCCGTGGCTGGGGCGCCGAGCACATCGACTGCCCCGTCGACCAGATCGTGGTCGACCAGCGGCTCAAGGTGGTGAGCACGCCGGCCTACATGTTGGGACCCTGGATCGCGCCGGTCGCTGCCGGCATCGACAAGCTGGTGGCGGCCGTGCTCGAAATGGCCTGAAAGAACGCCCAACGATCTCGGGTCCCCAGGGCTGGCCTACGGTCAGTCAAGACTTAGTCTCATCCCTGCGACATTCCGCCACTTTTTCCTAGCCATCCAGTGAATTCTGGCTAGCATGCCGCGTCCATCCAGATGGGCGGGCTGGTCCGCCCCCGAATCCAGGAGCTGTAAAGTGAACAAGATCTTCGCCGGTATCGTCGCTGCACTCGTCTTCTCCGCTGGGGTCGCCGTCGCCGCTGACGCGCCCGCCACCATCACCTTCGAGGCCAAGCAGGGCAAGGTCGCCTTCAGCCACAAGGCGCACGCCGAGAAGCTGGGCGGCGACTGCACCAAGTGCCACGCCACCAAGGCGGGCGGCAAGATGGAGGGCTTCAACAAGGACAAGGCTCACGCCCTCTGCCAGGGCTGCCACAAGGAGGCCAAGAAGGGCCCGACCAAGTGCGCCGAGTGCCACAAGAAGTAGTCGCCTCGCGACTGCCTTGAGGTACCGAGGGGCCGGGCAACCGGCCCCTCTTCATTTGTGGAGTCGGTCGGGCGACGGTCGGTCGCGCGGCAAACCGCCGCGCTGTCAGCCGCCCAGCTTCTTCTTCCAGCCGGCCAGCAGGTTGAGTGCGTCGAGCGGTCGCAGGGCGTCCATGTCGAGCGACGCCAGCTCCTCGCGAACCGCCGCCAGCGCCGGGTCGGGAGGTGCGCCGAAGAGCCCGAGCTGGCTCCCGGCCCCGCTCGCTGCCGCCCGCCCCTTCTCGCGCCGCCCCACCGCCAGCTGCGGATGACCGGCCTCGTCGAGCTCCATCGCCTCGAGGTTCTTCAAGACCTGCCGGGCCCGCGCCAGCACCTCGGGAGGCAGGCCGGCCAGCTTGGCCACCTCGATCCCGTAGCTGCGCGAGGCGCCGCCGGCCACCAGCTTGCGCAGGAAGACCACCTTCTCCCCCACCTCGCGCACCGAGATCGAGACGTTCTTCACCCGCGGCCGCTCGCGCGAGAGCTCCTGCAGCTCGTGGTAGTGGGTGGCGAAGAGGGTGCGGCAGCCGATGGTGTCGTGCAGGTGCTCGGCCACCGCCCAGGCGATCGAGACCCCGTCGTAGGTCGAGGTGCCGCGGCCGATCTCGTCGAGGATGACCAGCGAGCGGCGGGTGGCGTTGTGGAGGATGGCGGCGGTCTCGGTCATCTCCACCATGAAGGTGGAGCGGCCGCGGGCGAGATCATCCGAGGCGCCGACGCGCGTGAAGATCCGGTCGCAGAGGCCGATCCGGGCCCGCCGCGCCGGCACGAAGCTGCCGAGCTGGGCCAGGAGCGTGCAGAGCGCCGCCTGGCGCATGATGGTGCTCTTGCCCGACATGTTGGGGCCGGTGATCACCAGCAGCGCACCGCAGCGCTCGGCCGCCGCCTCGCCCGACGAGGCGACGGTGATGTCGTTGGGCACGAAGCCGCCCGAGTCGGCCGGCAGCGCCGCCTCGACCACCGGGTGGCGCGCGTCGGTGAGCTCCAGCGTCTCGGAGCGGTCGACCTCGGGGCGGCAGTAGCCCTTCTCGGCCGCCACCTCGGCCAGCGAACGGAGCACGTCGGCCAGCGCCACCGCCTGGGCGGCGCTCCGCAGCCTCGCCCCGGCCGCCACCACCTGCTGGCGCAGCGCCTCGAAGAGCGTCTGCTCCAGCACGCCGCGCCGCTCCTCGGCGGTCAGCACCTTCTCCTCGAACCCCTTCAGCTCCTCGGTGATGAACCGCTCGCCGCCCACCGTGGTCTGGCGGCGGGTGTAGTCGGCCGGGACGGCATGGAGGTTGGCCTTGGTCACCTCGATGAAGTAGCCGAAGACCTTGTTGTAGCGGACCTTGAGCGAGCCGATGCCGGTCCGGGCCTTCTCGCGCGCCTCCAGGCCGGCGATGTACCCCTTGCCGTCCTCGGAGAGCGTGATCAGCTCGTCGAGCTCGGCCGAGTGGCCGCGCCGGATCAGCCCGCCCTCGGTGAGCGTGGCCGGCGGCTCCAGCGCCACCGCGGCGTCGAGCGCCGCCGCCAGCGGCTCCAGCCCGCGCAGACCGGCACCGGCCGCCTCGAGGAGCGGCGCGGCGCGAGCCTCGAGCAGCGCCGCCAGCGTCGGCAGGGCCAGCAGCGCGCCGGCCAGGGCCCTGAGATCGCGGGCGTTCCCCTGCTTGAGCGTCAGCCGAGAGACCAGCCGCTCCACGTCGGCCACCGGCCGCAGCGCCTGGCCGAGGTCGCCGCGCGCCACCGCCGAGCCGAAGAGCTCCTCCACGGCGTCGAGCCGGGCCTGGATCGGCTCCACCTCGGCCAGCGGGTAGCGGAGCCACTCGGCCAGCAGCCGCGCGCCGGGGGCGGTCACCGTCTGGTCGAGCTGGGCCAGCAGCGTCCCCTTCTTCTTGCCACCCTGCAGCGTCCGCTCCAGCTCCAGGTTGGCCCGGGTCGCCTCGTCGATCAGCAGCACGCCGTCGGTCGCCAGCCGCGAGATCCGGTCGACGTGGCTCGGCGGGGTGCGCTGGGTCTCGGCCAGGTAGGCGAGCGCCGCCGCCGCCGCCCCGAGGCCGACGGTCAGGCCGGCCACGCCGAAGCCGTCGAGCGTCGGCACGCCGAGGTGGCGCTGCAGCACCGCCGCGCCGCGGGTGAACTCGGCGTCGTCGCGCGGGACCCAGGGGGCCCCGGCCGCAGCGGCGATCGCCTTGGCCCGGTCGGCAGGGGCGCCGCGCGGGAAGAGCAGCTCGCGGGCGCCGGCCCGCCGCAGCTCGTCGACCAGGCGGGCGTCGCCGTCGACCTCCCCGCAGCGCAGCTGGCCGGTGGTGGTCTCGAGCAGGGCGAGGCCGATCCCCTGCTCGCCGAAGGCGACCGCCGCCAGGCAGACCGACTCACCGGGCTCGAGCGCCTGCTCGTCGAAGACGGTGCCCGGGGTGATGACCCGGGTGACGTCGCGCTTCACCAGCGTGCCGGCGCTGGCGGTCTCGACCTGGTCGCAGATGGCCACCTTGAGGCCGGCCGCCAGCAGCTTGGCCACGTGGCCGCGGGCGGCGTGGTAGGGCACGCCGCACATGGGGACCTTGTCGTCCCCCTTGGAGCGGGCGGTCAGCGTGATCTGGAGGACGCGCGAGGCGGTGACGGCGTCTTCGAAGAACATCTCGTAGAAGTCGCCGAGCCGGAAGAAGAGGATGGTGTCGGGGTACCTCTCCTTCAACTCGAGGTACTGCCGCATCATCGGCGTGGGCGCCGCCGCGATCTCCGCCATGGGTGGGAGTTTGTACCGTGAAGCGCTTCACGGGGCCAGCGGCGGGGCGGGAGCGCGGGGACGTCAGGCACGCCATGTCGCAGGTGCCGAACCTGAAGTACCCGTAGTGGCGCTTGTCCGGGAGCGCCGAACGCGGCTTAGTGGCCGTCGAGGGGAGCGTCCCGAGCATGGCCGACGCCGTGGCACCAAGCGACCAGCAGTCGATCCGGGGACTGCTCGACGACTATCTCAAGAAGTACGCCACCCGCGACGACCGGCTGACCGCCCTCTTCAGCGAGGACTTCTCCGGCTTCACGGGCTGCCTGGCGACGCACTACCCCGAGGTCCCGCGGGGCTAGGCCGACGTCTCAACCAACTGCAGCGCCGTTCCAGAGGAGTGCCCCATGCGCCTGGCCGCCCGAGTCCTCGCCGTCGTCCTCGCCCTCGTCGCGGTCCCGTCGGCGGCGTCGGCCGCCTCTCCCCCTGCCCCCAAGGCCTCCGACGAGGCCTTCGGCACCCGCAAGTACGAGGACTACGAGAAGCCCCAGGCCTGCGCCGCCTGCCACGTCGACATCGCCCGGCAGCACGAGCAGGCGATGATGTCGCAGAGCTTCACGCACCACTGGGACGAGATCGAGTACTTCGAGCTGGCGGTGCCGCACGCCGCCAAGAACCCCAAGGTGGCCGGCATCAAGAACGGCTGCAACGGCTGCCACGCCCCCATCGCCTTCCTCGCCGGCGACGCCCCGCCGCCGCGCCCCGAGAAGAACTCCCGGGCCAACGAGGGCGTCAGCTGCGACCTCTGCCACACCATCACCGGCCGGGCCGGCGACGTCTCCTTCAACTTCAACTGGATCTCCGAGCCGGGCCGCATGAAGCAGGGCAACCGCTCCGACGCCAGCAGCCCGTACCACGAGTCAAGGGACAACCCCTTCCTCAAGACCGCCGAGTTCTGCGGCACCTGCCACAACGAGAAGGACGCGTGGGGCGTCTTCGTGAAGTCGACCCAGCTGGAGTGGGCGGAGGGGCCCTACGGCAAGGCCGGCATCCCCTGCCAGGCCTGCCACATGCCGCCGGCCAGGGGCCGCTCCGCCAAGATGGGGCCGGAGCGCGACGACGTCCGGCAGCACCTCTTCCACGGCGCCCACGACCCGGGGAAGCTGGCAGGCGTCGCCGAGGTGCGGGTCCACCCCGAGGCCCGCGAGGTCGAGCCGGGCGACCCGGTCAAGATCACCGCGGTGGTGGTCAACGCCAAGGCCGGCCACCGCATCCCCTCCGGCTCGGCCGAGGAGCGGGTGCTCTGGCTCCACGTCGAGGCCAAGGACGCCGGTGGCAAGGTCCACCACCTGCGGGTGGAGAAGAAGGGCTTCCCCGGCGAGGCGTGGACCATCGCCGACCAGAAGGCGCTCGCCTACCAGGACCTCGGCGACATCAAGGGGATCCCCGGCTTCGCCGGCCTGCCGCGCGACGGCGCCGTACCGGACGGCGACCGGATCTTCCGCATGCCCTACTTCGACGAGAAGGGGCGCATGACCATCGCCCAGTGGAACACCGCCTCGCTCGGGACCGACTACCGGCTGGCGCCGCTGCAGTCGGTGTCGGAGACCTTTACGCTCTCGCCGCGCCAGGACCTCCCGCCCGGGCTGGTCACCATCACCGCCACGGTCTGGTACTCGCGCCTGGTCTCCTCGGTGGCCGAGTTCATGAAGGTGCCGGCCGAGGAGTACCAGCCGGTGCTGATCAACACCCACGTCTCGACCTTCACCGTCCTGCCGTAGCCCCCAGGGGAACGCCCATGCGCCCGTCCCACTCCGCCCTCTCCGCGCTCCTCGCCGCCGCCACGCTGGCCCTGCTGGCGGCGCCGCTGGAGGCCGCCGCCATCCCGGCCTTCGCCCGCAAGTACCGGGTCAGCTGCACCACCTGCCACGCCCCGGTCCCGCGGCTCAAGGCCTACGGCGAGGAGTTCGCCGCCCGCGGCTTCGCCATGGAGCCTGGCCAGGAGCCGGCCCGCGCCGTCCTCGACGTGGGCGACGAGGCGCTCCAGCTCCCCCGCGACTTCCCGCTGGCGGTTCGGCTCGACCTCTACGGCGAGTGGGCGCGGCAGCGGAACCCGCAGGTCGACTTCCAGACCCCCTTCGTCTTCAAGGCGCTGATGGGCGGCCAGATCGCCCGGGACGTGAGCTACTACACCTACTTCATCATCGAGAACGGCGGCGAGGCCATGGGGATCGAGGACGCCTGGGTCCAGTTCTCCTCCATCTTCGGCGCCCCGCTCGACCTGGTGGTGGGGCAGTTCCAGGTCTGCGACCCCATCGTGAAGCGCGAGCTGCGGCTCACCCGGGAGGACTACGAGATCCTGCGCGTCAAGCCGGGGCTCTCGCAGACCAACCTCACCTACGACCGCGGGCTGATCCTGGTCTGGCACGCCCCGGCCGAGATCGACCTGGTCGGCATGGTGACCAACGGCAATGGCATCGGCCCGGCCACCTCCGCCTTCGACGACGACCGCTTCAAGACCTGGAGCCTGCGCGTTGTCATGCCCCTCGGCCCGGTGCGCCTCGGCCTCTTCGGCTCGATCGGCAAGGCGCTCGGTGGCGCGGTCGGCGAGCTGAACGAGACCGTCTACTGGGGGCCAGACCTGGCGATCGCGCTCGGGGAGGACCTCACGATCTCCGGCCAGTGGCTCTCCCGCACCGACTCGAACCCCAGGTTCGACCCGGCCAACGCCGGAGGCGTGGTGACCCGGGGCGGCTGGCTGGAGGCGGTCTGGCTGCCGACCGGGCAGAACGGCCCGTTCTCGGTCGCCCTGCTCGGCAACAAGGTGATCTCCGGCGATTCGGCCGTCCGGCGCGAGTCGGTCGGGCTCAACGGCGGCTGGCTCTTCCGGCGCAACGTCCGCGTCGTGGCCGAGGCCCGCTACGACCGGCTGTCGGAGGAGGCGCGCCTCTCGCTCGGCACGGTGGTCGCGTTCTGAGCTAGATTCCAACCGTGCTCCGCGAAGCCTTCAACGACCTGAACCGGCTGCGCCAGATCGCGGCGGCGGTGGTCCGTCATGGCTTCGGCGCCTACCTCTCGCGCAGCCGGCTGGCCGAGCAGCTGGGCGGCACCCCGCCCCCCTCCGGCGCACCGGCCGACGGAAGCCGCTCCACCGCCGCCCGCTTCCGCGAGCTGCTGGCCGAGCTCGGCCCCACCTTCACCAAGCTCGGCCAGCTCCTCTCCACCCGCCGCGACGTCCTCCCGGCCGCCTGGATCAAGGAGCTCGAGGCGCTGCAGGACGACTGCCCGCCCCTGCCGCTCTCCGACATCCGAACGGTCATCGAGCGCAGCCTCGGCAAGCCGGTCGAGGCCCTCTTCGCCGAGCTCGACCCGGCCCCACTGGCCAGCGCCTCGATCGCCCAGGTCCACCGGGCCCGCACCCACGACGGCCAGCAGGTGGTGGTCAAGGTGCAGCGCCCCGACATCCGCGCCCGCATCGACGCCGACCTGGCCCTGCTCCAGTACCTGGCCAAGCTGCTCGAGGCGGTCATCGAGGAGACCGGCGTCTACACCCCGACCGCGGTCATCGAGGAGTTCGACCGGACCATCCACGAGGAGCTCGACTTCGAGAACGAGGCCCGCAACGCCCGGGCCATGCGCGCCGCCAACGAGGGGCGCGAGCAGGTGGTGATCCCGCGGGTCCACGACGCCCTCTCCTCCAGCCAGGTGCTCACCCTCGACTACATCGAGGGGACGCGGCTCAACGACATCACGCCCGAGGGCGGCTTCGACCCGGAGCGGATCGCCCGGAACATCATCGAGATGTCCTTCCGGCAGCTCTTCGAGGACGGGCTCTTCCACGGTGACCCGCACCCCGGCAACATCCTCATCCTCCCCGGCAACCGGCTGGCGCTGCTCGACTTCGGGCTGGTGGGACGGCTCACCCGCCCGCAGCAGGAGCTGCTGGTCACGCTGATCGTGGCGGTGGCGCTGCGCGACCCCGACTCGATGGCGCGGCTGCTCGACAAGATCGGCGCCCCCGACCCGCGCGGCCCGCTCGGCGACCTGCGCGGCGACATCGGGGGCATCCTCGAGCGCTACCTCGGCCTGCGGCTCGACGAGATCCGGACCGCCACCCTGCTCGGCGACCTGCTCGACCTCGCGGTGCGCCACCGCATCAAGGTCCCCAAGGAGTACGCGGTGCTGGCCAAGGCCTCCATGACCGTGGAGGGGATCATCCGCCGGCTCTACCCGCGCCTCGACATCCTCGAGGTCGGGCTCCCCTACGCCCGCCAGCTGCTGCTGGCCCGCTTCAGCCCCGAGGACCCCTCCGGCACGCTGATGCGAACCCTGCTGCGCTTCCAGGGGCTGGCCGAAGACGTCCCGCACCAGCTCCAGCAGATCCTCGCCGACCTCGAGGGCGGCAAGCTGCGCATCAACGTCCGCTCCGCCGACGTCGAGCAACTCGGCGAGCAGGTCCGCTCGGTCGGCACGCTGCTCTTCCTCGGGCTGCTCTCCGCCTCCCTCACGGTCGGCGGCCTGATCATCGTCGCCTTCCGCGCCTCGCCGCTCCCCGGCCTGGTGGCGCTCGGCGTCGGCACGGCGGTGGCCGGCTTCGCCCTCACCCTCCACCTCGCCCCGTTCCGGCTCCGCAAGATCTCGATCCGGCGCTTCATCCCTCGCGGGCCGCCAGCGCCGTGAGGCTGGCCAGCCACCAGAGCTCCAGCGCCGCCGCCACCGTCAGCGCCAGCGCGCCGAGCATGAGCGAGGGGCCGAGCGAGGCCAGGCCGGGCGCCCCGGCCAGCAGGCCGCTCGCCACCCCGGCCACCGACTGGACCACCGCCGTCGCCACCAGCGAGAGCACCGTGAAGGCGAGCGAGGCGAGCAGGTAGGCCGAGGGGCGGGCCAGCACCCGGCCGGCGGCCTGCACCAGCGCCTCGACCGGGCCGTCGCCGCGCACCGCCGTCCGCACCAGCGCCGCGTCGGCCACCGCCGAAGTAAGCAGCATCGCCAGCAGCGCCACCACCAGCATGAAGGCCACCGCCGCGGCCAGCACCACCCGCCCGGACCCGGCCGCCGCCTGCGTCACCTGGAAGGCGCCGAAGAGGCTGCCGGCCAGCAGGAGCTGCCCGGTCCACTCGAGCGCCAGGCCGAGCGCCGCGGTCGGGAGCAGCGGGGCGAAGCCCCAGGCCAGCCCCTCCGCGAAGCGCGGGTGGCGCTCCGCCTCGGCACCCATCGCCCCGCCCAGCGTCGGCAGCGCCCCGGCCAGGAAGGCGACCCGCAGCAGCCAGCCGAGCAGCCCGGCGCAGGCCGAGAGGCCGACCACCAGCGCCACCACCCGCGGCTGGGTCGCCACGAAGCCGGCGCCGAGCGACGGCGCCTCGCCCGACCACGGGGCCAGCTGGTGGGCCTGCCAGGCCCCGCGGGCCAGCAGCAGCAGCCCGACCAGCAGCGCCGGCAGGCCGAGCGCCCGGCGCAGCAGCGTGGTCAGCAGCCCGACGGCCACCAGCCAGCGCTCCCGCCCCAGTCCGGCCAGCCCGAGCCGCATCGCCTCGCCCACCGTCGCCTGCATGGCCCCACCGTACCGGGGGCCGTGTGGCGCGGCAACGGCGACGGCGACAAGTGCAAGGAGCATTGAAGAGGTCCGGGTCATAAGCACCTGAAGATGTCCGCTTTCATGGGGACCTGTAGACCGGCGCGAAGGTCCCAGGCGCTGGTGACGGGAACTTGCGGCGGACTGAACGGCGTGACAGGATACCCCTGTTCAGGAGGCGTCATGACCGGATTGACCGACCGACAGCTCGAGGTGCTCCGCTTCATCGCTCGCGAGATCGAGGAGCGTGGCTATCCGCCCACCATCCGCGAGATCGGCGAGGCGCTCGACATCCGCTC
Source organism: Anaeromyxobacter sp. (assembly GCA_031388695.1). Lineage (GTDB taxonomy): Bacteria > Myxococcota > Myxococcia > Myxococcales > Anaeromyxobacteraceae > JADKCZ01. The sequence goes on along the minus strand of JANMRY010000167.1, from coordinate 17,265 downwards.
CACCAACGGGGTCAACGACCACCTGAAGGCGCTGGAGCGCAAGGGCTTCCTCACCCGCGACCCGGTCAAGTCCCGCGCCCTGATCCCGACCGACGCCGCCCGCGGGGCGCTCTCCCCGTCCAGCCACGGCAAGGGGGCCAAGGTGCTCCAGTTCCCGGTCGCCACCCGCCCCGGCTCGCGCATGGTCGAGGTCCCCATCCTCGGCCGGGTCGCCGCCGGCCAGCCCATCCTGGCCCAGGAGCGGGTCGAGGACACCGTCCAGGTCGACTCCTTCCTGCTCGGCACCAACAAGAAGGTCTACGGCCTCAAGGTGCAGGGCGACTCGATGATCGGCGACGGCATCCTGCCGGGCGACTACGTCTTCGTGAAGAAGCAGCTCAACGCCGACGACGGCGAGATCGTGGTCGCCATGATCGACGACGAGGCGACCGTGAAGCGGATGTTCCGCGAGGGGAAGCGGATCCGCTTCCAGCCCTCCAACCCGCGCATGGCCCCCATCTACGTGGCGGAGGAGGACTTCCGCTCCACCATGATCCTGGGCGTGGTGGTCGGCGTCTATCGCAAGATGCAGTAGGGCGACGAGTCCGCCCGACGCAGGCCGGGATCACGCGCCCGGCGCTCCCGTGTCGGAGGCGCGTCAGCCCGAGCCGAGGCGGGCGCACGAAGGAGCGAGCAGCGCAGGCGTACTGCAGCCGTACGTCGAGCAGCGCAGCGACGAGTCCGCCCGACGCAGGCCGGGATCACGCGCCGACCATCAGCGGGTCTTGGCCTGGCGGACATACCTGTCGAGGTCTTCGCGATCGATGACCGAGAGGATCTCCACGGCGTCCTGCCGCGCCTCGTCGCGCCGGTAGATGAGCCGCACGTCGGTCGCCACCCTTACCCGGTAGTAGCCGGGCAGCCCACCGAGCGGCAGCGCCCGCAGGCTCGGGTGGCGGTGGTCCTGCGAGAGCAGGAAGGCCTGCTTCACCGCGGCCCGCTGGATGCGCCGGTCCCAGCCGACCAGGGAGGCGTAGAACTCCTCGGTGAAGACCGGCAGCAGCCAGGTGGCCGGGGCCTCGTCCGGCTCGACCTCGCCCGGCTCGACGCTCCGGGCCGCCGCCCCGTGAGCCGTGACCGCCTCGCGCGTCTCGAGCGCCTCGGCGCTGCGCCGCTCCTCCTCCAGCCTGGCCAGCTGCCCGGCCAGCCGCTCGGCCTGCCCCTCGGCGGCGTGGCGGGCCGTCTCGGCGTCGCGGGCCGCCCCCTTCATCCGCTGCAGCTCGGCATGCAGGTCGGTGGCGCGCGCCGCGGCCAGCTCTCTCTCCAGCAGGGCCCTGCCCTGCCGGGCCGCCTCCGCCTGCTCCCTGGCCCGCGCCGCCTCGGTCACCGCGCGCGCCGCCTCGGCCCGCGCCTCCTTCACCTGGGCCTGCAGCTTCTCGCGCGCCTCGTCCCCCTTGCGCCGAGCCTCCTCGGCCCGGGTCTCGCCACGCGCCAGCTTCTCCTCGGCGGCGCGCAGCTTCGCCGACAGCGCCTCGACCTGCGCCTCGGCCGAGCCCTCGGCCCCGCCGCGACGGGGGGCCGGCGCCTCACCCTCCGGCGCCAGGCCCGGCGCCGGGCCGTACCACTCGGCCGCCAGCCGCTCCAGCGCCGCGGCGCCGCGGGCCCGGACCTCCGGCTGCGGATCGGCCACCAGCCGCCAGAGCGTGATGGCCAGGCCATGGTCGGAGCCGGCCACCTCGAGCAGCTCGTCGGCCGCCACCGGGTCGAGCGGGCTCTGCGCGAAGGCCGGCTCCTTCAGCCCGGCTCGCAGGGCGTCGAGCACGGCCACCCGGGCCGCCGGCGCCGCCCGCACCTCGTCGGCCAGCAGGTCGCACCACTCGACCTCGGAGAGCCCCTCGGCGCGGAACCCGGGGGCCGAGAGCCGCAGCGACTTGACGAGCGCCAGCGCCTCGGCCGGCAGGAGCGCGGCGTAGAGGAAGGCCGAGAGGGCGTCCCGCGAGAGCTCCTCGAGCGGGGCGTCGCCGTCGGGCGGTGGGATGGCCTCGTCGCTCACCGGGCCGGGGCCGGCCCCTCGCGCTGCTCGGCCTTGAACTCGACGCCGGCCGGGAGGCGCCAGGCCTCGTCGATGGGGAGCGAGGTGGTGAAGACGGCCGGGCGGTCACGGCCGGCGGCGCCGCGCACCGAGGCGGTCAGCTCAAGCTCCATGGTGACCGGCCCCCGCGGCAGCAGGTCGAGCCACCAGGTGCCGAAGAGGACCGAGGGGGGCAGGTCGTCGGTGAAGCGCTCCGGGTCGGCCAGCTTGATGGCCGGCTCCCCGCCACCCTGCATTCCACCGAAGAGCTTCCCCTTGTCATCGAGCAGCCGGATCCCGAGCTGGCGCAGCGACACCCCCAACACGCTGCGGCTGGTGACCTTGTCGCCGCTCCCCTCGCGCTCCAGGGTGCGCGGGACGCCCCAGAGGGCGAAGTCGATCCGCAGCCCGGGGCCGCCGCCGTCCGGGTTGGGGCCGGTCTCGACCGCCAGGAGGTCTAGCCGCAGCCCCTCGGCCACGGCCGAGGAGACCGGGGCGTAGCGCCCCGCCTTGACCAGGGCCACCCGGCCGTCGGCGTACTGCTGGAACTCGGCGATGGCGGCGCGGTCCTTGTCGGCCAGCTTCCCCTTCTTCTCCTCGCCCGCCGCCGCCACCGCGCTCTGCCGCGGCGGCTCGTTGGGGAAGCGGTTGCGCAGCGCCGCCCCGGCCTCGAGCCACCAGCGCAGCAGCGCCGCCGACTCCTCCCGCCACGGCCCGGGCGGCTGCGTCGCCATGGCGCGGGCCGCGGCCGATCGCTCCACGAACTCACGCTTGAGGCGGGCCCGCTCCAGCCGGGCCTCGTAGCCATCGCCGCGCTGGCGCCAGCCGTCGAGCAGGACGAGTGAGGCCAGCAGCAGCAGGCCGGCCGGCAGCGCGACGAGGAGGAGGCGCTTCATCTGGTCGGTCTCCGGGTGGGGAATCGGCTAGCTGGCGCCGCTGACCAGCGCCTCGACGCCGCGCAGCCCGCTGGCGTCGAAGTCGTAGATGGCGGCGCGGGCGCGGCGCACCGGCTCGTCGGCGACCCGCGACACCGAGCCGGCGCAGAGGATGGGGGTCGGGTGGCCTGCCCCGGGCACGTCGACCCGGAAGGTGCAGTGGCGGTGGCCGTGGAGCACCGCCGCCACCGGCAGCTCGGCCACCAGCCGGACCACCTGGTCGGCGTCGGCCAGCGGCATCCGGGCCACGTGGACGTCGGAGGGGACCCGCTCCGGCGGCAACACCACGTGGTGGTGGAAGGCCAGCACCGTGGCCTTGCCCGTCTTCTCGTGCTGGCGGCAGAGCTCGCGGGCGCTGCGCAGCTGCTCGGCGCCGAGCCGCCCGGCCACCCGGCGCGGATCCTCCCCGTGGCGGGCGCTGTCGAGCGCCACCAGCACCACGTCGCCGAGCGGCACCACGTGCGGGTAGGTCGGCGCCGGCTTGCGCATCCCCTTGCCGTCGGGGCCAATGGCCCGAAGGAAGCGGCCCGAGTCGACCGACTCGGGGGTCCAGACGTCGTGGTTGCCCGGCACCACGGTCAGCTTGCCAGCGGCGGCCCACCAGCGCAGCAGGTCGGCGGCCCGCTCGAACTCGCGCGGCTCGCCGGAGAGGGTCAGGTCGCCGGTCACCACCAGGTGGTCGACGCCGACCTCGCGCAGGGCGTCGAGCAGCCCCTTGGCCAGCTTGGCGGAGTGCCGATCACAGTCCCGGGCGGTGAAGCCGTTTCGCGGGTAACGGACCCGGTCGGCGAGGTGCAGGTCGCTGATGTGGCCGATGCGGACGATGGCGTGCTCCTCGGTGGTACAGGCGAGCGGCGATGCTAACGGCCCCTTTCGGCTCGGTCAAACAGGTGATGCACCTGGTCCCGGGGCACCCCCCGAATCGCCGAGTGACACGACCTCCTTGACATCCGCAGATCGGGCTACAAGTTGTTGCCAGCGGGGGGCGCCACCGGTATCCCTCTACCTTGCAGGCCGGCCGGCGAATGGCCAAGGAGAACGAGATGTCCGAGAAGCGAGAGAAGGGCGCGGTCGGGGCCCAGGTGGCTCCGGCCATGGGCCCCCCGGCCCTCATCAACAAGGAGGACATCCCGGCCGTCCTCCCCATCCTCCCCCTGCGCAACTCGGTCTTCTTCCCCGGTGGCGTGCTCCCGCTCGCGGTCGGCCGCGCCAAGACCATCGCGCTCATCAAGGACGCGGTCCGCGACGAGCAGGTCATCGGCGTGGTCACCCAGCGCAAGGCCGAGGAGGAGGACCCGGGCGCCGCCGACCTCTACCCGGTCGGCACCGTGGCCCGGGTGGTCAAGCTGCTCAAGATGGGCGAGGACAACTACTCGCTGGTGGTGCAGGGGCTGGCGCGGTTCAAGGTGCTGGAGCTGGTGCAGGAGGCCCCCTACCTCAAGGCCCGCATCGAGGCGGTCGAGGATCGGACCAACACCGAGGACGTCGAGGTCGAGGCCCTCGGCATCAACCTGAAGAAGCTGGCGCGCGAGGTCATCGAGCTGATGCCCGAGCTGCCGGCCGCCGCCACCGAGCTGGTCGAGTCGATCACCCACCCCGGCCACCTCGCCGACCTGATCGCCGCCAACGTCGACGTCCCCATCGAGGAGAAGCAGCAGGTCCTCGAGACCGTCGACTTGAAGGCGCGCATGAAGCTGGTGCTCGAGCTGCTCAACCGCAAGCGCGAGATCCTCAAGCTCTCCAACAAGATCGACTCCGCCGTGAAGGGCGAGATGTCGAAGACCCAGCGCGAGTACTACCTGCGCCAGCAGCTCAAGGCCATCAAGGAGGAGCTCGGCGAGATCGGCGAGGAGGAGGAGGAGCTCGACGAGCTGCAGGAGCGGCTCAAGAAGGCCGGGCTCCCCCCCGACGTCGACAAGGTGGCGCAGAAGGAGCTCAACCGGCTCAAGACCATCCCCTCGGCCAGCTCCGAGTACACGGTGGCCCGCACCTACCTCGACTGGATCGCCGACCTGCCCTGGTCGAAGCAGACCGAGGACAACCTCGACCTCGACAACGCCCGTGGCGTGCTCGACCACGACCACTACGGGCTGCAGAAGATCAAGAAGCGCATCCTCGAGTACCTGGCGGTGCGCAAGCTCAAGAACGACATGCGCGGCCCCATCCTCTGCCTGGTCGGCCCGCCCGGCGTCGGCAAGACCTCGCTCGGCCAGTCGGTGGCCCGGGCCACCGGCCGCAAGTTCGTCCGGCTCAGCCTCGGCGGCGTGCGCGACGAGGCCGAGATCCGCGGCCACCGCCGCACCTACGTGGGCGCCCTGCCCGGCCGCATCATCCAGTCGATGAAGAAGGCCGGCAGCCACAACCCCATCATGATGCTCGACGAGATCGACAAGCTGGGCGCCGACTTCCGCGGCGACCCGAGCGCGGCGCTCCTCGAGGTGCTCGACCCGGAGCAGAACAACTCCTTCTCCGACCACTACCTCGACATCCCCTTCGACCTCTCCAAGGTGATGTTCATCGCCACCGCCAACCTGCTCGACCCGGTCCCCGGCCCCCTGCGCGACCGCATGGAGATCCTCGAGCTGCCCGGCTACACCTTCGAGGAGAAGGTGCACATCGCCCAGAACCACCTGGTGCCCAAGCAGCTCAAGGAGCACGGGCTCAACCCCGAGGCCATCAGCATCTCCGAGAAGGCGCTCATCAAGGTGGTGACCGGCTACACCCGCGAGGCCGGCGTCCGCTCGATGGAGCGGCGGCTCGCCGACATCTGCCGCTCGGTGGCCGTCGAGGTGGCCAGCGGCAAGGTGGCCGCCGACGCCCGGCGCCAGGTCGAGGAGGCCGACGTCGAGGAGATGCTCGGGCCCGAGAAGTTCTACAACGAGACCGCCGAGCGGACCGAGGTGCCGGGCGTGGCCACCGGCCTGGCCTGGACGGCGGCCGGCGGCGACATCCTCTTCATCGAGGCCACCCGCATGTCCGGCAAGGGCTCGCTGACCCTCACCGGCCAGCTCGGTGACGTCATGAAGGAGTCGGCCCAGGCGGCGCTCAGCTACCTGCGCTCCAAGGCCGACACCCTCGGGATCCCCTCCAACTTCCTGGAGAAGACCGACATCCACATCCACTTCCCGGCCGGCTCCATCCCCAAGGACGGCCCGTCGGCCGGTGTCACCGTGCTCACGGCGCTGGTCTCGCTGCTCACCGGCATCCGCGTCCGCTCCGACACCGCCATGACCGGCGAGGTGACGCTCCGCGGGCTGGTGCTGCCGGTCGGCGGCATCAAGGAGAAGGTGCTGGCCGCTCACCGGGCCGGGATCAAGCGGATCATCATGCCGGCCCGCTGCGAGAAGGATCTGGTCGATGTCCCCGAGCAGGCCCGCAAGGAGCTCGAGTTCATCTTCGCCACGCACATGGAGGAGGTCCTCAAGGCGGCCATGGAGGAGAACCCGGTCGGGCGCAAGGTGCCCACGCCGACGCCGCCTCCTCCGCCCCCCGAGCCGAAGCCGGGAGAGACCGCCGCCCGGGCCTGAGGGGCGGGTGGTGCCGACCGGGGCGCCCGTGTCATAGTCCTCCTGCCACACCCCGTCATGGCTGTCAGGGCGCAGCCACCGTCGGCGGTGCGGCGTTGCGAGGCCCCCAGCAGTGGAACCTGCCGTGATCAGGACGTTGGGAAGGTACCAGCTCATCGAGCCGGTCGGCTCCGGCGGCATGGCGGTCGTCTACCGGGGTCGAGACACCAGCCTCGACCGCGAGGTGGCGGTCAAGCTGCTCCACCCCCACCTGGCCCAGGCCGCCGAGAGCCGGGCCCGCTTCTCGCGCGAGGCCCGCGCCGTGGCGCGGCTCTCCCACCCCTCCATCGTCGAGATCTACGACTACTCGGGCGACGGCGCGCCCGAGGCCTACCTGGTCACCGAGTTCATTCGCGGCAGGACCCTGCGGGTCTTCGCGCGCGAGGTCGGCCTGGCCGATCCCGAGCCCGGGCTGCTCATCGGCCGGGCCCTGGCCGACGCCCTGGCCCACGCCCACGCCGCCGGCGTCATCCACCGCGACTTGAAGCCCGAGAACGTGATGATCGAGTCGGGCGATCGCACCGCGGTGAAGCTGACCGACTTCGGCATCGCCCGCATCCTCGCCTCCGAGGAGCGCATGACCATGACCGGTGCGCTGGTCGGCTCGCCCAACCACATGGCGCCCGAGATCGTCGAGGGCAAGGAGGCCGACGAGCGCAGCGACCTCTTCTCGCTCGGCACCATCCTCTACTGGCTGGCCACCGGGGTGCTCCCCTTCGCGGCCGCCAACCCGACCGCCACGCTGCGCCGCTCCATCACCGGCGAGTTCACGGATCCGCGCGAGCTCTCACCGCGGGTCTCGGCGCGCCTGGCCAGCCTGCTCACCCGCTGCCTCTCGCCAGATCCGGCCGGCCGCCCCGCCAGCGCCTTCGAGGTGCGGGCCGCGCTCGACGAGATCCTGGCCGAGGTCGGCCTGGAGCGCCCCGAGGAGGAGCTGGCCCGGCTGCTGGCCGACCCGGCCGGCTACCAGGCCGCCTTCCCGGCCCGCGCCGTGGCCGCCCTGCTGCCCCAGGGCGAGGCGGCGCTGCGCGCCGGCAACAGCGCCCGCGCCCTCTCCTGCTTCGACCGGGTGCTGGTGCTCGAGCCTGGCAACGCCGCGGTGGCGGTCCACCTGGCCACGCTCTCGCGCCGCCGCCGCTGGCGCCGCGCCGCACGGTTCGGCGTCGCCGCGCTGCTGCTGCTCGCCGTGGCCGGGGCCGGCGGCCGCTGGTGGCTGGGGCGCCCCCAGGCGGCGGCTCCCCTCGCACCCCCACCGGCGTCGGCGCTGGCCGCGCCCTCGGCCGCTGGCGAGCCCCCCGGTGGCCCAGCTTCGGCCACCGCCGGTGCGCAGGTCACCGCCGCGAGCCTGCCTCGCCCGATCGGCGCCGGCGCTCCGCCGGTCGAGCTGCTGGTCCATGTCCGCCCCTACGCCCAGCGGGCCGTCCTCGACGGGGCCGAGATCCCGGCCGGCGACCAGCTGGTCCGCTTCCGCCTCTCCTCGGACCGGGTCCACACCATCCGCCTCGAGCACGCCTGCTGCGCCCCGTTCCAGCGCGAGATCACCGCCGACGAGGCGGCGTCCCAGCGGGAGCTGCGCGTGCCGCTGGAGCCGAGGCCGGCGCGCCTGCGGGTCGACGGGGCCCCCGATACCCGGGTGCTCGTCGACGGCAGGCTGGTCGGCACCGCCGGCGACTCGCAGCGCGCGCCGCTCGAGGTCCCCATCCCGGCCGGCGGAGAGACCCCCTACGAGGCCAACGGCCTCATCGGCCTGGAGCCGGCCACCGGCCCGGCCCGGACCGTCCTCGTCAAGCTGCGCGCCGGCGCCGAGCTGGTGGTGGCCGCGCCCACCTCGGAGGGCACGCCGTGACCGCCATCGTCCCCCTGCTGCTGGCCCTCTCGCTGGCCGCTCCGGCCGAGCTGAAGCGGGCCAAGGACCGCTTCGAGTTCGGCGCCTGGGCCGACTGCGCCGGCACGCTGCGTCCGTGGCTGGCCCGCGAACCGGTGCTGAGCGACGAGGAGGCGGCCGAGGCCTGGCGCCTGCTCGGGCTCTCCGAGTACAACCTCGGCGACCGCGCCGCGGCCCGCACCGCCTTCGTCAACCTCCTCTCCTTCGATCCCGACTACAAGCTCGACCCGTTCCTGGTGCCGCCGCCCATCGTCGACTTCTTCGACAAGGTGAAGCGCGAACACGAGCCGGAGCTGGCGCCGCTGCGGGAGCGGAGGCGGGCGCTGCGCGAGCAGCAGCGGCTCGCCGAGGAGGCCAAGCGCCGGCTGCTGGCCGAGGAGCAGGCCCGCAACGGGCCGCCCACCAAGGTGGTGCGGGTGCAGGAGCGCACCTACCTGCTCAACTGGCTCCCCTTCGGCGCCGGCCAGTTCCAGAACGATCAGAAGAAGAAGGGCACCGCCCTCGCCGTCGGCCAGGTCACGCTCGCCCTGGTCAACCTGACCGCCATCGTGGTCCACAGCCAGATCGCCGACGACCGCTCGCGGATGTGCACCTCGAGCGAGCCCAACTGCACCTCGCCCCCCTACACCGCGAGTGACCGGCGGCTGCTGGGGCGGCTCGAGGCGGTCAAGTACGTCTCGGCCGGGATGTTCTGGGCCCTCTACGGCTACGGCGTCTGGGACGCCCACCGCCACTACGTCCCCTTCGTGGAGACCGAGGTCAGCCCCACCGGGCGAGCCACCGGCCTCAAGGTCGGCCTGCAGGGGAGCTTCTGATGGCGACCCTGGCGGTGCGCGCGGCGGGGGCGGCAGAGCGGCGAGTCACCCTGACGCGGCGGATCACCAGCCTCGGCCCGGCCCCCGAGAACGACATCGTGGTGGCCGACCCGGCCCTGCCCCCCACCGCCCTGCACCTCCACTTCGACGGGCGCGACCACGACGTCGCCGTCCACGACGGGGTGGCCATGACGGTCAACGGCCGCAAGCGGACCACCTGGCGGCTCGCGACCGGCGACCGGATCCGGGTCGGCGCCACCGAGCTGCTCTTCGATCCGGGGCCGGTGGCCGCCTCCCCCCCGCCCGCCTCGGGCCAGCGGCTGGTGGCGCTCGACACCCTGGTCCGCTTCTCCGAGCGGCTGCTGGCCGCCACCGACCTCAACCGGCTCCTCGACGAGCTGCTCGACGCCTTGGTCGAGGTCACCCAGGCCGACAAGGGCTTCCTGATCCTCATCGAGTCCGACGAGATGTCGGTGCGGGCCGCCCGCAACGTGGGGCGCGAGACCATCGAGGGGGCGGTCAGCCGGGTCTCCGACTCGATCGTCCGGCGGGTGGTCGAGACCGGCCGGCCGCTGGTGGTGGCCGACGCCCTCCACGACGCCGAGTGGAACGGATCCTCCTCGGTCGTCAACCTCAAGCTCTGCTCGGTGATGTGCGCCCCCTTGAAGCAGAAGGGGGAGGTCTTCGGCGTCATCTACCTCGGCAACGACGACGTGGTCTCGCTCTTCGACGAGCGGGCCCTCGAGCCGCTCACCGTCTTCGCCGCCCAGGCCTCGCTGCTGGTGCAGAACGCCCTGCTGCTCGACTCGCTGCGCCGGGAGAACGTGGCCCTGCGCGAGGCGATCACCACCCGCCGCTACGGCGACCTGGTCGGCTCCGGGGCCTCGATGCGCGAGGTCTTCCGGCGCATCGAGAAGGTGGCGGCCACCGACATCTCGGTGCTGATCACCGGCGAGACCGGCACCGGCAAGGAGGTGGTGGCCCGCGAGCTCCACCGCCGCTCCACCCGCGCCAGCGGCCCCTTCGTGGCCGTCAACTGCGGCGCCATCCCCGAGACCCTGCTCGAGTCGGAGCTCTTCGGCCACGCCAAGGGGGCCTTCACCGGGGCGGTCGGGGCCCGGATCGGCCGCTTCCAGGCCGCCGCCGGGGGCACCCTCTTCCTCGACGAGGTCGCCGAGATGGCCCCGGCGCTGCAGGTGAAGCTGCTGCGGGCCCTGCAGGAGCGCGTCGTCCTGCGGGTCGGCGAGAGCCGCCCCGAGCCGGTCGACATCCGCGTGGTGGCGGCCACCAACAAGGTGCTGGAGGAGGAGATCAAGCGCGGCGCCTTCCGCGAGGATCTCTACTACCGGCTCAACGTGGTCTCCATCGAGCTGCCGCCGCTGCGGGAGCGGGGCGACGACGTGGTGGCCCTGGCCCGCTACTTCCTGCAGCAGTACGCCAAGGAGTTCGGCAGCCGGGTGCGAGGCTTCACGCCCGCGGCGCTGGTGGCCACCCGGCGCCACCCCTGGCCCGGCAACGTCCGCGAGCTGGAGAACCGGGTCAAGAAGGCGGTGGTGCTGGCCGAGAAGGCGCTGGTCTCGGCCGAGGACCTCGGGCTCGACGCCGACGCCCTCGAGCCCATCGCGCCGCTCACCCAGGCCACCCGCGAGTTCCAGAAGCGCTACGTCAACGAGGTGCTGGAGCGCAACCAGGGCAACCGGACCAAGTCGGCCAAGGACCTGGGCGTCGATCCCCGCACCATCTTCCGCCACCTCGAGCGGATGGAGGCCGAGCGGCGCGGCGAGGCGCCCCCGGCCGAGGAGGAGGAGACACCATGAGCACCGCCCTTCCCGGGCGCGCCGTGCTGGCGCTGCTGTTCACCGCCGCGCTGACCGGCTGCCCGCTGCCGCAGACCCTGCCCGAGTTCCCGGCCAGCGGCACCATCACGCCGCCGCGCATCCAGTCGGACAAGGTGACCCCCGTCGACTCGATCATCCTCGTCGACGCCGGCTGCGCCGGGCTCGACACCGACCACGTCTTCCGGCTCAGCGCCACGCTCATCGACGAGAACACCTTCGAGCCGATCGAGTACCGCTGGTTCGTCGACTACGACCCGCAGCGGTCGACGGTGCGGCCGCTCTTCCCGATCAACCAGTTCATCCAGGGGTCCCAGGACGGCATCACCATCGAGCGGCTGGTGCCGCCGCTCGACCTGCAGCCCTACACATTCGACCCGCCCCTGTACGGCTCGCCGACCGAGTCGAGGCCGGGGCAGAACTTCCGCGACGGTGGGGGGATCCACATCGTCGAGCTGGTGGTCTCGAACGCCTTCGCGCCAGAGGACCCGGCGCCGGTCCCGGCCCATCTGCGCCCCTGGCGGACCCCGCTCAGGACCGCCACCCAGACCTTCGAGACCCAGGTGTTCCGCTGGATCTTCCACTACGTGCCGGCCGGATCGCCCGGGGCACGCTGCGGGTACCCCTAGCGTGGCCGGCTCGCCCCGGGGCGCGCGCGGCTCCCCGCAGGACGCCCTCAAGGCTGGCGGCTGGCCCGGTGCCGGGCGTTGTCGATTGCGCCCGCGGCGGCGCGCGCCAGCTCGGCCTGCTCCACGGCGAAGCGGTTGACCTGGGCCCGGTAGGCCCGGTGCAGGGCCAGCACCGCGTCGCGGGCCTGCGCCAGCTCTTCGCGCCCCGTGAAGTCGCCCGGGTCGTTGGCCGAGATGTCGAGGCGGCAGCGGTCGCCGAGATCCTCCAGCCGCTGCTCCCACTCCCAGGACCAGGCGCTGAAGCGGGCCACCGCGTCTCCGCCGCCGATCTCACCGCCAAGCCGCCAGGCCCGCTGGTTGAGCTCGAGGTTGAGGGCGTCGAGCTCATCGGCGCAGACCCGGGCCACCGCCCGAGTCGGGAGGGCCCCCTTGGAGGTGGCGCGAGGGCCGTTCAGGTTCTTGCCGATGCTGACGATCATCGCGCCGATCGAGAGGGCAATGGCCAGCAGGTAGGCGGTCCACATCAGGAAGCGATAGGGTCGCAGCCGTGGATCCCGTTGGTTCACCGGGAGAATCTGCCTCAAGCCCTGCGCCGCGTCCATCGGCACCTCCCTCGTTGCGCCCTTGCAATCGCATTTCACTCTTGAAATGCAGCGGCGGTCTCAGCCCCGTTCGGAGCCTGCCAACCGCCCGTGATCAGGGGACCCCAATCGCCGTTGACGCTGGCAGGACCCTTGCTTAGGTAACCAGCCAGAAGGCTCTCTGGATTCGGTGGCGCTACCCCCCCTTGCGCCCCTGGAACCGAGGGCCTTCTTTTTTTCCCCCCGCCTTTTCGCTTCGCCGCGCCCTATCGGCGCCCGACGCGCTTCTCCAGTTCGGCCAGCGGCAGCTCGAAGACCACCGGCCGCCCGTGCGGGCAGCGGGCCTTGAAGTCGATGGCGTCGAGCCCGTCGAGCAGCGCCCGGGCCTCCTGCGCCGAGAGCTCCTGGTTGGCCCGCACCGCCGCGTGGCAGGCCATGGTGGCCGCCAGGTCGTGCAGCGCCTCGTCCACGGCGCTGCCCCGCTCCAGCTGCTCCAGCTGCTCGGCGAGATCGGTGAGCAGTCCCGGGAGCTCCAGCCCGCCGAGCAGCGCCGGCGCCCCCTTCACCGCGAAGGCGTCGCCGCCGAACGGCTCCAGGTCGAGGCCGAGCCGCCCCAGCTCCCCGACGTGCGCCTCCAGGGTGCGGGCCAGCGGCCCGGGGAGCGTCACCACCTGCGGCACCAGGAAGGGCTGGACCGGGACCTGCCGCTGCCGCTGCGCCTCGCGGAGCCGGTGGAAGAGGAGCCGCTCGTGGCTGGCGTGCTGGTCGATGATCACCAGCCCGCCGCCCGGGGCCTCGCAGAGCAGGTAGGTCCGGGCGTGCTGGCCGAGGTAGCGCAGCGAACCGAAGTAGCCGAGCGGCCGGGCCGCCTCCCCGTCGAGCGCCGCCTCGAACCGGAGCGGCCCGCTCGCCCCTGGCTCCGCCGGCGGGAAGGGAAGCGTCGCCCCGCTCTCGCTCGGCGGGTGGATGGCGCGTGCCCAGGCCAGCACCGAGGCCGCCTCCTCCCCCGCCAGCGACGCGCCGCCCGACCCTGCGCTCCCCGCCCCTGCACCCCCTCCCGCCGCGCCGGCCGATGGCGTCCAGCCGAGCCGCCCCGGCGCTCCGGCGGCGCGACCGAGCCACGGCGCCGTCTTGAGGGCGCTCGCCACCGCATGGTGAATGGCGTCCTGGACCTCGCGCGCCTCGGCGAAGCGGACCTCCAGCTTCTGGGGGTGGACGTTGACGTCGACCCGGTCGAGCGGCAGCTCGACGAAGAGCACGCCGCCCGGGTGGCGCCCGGACGGGAGCACGCCGGCGTAGGCCCGCAGCACGGCGTGGGCGGCCGAGCGGTCGCGGAAGTAGCGGCCGTTGACGAAGAGGTAGAGGGCCCGGCTGGTGGCCTGCGAGTGGTCGGGCGAGGTGACCACCCCGTGGATCCGCACCTCCCCTCGCCGGGCGTCGACGGCCACGAAGTGGCGGGCCGCGTCCCGCCCCAGCGCCTGGGCGGCCCGCTCGGCCAGCGGCTCGCCAGCCCGCGCCGAGAGCAGCAGGCGGGGGCCGGAGCGGAGCGTGAAGCCGACGTCGGGCCGGGCCAGGGCCAGCCGGGTCATCGCCTCGCTGACGTGGCCGGCCTCGGTGGCGGCCGCGCGCATGAACTTGCGCCGGGCCGGGGTGTTGAAGAAGAGATCGCGCACCTCGATGGTGGTGCCGCGAGGCCGCGCCACCGGGCCACGCTCCAGCAGGGCGCCACCTTCGACCAGCACCCGGGTCCCGGCGCCGTCCTCGCCCGGGGAGGTGTCGAGCCGGAAGCGCGAGACCGAGGCGATGGCCGGCACCGCTTCGCCGCGGAAGCCCATGGTGGCGATGGTGGCCAGCCCCTCGGCGTCGTGCAGCTTGGAGGTGGCGTGGCGCTCCAGCGCCAGCATGGCGTCGGCCGGGTCCATGCCGGCGCCGTCGTCCACCACCCGGACCAGCCCGAGGCCACCCTCCTCGATGTCGACGGTGACGGCGCGGGCCCCGGCGTCGAGGGCGTTCTCGCAGAGCTCCTTGACGACCGAGGCGGGGCGCTCCACCACCTCGCCGGCGGCGATCTGGTTGACGAGCCCGGGGGGCAGGACGCGGATGGTGGCCACGCCGTCTTCTAGCACGCACCCCCCACGCCGAACGAAGGCGTCCGGCACCTGCCCCAGGGCTGATCGGCCAGGCGGTACCCGAGGTTAGGCCCGCTTCGGGGGGGCCGAATGGCGGTTCTCTCCCGGCGTCGGGAAACGCGGCGGCCACGGCCGGCCGGCGCCGGTCGAGAGGCAGCGATTCCCAGGTCCCTTCGACGTCGGCGCTGCGGTGGGAGTCCGGCGGGGCGAGGCCTCGCGCGGATTCGCTGCCCCGCCTGCGGTTTCGAGCGGCTGGTCGCCTTCTCCTACAAGGCGCGAAGCTGCCAGAGCTGCAATGCCCGGCGCATGGAGGACGCCGCCGAGCACCTCGTCCACGACGTCTTCCCGACCGCGGTCCAGCGCTTCGGGTCGGCCATCGACCTGAACGTGCACTTCCACACGCTGATCCCGGATGGCGTCTTCGACCTGGAACGCCCCGGCCGAGCCCTGTTCGTCCGGCTGCCGGCACCGAGCGAGCTGGAGCTGGAGCGAACCTGACCCGCATCATCCGCAAGGTGGCGCGCCACATCGCCCGGGACCGGGAGGTCGAGCGGGCCGTCGAGGAGGACGCCTTCGCCGAGCTTCAGGCGGCCGAGCGGGACCGCTCGGTGGCCGAGCTGAGGCGCAAGGCCGAGCCCAAGGAGCGCCGTACCCTGGTGGCGACCGCGTACTGGCGGTGTACCTAGCCGTCTATGCTAGGCTCGGTGTCGATGAGTGACGATCGGAGCCCTCTCGAGGTCGAGATCCTGGCCGAGCAGGTGCGAGCGCTCACTCGCGCCACCGAGCTGCTTGAAGAGTCGCTCCGCCAGCTCGAGCATTTCGATGCGCTTCCCGCTCCGCCGCTTCACTCCCGTCGCGCGCGCGTGCAGCTCCTCGACGAGGCGAGGCGCCTCCTCTGGAACCTCGTCGTCCAGCGGGAGGCGATGGGGATCGTGCATCACCAGATGCTCTACGAGGTCCTGGACATCCCGCCAGAGGTGAGCGCACCGACGGGTGACTGGGCGGGGCCGCTGGAGTAGACCGCGACCGGCTCCCGCACGCCTCTGTACCTCCCCATCACTTGCTCCCCGAACGCCTGCCTCGCCGCGAGCCTGTTGTGCGCAGCGCAGGTGACGCGAAGGTTCGCCTCCGTCTCGCCACCCCACACCGCCCACGGAACGATGTGGTCGAGCTGCAGCCGGTGCGTCGAGCCACAGGTGCCGCCACCGTCGAGCGGCCAGCAGCAGCGGCCGGCGTCGCGTGCCCAGACGGCTCGCTTCACAGCGGCAGGGACGGCCGCGCGGGGGGCGTCACGCCTGTGGGGTGGCGGCTCGGTCGGGGTCGGCAAGGGGGTCGTGACTGGAGTCAGGGGCGAGGCGTGATGCTGGGAAGCGTGAGTCTGCTGGGAGGCGAGAGTCTGCTGCGGGGCAGGCGTTAGATGCGAGGCTTCGGCCGGCTGCGGGGCAGGCGTTGGATGCGAGGCCTCATTGGGTTGCGAGCTCTCGGTCGGCTGCTGACTCGGGTCCGAAAGTGCGGCCAGGAGGTCCGTCGGGGACGCGGCAGGGGTCCTTCGCGGCCGCTTCACCTGCCCTCGCGCCCTCGCCTGCTTCTCCAGCAGCAGGTCGAGCCCCGCCTCCAGCACCTGCTCCAGCGTGGCGTTGGGGATGGCGTGGCCGAGCCCGCGGCGGGCCGCCTCGACCTTCTTGACCACCTCGCGCCGAACGGTGAAATGGAGCCGGGTCAGGCTGGCCGTGAGCGGCTCGATCTCATCGGGCCTCGGCGCGACCCGAGCGGGTTGGGCTGGCTGGAATTCTGACGTCAGAATGGGCGGTGGCTCCCTGCTCGTAGGCAAGTCCATGTCCGATGCCCGGGACTCAGTCGCAGCCGGGAGGGGGAACTCCAGCCGGAGGCTCGGCGGAGGGTCGGTCGGACCAATCGAGCCGACCACCCGGGTCTCGCTGGTCATGAGGTCCCGGAGCGGCGGCGCCGACCTCGGCTGCAACTCGGCCACCAGCTCCTGCGCTTCCCGGGCCGAGAGGCCGAAGAAGCGCGGCGCCACGACCGCACGGTTCTCCTCGGTCAGCACCTTGGCCAGCTCGGCGATGGTGGAGAGGCAGAGGCGGCCCTCCCGGAGCGGCTCGATCACCTCGGGGAAGTCCTGCAGCAGCTCGGCGGCGCTCTTGCGATAGAAGGCCGCGCTCTTCGAGAGCCGCAGCTCGACGACCAGGAAGGCGAAGAGGTGGGCGTGCCCCAGCGGCGCCCAGCCGCGGCGCCGGTCGAAGTCGGCCAGCGCGACGAGGAAGTCGGCCATGGCCGACTGCTCCTTGCGTAGGAGCGAAGCGTTCAGGTCGCGCTGCCGGCGTGCTTCCAGGAGCTCGAGGGGACGGCTGGCCGGGGCATGAAGGTGCGCCGCGGCCGAAGAAGATGTCGGGTGGGCGTGGTTGAACATTCACGCAGCGTCTCACGAGGGTCTGACATTTTCGGACCCGCCAACATGCATGAGACCCAAGGGACGGGGGTTTCGGGAGATCGGACATCGAGCCACCACCACCGCCATCGCCGCCGCCGTTGCCGCCGCCCCTTCGTACTTCCGCGGCACCGCCCGCCTCGCCGACCCCTTCGCTGCGCCTCCCGATCGGCGATCGGACCCGAGCGTCTAGCAAGCAGACGCTTGCCCGCGACGCAAAGACCCAACCCATCCCCCCTTTCCCCGGCTACTCTCCCCCCCCATGCCCTCCCTCTCCCCCCGCCTCGCCGCCGCCCTGCTCGCGGTCCTCCCCGCCGCCGCCGTCCCCTGCACCAGCGCCATCGTCTCGCGCGGCGCCACCACCGACGGCTCGACCTTCCTCACCTACCTGGCC
>JANMRY010000164.1:0-13768 GCA_031388695.1 Anaeromyxobacter sp. | reverse complement strand
CCCAGCCACGCCGCCGGTCGAAGTCGGCGAGCGCCACCAGGAACTCGGCCATGGCGGTCCGCTCCTTGCGGAGCAGAAGTCTGAGGGCGTCGCGGAGCTGCCGTGCTTCCAGAAGTTCGAGGGACGAAGTGGCCGCTCCGTACGTCGGAGCCGCGGCCGAGAATGGGGTCGGTTGCGCGTTGTTCATTCACGCAGCGTCTCACGCGGGTCTGACATTTCCGGGCGTGCCGGAACGCATGGAACCCAATAGGGACAGGCGGTTGGTGAGGGGACCCCGGAGTGCCGCTCTGACGAGGTGTGGCGGCGCCGCCACCAGAAGCCGGCGACGCCCCTACCTCGGCCAGAGCATGCTGAAGGTCACGCCCATCACCAGCCCGTAGGCGAGCGAGTCGAGCGCCGTGTAGGCGAGCGACTTCCAGGGCTTCCAGAACCAGACGGCGTCGTAGATCGGCCCGACCGCGTAGGCGAGGAAGCCGACGGTCGAGACCACCCGGAAGACGACCCGCTCGTGCGGGAAGAGCTGCAGCGGCATGGCACCGAGGGTCATGGTGGCGATGTAGGCCGCCCCGAAGGAGACGAAGAGGTTCATCGCCAGGGAGAGGCCGAGGTTGCGCCCCCAGCTCATCGGCCCGGGGTGAACCAGCGTCAGCCAGCCGCTCGGCCCCTCGGCCATCTTCTGCATCGCCTCCGGCTTGCCGCGCTCCTTCGGATCGGCCGGAGTCGGGAACATGTAGAGCCCGGGCGCGGCGCCGCGCAGCGAGGCCTGGATCGCGTCCTGGGTCTTGAGCTGGCCCCACTCGGTCTGCCGGAAGGGGACCAGCATGTGGGTCGCGGCCGAGAGGAAGAAGACCAGCAGGGCCGAGACCACGATCGGCAACCAGAGCTGCGCGAGGAACGACATGACGGGGACCTCCGGGGGGCGGGTGGTGCCTGCTCATATGGCAAGTCGGCGCACCGCCGGCAACCCAAAGTGAGCGTTCACGGCGCGGCAACATGGCGCCGGGCAGGGCGGCCCTGCAGCCGGCGCAGCGCCGTCACCTCCTTCGACCTCGCCTCGTGGAGCGGGTCGTCGGCGTCGCGGCTCCGCTTGTGGCGAGGGGCCGCCTCGATGCCGCCAACAACCTCGAGCCCGGCCGCCTCGAGCTGCCGGTCGAGCTCACCCTCGGCCCGCAGGCCGAGCCGCTCGGCGAGATCCGAGAGGATGAGCCAGCCCTCGCCTCCCGGCGCCAGGTGGGCCGCCAGGCCGTCGAGGAAGCGGGCCAGGAAGCGGCCGCCTGGGTCGTAGACGGCCCGGTCGAGCGCCGTCACCGCCTCGTGCGGCAGCCAGGGCGGGTTGCAGATCACCAGATCGAACCGCCCCTCGGCGAAGAGGTCGGCCTCGACCACCTCCATCCGGTCGCTCACCGAGAGCCGCTCGGCGTTCTCCCGGGCGCAGGCGACCGCGTCGGGGGAGAGGTCGGTCGCCGTCACCTGCGCGCCGGCTCGAGCCAGCAGCAGCCCGAGCACGCCGGTGCCGGTCCCGACGTCGAGCACCCGCTTGCCGGCCACCGGCCAGCGCTTCGAGGCCTCGGCGGTCAGCTCGACGTGCTCGGCGCGGACCGGCGCGAAGACGCCCCAGCGGGTGCGCAGGTGGGCGCCGAGCGGCAGCACCTCCACCCCCTTGCTGCGCCACTCGTGGGCACCGACCATGCCGAGCAGGTCGCGCAGCGGCAGCGCCCCGGGCAGCCGAAGGCCGGGGCCGAGCGCCTCGGTGAGGGCCTCGACGACCCGGGGGGCGTTGGCGAGGGCGACGCGAGGCCCGTCTGGGCCGTCCTCGATGGGGATGGCGAGCCTGGAGAGGGTCTCGTGCTCCTGGCGCTGCCGCCGTCGCTCCTCGAGGAAGCGGTCGCGCAGGCTCAGCGTCCCTCCGGGGTGGGCCGACCGGCCGGCCAGCCGTCTACCCATGGCGGCCAGCAATTGACGGGCGTTCCGGTAGTCGCCCCGATAGATCAGCGCGGCGCCGCCGCGGACCAGCGCCATGGCGCCGGCCGCGTTGGTCCGGTCGTCGACATCGACGTACCGTAACGGGGCCCTCGCTCCGGGTGAGAGCCACGCGGGCCGACTGCCACTATCGTTCCCAGCAGATGCCATCGAGTCCTCCCCCGCCCGAGCCACTCAGCCCCGCCAACCTCGACTTCGTCGAGGAGCTTTACTACGGGTGGCTCGCGGATCCCAACGGGGTCCCCGGGCCCTGGAGGGACTGGTTCGCCACCCTGCCGGCCACCCCCGGGGCGCAGCCGCCCCCCGGCCCCTTCGCCCCGCGGCGGGACCGGGCGCAGGCGGCGCCCGACCAGGCGGCCTTCGAGCTGCGCGTCGAGGCGCTCACCGACCACTACCGCGAGCAGGGTCACCTGCGGGCCCGGCTCGACCCGCTCGAGCTGCTCCCCCCGGCCGAGCCGATCGCGCTCGAGACCTTCGGCCTCGGGCCGGCCGACCTGGAGCGCCCGGTCCGCGGCGCCGACGGCCTCTCCCGCCCGCTGCGCGAGCAGGTGGCCAGGCTCGAGGAGACCTACTGCCGCGCGCTCGGCGTCGAGCTGCAGCACCTCCAGGACCGCGAGCTGCGCCGCTGGCTCGAGGAGAAGATGGAGCGGACCGCCAACCGGCTGACGCTGGCGCCCGAGGTGAAGCGCCGCCTGCTCCACGAGGTGATGCGGGCCGAGGGGCTGGAGCAGTTCCTCGGGGCCCGCTTCCTCGGCGCCAAGCGCTTCTCGCTGGAGGGGGCCGAGGGGCTGCTGCCGTTGCTGGAGCTGCTGGTCGACCGCGCCATCGGCCACGGGGTGCGCAACCTGCTCTTCGGCATGGCCCACCGCGGCCGGCTCAACGTGCTGGCCAACGTGCTCGGCAAGCCGGTGGCCGAGATCTGCGCCGAGTTCCGCGACACCGCCATCGTCAACGCCTCGGGCGGCGACGTGAAGTACCACCTCGGCCACTCCGCAGACCGCGAGACCCGCGACGGCGTGCTGGTCCACCTCTCGCTCTCCTTCAACCCGAGCCACCTCGAGTGGGTCAACACCGTGGTGCAGGGGCGGGTGCGGGCCAAGCAGGATCGCTTCAAGGACGGCGAGCGCGGGCGCACCGTGCCGGTGCTGATCCACGGCGACGCCGCCTTCGCCGGCCAGGGGATCGTGGCCGAGGCCTTCCAGATGTCGGAGCTGGAGGCCTACCAGGTGGGCGGCACCATCCACGTGATCGTCAACAACCAGGTCGGCTTCACCACCGCGCCGCGCGACGCCCGCTCCACCACCTACGCCACCGGCATGGCCCGCATGCTCCAGGTGCCGATCCTGCACGTCAACGGCGAGGACCTCGAGGCGGTGGCCCAGGCGGTGCTGTTGGCCGTCGACTTTCGCCAGCGCTTCCACAAGGACGTGGTGATCGACCTCTGGTGCTACCGGCGCCACGGCCACAACGAGGGGGACGAGCCGGCCTTCACGCAGCCGGTGATGTACCAGGCGATCGCCCGCCGCCCGACGCTGCGGGCCCGGCTCTCGGCGCAGCTGGTGGCCGACGGGGTGGTCACCGCGGCCCAGGTGGAGGCCATGACCCGCGGCTACCGGGCGCTGCTCGACGAGGCCTACCAGGAGTCGGCCCGGCTGGCGGTGCGGGTCGGCGCCCAGCCGACCAGCGGCTTCTGGAAGGGGTTCCTGGGTGGCCCCATCCCCCGCGACCAGCCGGTCACGGCGGTGGCGGCCGACCAGCTGGCCCGGGTCGGGGCGGCGCTCACCGAGGTGCCGGAGAAGTTCGCGGTCCACCCCAAGGTGAAGAAGCTGCTCGAGGCGCGGGCCGAGATGGCGCGCGGGGTCCGCCCCATCGACTGGGGGTTCGGCGAGGCGCTCGCCTTCGGCACGCTCTGCTGGGAGGGGCGGCGGGTCCGGCTGGCCGGGCAGGACGTGCGGCGCGGCACCTTCAGCCACCGCCACGCGGTGCTGGCCGACCGCGAGACCGGGGCCACCTACTCCCCGCTGCAGCACCTCCACGAGACCCAGGGGGTCTTCGAGGTGCGCGACAGCCTGCTCTCCGAGGCGGCCGCGCTCGGCTTCGAGTACGGCTACAGCCTGGAGATGCCCGACGCCCTCTGCATCTGGGAGGCCCAGTTCGGCGACTTCGTCAACTGCGCCCAGGTGATCCTCGACCAGTTCCTCGCCCCCGGCGAGGAGAAGTGGAGCCGGCTCTCCGGGCTGGTGCTGCTCCTGCCGCACGGCATGGAGGGGCAGGGGCCGGAGCACTCCTCGGCGCGGCTGGAGCGCTTCCTGCGCCTCTCGGTCAACGACAACTGGCGGGTCGTCAACCTGACCACGCCGGCGCAGATCTTCCACGCCCTGCGACGCCAGCTCGCCTCGCCGGTCCGAAAGCCGCTGGTGGTGATGTCGCCGAAGAGCCTGCTGCGCCACACCGCGGCCGTCTCCTCGCTCTCCGAGCTGGCCGGGGGCGCCTTCGAGCCGCTGCTGTCCGACCCGGCCGCGCCCGACCCGGCCGGCGTGGAGCGGGTGGTCTGCTGCGCCGGCAAGCTCTACTACGACCTGGCCGCGGCCCGCGATGAGGGGAAGCTCGGCCACCTGGCGCTGCTGCGCGTCGAGGAGCTCTACCCGCTGCCGGCGGCGCGGCTCGAGGCCGAGCTGGCGCGCTACGCCCGGGCCGGCGACCTGGTCTGGGCCCAGGAGGAGCCGGTCAACATGGGCGCGGCCGACTACATGGAGCGCCGGCTCGGGGCGCTGCTGCCCAAGGGGCGGCGGCTCTCGGTGGTGGCGCGGCCGCCCTCGGCCAGCCCGGCCGTCGGCTCGCACACCCGCCACGATCTCGAGCAGGACAGCCTCATCCGCGAAGCGCTCGGCACGCCCACGGGGCGGGCCGGCGCGGCGGCGCACGCATCGGGAGGGAAGCCATGACCATCCAGCTCAAGGTGCCGTCGCTCGGCGAGTCGGTGACGCAGGCCACCATCGGCCCCTGGCTCAAGCGCGAGGGGGAGGCGGTGGCCGGCGACGAGCCGCTCGTCGAGGTGGAGAGCGAGAAGGCGACGCTGGCGGTCCCGGCACCTGCCGCCGGCGTGCTGCGCCGCATCCTGCGCCAGACCGGGGAGACGGTGGCGGTCGGCGAGGTGATCGGCGAGATCGAGGAGGGGGCGAGCGCCGCTGCGCCGGCCCCCGCGGCGGTCGAGAGGGCCTCACAGGCGGCGAAGCCGCCGGCGACCCCGAGCGCGAGGCGGACCGCGACCGCGACCGCGACCGCGACCCCGACCCCGACCGCGACCCCGACCGCGACCCCGGCCACGACCCCGGCCACGACCCCGGCCACGACCCCGGCCACGACCCCGGCCACGACCCCGGCCACGACGCAGCCCGTGGCCCCGGTCCGCGCCTCACCCTCGGCCCGCCGGCTCATGGCCGAGCACGGGCTCGCCGTCCTCGCGCAGGCCACCGGCGCCACCATCGGGCGCGAGGACGTGGAGCGGGCGCTGGCGGCGCCGGCCGCGCCGCCGGCCGCGTCGCCGGCACCGGCCGCGGCGCCTCCCGGGCCGATCGGCGAGCGCGAACGGCTGGTCCCCATGTCGCCGCTGCGCCGCACCGTGGCGCGCCGCCTGCTCGAGGCGCAGAACAGCGCAGCCATCCTCACCACCTTCAACGAGCTCGACCTCTCGCGGGTGCTGGCCCTGCGCGAACGGCTCGGCCCGGCCTTCCTCGAGAAGCACGGGGTCAAGCTCGGCTTCATGTCCTTCTTCGTGAAGGCGGCCATCGAGGGGCTGCGCGCCTTCCCCTCGATCAACGCCGAGGTTCGCGGCGACGCCATCCTCTACAAGGACCACTACGACATCGGCGTGGCGGTGGGCGGCGGCAAGGGGCTGGTGGTGCCGGTGGTGCGCGACGCCGACCGGCTCGGCTTCGCCGAGGTGGAGCGGACCATCGCCGAGCTGGGCAAGAAGGCGCGCGACAACCGCATCACCATGGACGACCTGGCCGGCGGCACCTTCACCATCTCCAACGGCGGGGTCTACGGCTCGCTGCTCTCCACCCCCATCCTCAACACGCCGCAGTCGGGCGTGCTCGGCCTCCACAAGATTCAGAAGCGCCCCATCGCCACCGAGGACGACCGGGTGGTGGTGCGCCCCATGATGTACACGGCCCTCTCCTACGACCACCGGATCATCGACGGCCGCGAGGCGGTCGGCTTCCTGGTGCGGTTCAAGGAGTGCCTGGAGGACCCGGAGCGGCTGCTGCTGGAGGTGTAGCGCCCGGGCCGGGGCGAGGCCGGGCTCAGGCCAGCAGGTCCTTGAGGCTGATGGCCACCAGGTAGACGGTCAGCAGGATCATCACCGCGGTGAGCGTCCAGGCCACGCCGTTGAACCAGCGGCCGTTGCGCCACTGGCCCATCAGCTTCTCCTTGTTGATGAGGAGCAGCATGAAGACCAGGATGAAGGGCAGCAGCATGCCGTTGAGCACCTGCGACACCAGCATGATCGGCACCAGCGGCAGCCTCGGCCAGAGCACCACCGCCGCGCCGATCACCAGGATCGAGGTGTAGAGCCAGTAGAACTGGCGTGCCTCGCCGTACTTGCGGTCGACGCCCGACTCCCAGCCGAAGGCCTCGCAGACGTAGTAGGCGGTGGAGAGCGGCAGGATGGCGGCGGCGAAGAAGCTGGCGTTGAAGAGGCCGAAGGCGAAGAGCCAGGAGGCGTACCTGCCGGCCAGCGGCTCGAGGGCCATGGCGGCCTGCCCGGCCGTCTCCACCCGCACCCCGGCCTTGTGGAGGGTGGCGGCGCAGGCCACCACGATGGCGAAGGCCACCACGTCGGTGACCACGCAGCCGGCGATGACGTCGAGGCGCGACATGCCGTACTGCTCCGGCTTGATCCCCTTCTCGACCACGGCGGCCTGCAGGTAGAACTGCATCCAGGGGGCGATGGTGGTGCCGACCATGCCGATCAGCATGGCGATGTAGACGGCGTCGGAGTGGAGCTGCGGCATCACCAGGGCGGTGCCGATCTCTCCCCAGTCCGGCTTGGCGAAGAAGAGGGTGACCGGGTAGGCGATGTAGAAGATCGAGGCCACCAGGAAGAACTTCTCGACCGAGCGGTAGGTCCCCTTGAGCACCAGCAGCCAGACCGCCACCGCCGCCGAAGGCACCGAGATCCAGATCGGCACGCCGAAGATCTGCAGGCTGGCCGCCACGCCGGCGAACTCGGCGATGACGTTGCCGAGGTTGGCGACGATCAGCGCGATCGACATCCAGAAGGTGACGCGGACGCCGAAGTTCTCGCGGATGAGGTCGGAGAGCCCCTTGCCGGTCACCACGCCCATGCGGGCGCTCATCTCCTGCACCACGATCAGGGCCACGGTGATGGGGATGAGCGACCAGAGCAGGTCGTAGCCGTAGGTGGCGCCGGCCACCGAGTAGGTGGTGATGCCGCCGGCGTCGTTGTCGACGCTGGCGGTGATCAGCCCGGGGCCGAGCACGGCCATGAAGAGCACGAAGCGCCGGCTGAAGGGCAGGCGGCGCTGCTCGGTGGCGGCCTCAGCGGCCATCGACCACCTCGCCGAGGATGTCGTCCACGGTCACCATCCCCTGCATGACGCCGGCCTCGTCGACCACCGCCACCGAGACCAGGTTGTACTTGGCGGCGGCCGCGGCCACGTCGCGGAGCCGATCGTGGACGCCGAGCGTGGCCGGGGGCTCGCGCATGATGGCGCCGAGCCGGGTGGCCGGGTCGTTGAGCACGAGATCGCGCAGCGTGCAGAGGCCGAGCAGCTTGCCGTCGGCGTCGGCGATGAAGATCTCGTAGACCAGCGGCAGCTCCTCGTCGCGCCGCCGCAGCTCGGCGATGGCGTCGGCCACGGTCTGCTCCGGCCCGAGCTGGAGCCGGTCGGGGGTCATCAGGCCGCCGGCCGAGTCCTGCGCGTAGCCGAGCAGGGCCTCGACCTCGCGGGCCTCGGGCCGCTCCATGGCGGCCAGCACCTCGTCGCGGGTCTCCCCGGGCAGGTCGGAGAGGACGTCGGCCGCCTCGTCGGGGGCCATCTCCTCGAGGATGTCGGCCGCCTTCTCGGGGGCCACCTCCTCGAGCAGCTGCGCCGCCAGCTCCGGGCTGGCCTCCTCGAGGGCGTCGGCGGCGGTCTCGACGTCGAGCCGTTGCAGCAGCACGGTGCGCTGGTCGCGGTCGAGGTCCTCCATGATCTCGGCCAGGTCGGCCGGGTGGAGCGTGGCCAGGAGCCGCTGCGCCACCTCGAGCCGGACCTTGCCGGCCGACTGGTCGAGCGGCTGCACCAGCTTCCAGGAGACCAGCTGGTCGGCCTTGAGGTAGGCGGCGCCGGGCCGGACCAGCCGGAGGGCCCCGTCCACCAGCGGCTCCCAGCCCATGCGGCGCACCAGGCCACGGAAGCCGACGTCGACGTGGGCGACGCGCAGCTGCCCCTTGAGCTCGAGGAAGTGCAGGTCGTTGACCCGGACCAGCTTGGCGTCGTGGACGTCGACGATCTGCTTGTCGAGGATCTCCTCGACCAGCGGGATGCGGTCGGCCAGCGGCTGCTCGGGCGGCATGGAGGACGGGGCGTCGGCCTTGAGCGTCAGGCCGCCGTCGTCGAACCGCTCCACGGAGCTCCAGGGGTAGCTGCGGCGCCCCTCGGCCCCCTTGAGCACCAGGCTCTCGACCAGCGGGTAGGGCTCGCCCGAGGCGATCACCAGGTCGGTGAGATGGCCGATCCGGGCGCCGTCGAGGCCCCGCACCGGGCGGCCGATGATCGAGGAGAGGAAGCGAAAGCGCGGGTCGGCGGCGGTCTCTGGCTGGGCTGCCGTCTCGGCCATGCGGGACCTCGGTCGGTGGCCGCCGATCGGCGGGCCGGGCCCGCGGCGAGCGAGCGCATCGCCTGTCTACGCGGGGGTCGAAACGGAGTCAACGAAGCGGCGCTGAAAAGTGGAGGGCGCCCGGACCGGGAGTTGTGTGGCAGCTTCGTGACGCGTTCGCACGAGAGTTTTGCGCGGCCTTCTGCCAACATGCGGTTCCATGACCCCCAGTCTTCCCGCCCCCCGCCCTCGCACCGCTCCCATCGGAATCCGAACCGCCCTGCTCGCCGTCGCGGGAGCCTGGCTCCTCGCCTCTTCGGTCGCCTGCGGGGGATCGACGACGTCGACGCCTCCGGCCACCGAGTGCACGGCGGGACAGACCCGCCCGTGTGGCCCGCAGCCGGTGGGTGCCTGCCGGCAGGGGGTCCAGGCATGCGTCGGAGGCACCTTCGAGACCGGCTGCCCCGGGCAGGTGCTCCCCTCGACCGAGGTCTGCGACGTGGCGCAGGTCGACGAGGATTGCGACGGCGCCGTCAACGAAGGCTGCGGCTGCGCACCGGTCGGCGCCACCGTCGCCTGCTGCAGCGCCCGCGGCCTGCAGACCTGCCAGGCCACCGCCGGGGGCACCGAGTACTCGGCCTGCTCGGTCGCGCCGGCCACCGAGGCCTGCAACGGGATCGACGACGACTGCGACGGCCTGGTCGACGAGGAGGTGCCGCCCCTTTGCAGCGGCGGCGCCACCTGCACCGCCGGGGCCTGCGCCTGCGCAGGAGGGGCCGCCAAGCTCGACTGCTACGTCGACGCCGACAACGATGGCTGGACCCCCAGCCTTACGGAGCTGTTCCCTCTGTGCCCCGTGGCCAACCGGCCGACCTTCGGCTACTGCCCGATCGGTCACGTGCTGCCGGGCACCGAGGCTGGCGTGGACTGCGACGACACCAACCCGACCCTGTTCCAGGCGTCCACCCTTCGCGCCGACGCCGACAACGACACCTACTGCGTGGGGGGCTCGTCCAGCCAGTGCATCGGCGCCAGCCTGCCGCCGGGGCTCCGGCGCATCGCCCAGTGCCAGCCGACCGATGACTGCAACGACGCGAGCGCGACTCTCTATTCTCTCGCCGCGCTCCGCACCGACACCGACGGCGACGGCTACTGCGTGGGGGCCTCGTCCAGCCAGTGCATCGGCGCCAGCCCGCCGGGGGGCCAACGGCTCGCCACCGCCTGTGCCGGTGTGGATGACTGCCGGGACACCAATGCGCAGGCCACGACCGCGTGCACGCTGGTGTCGGGATACCAGACGAGCTTTGCGACCAAGTCTTGCGGCATCGGCCAACCCGCCTCCGAGACCCGGGCCGTCAGCGTGACCGTGGCCTGCCCGCCCGGCTTCGCGCTCAACGCCAGTACGCTGCAGACGCAGAAGACCACCGGCGGTGGGACGACCTGCCTGGCCGTGGGCCCCACGCTCATCAGCTTCGATTGCAACCTCTTCGACTCGGCAACCTGCCGCATCGTGGGCAACTGCAACGCCCAGTGACGCCACCTACCCACGCCCGCGCGGTGGCTTCGGCGCCGGCGGCGGCGCGGTGCGGGGGTCTTCGGGCCAGGCGTGGCGGGGGTAGCGGCGGGAGAGCTCGCGCCGCAGGGCCGGGTAGTGGCGGTCCCAGAAGCCGGAGAGATCGCTGGTGACCTGCACCGCCCGCATGTTGGGGGCGAGCAGGTGGAGCGTGAGCGGCAGGGCGCCCCCGGCCACCGCCGGCCCCTGGACCATGGAGAAGAAGTCCTGCAGCCGGCTCTCGATCCAGGGCGGGCGGTCGGCCTCGTAGTGGACCTTGACGCCGCGGCCGCCGGGCAGGGTGATCCGCTCGGGCGCCAGCCGGGCCAGCGCCGCCCGGACCGGCCCCGGCTGCAGGTCGAGCAGCGCCCCGGGCAGGTCGGCCTCGCGCAGCTCGGCGAAGCTGCGCCGCCCCTGGCAGGCGGCGGTGAGCGCCGCGTGGAGGGCCGCCTCGTCGGGCGGCCTGGTGCCGAGCGCCGGGGCGAAGCGGGCCACCAGCGCCAGCCGGAGCAGCAGCTGGTCGAGCGCCCCCTCCTCGGCGAAGGCGCGCGCCCCCCGCGAGCGGGCCTCCTCGGCCAGCCGCGCCGAGACCAGCCCGGCGTCGGGCTGGATCGCGCGCGACTCCTCCAGCACCAGGTCCTCGTAGAGCAGCCGCTCGGTCGCCTCGACCCGCTCGGCCTGGGCGTTCCAGCTCACCGCGGTGTCGTAGCGGAGCGCCGCCGGGAAGAGGTCGAGCAGCATCTCCTGCGTCACCGCCGAGGCGAGCCGGACCCGGGCCTCGGCGCGGGTCACGCCCGGGCGGGGCCGGTCGCCCCGCCGCGACTCGGCGTCGATCGCCACCAGCAGCTCGGACTCACGGACCACCGAGGCCTGCTCGAGCCGGGCGCTGCCGCCGCCGACCAGCACCACCTCGTCGGCGCCGGGGGCGCGCCGCCGCGCCACGCGGTCCGGGTAGGCCGCCAGCGTGGCCATGAGCAGCGGAGCCTCGGCCGCCTCGCCGGTCACGGTCCGGGCGCCTGGCGTGGCCCGCAGCGCCCTGCGCAGCTGACGCCGGGCCCGCTCCACCGCCTGGGCGGCGCCGGCGTTGATGCCGAGGCGCTTGCAGCGGTCGAGGTCGAAGCGGGCCCGGGCCGCCTCCTCGAAGAGGCTCATCAGCTCCAGCAGGTCGGAGGGGCCGGTGGCCGGCAGCGAGAGGCCGTCGAGGGTGCGGCGGTCGCGCAGGTCGCGCTCGCCGAGCAGGGCGGCCAGCAGCGCGCCACCGTCGGCGGCGCCGCGGTCGGCCGCCTCGATCGCCAGCCGGGCCATGCGGGGGTGGGCCGGCAGCGCCAGCAGCCGGCGGCCGAGCGGGGTGATGGCGCCGGCCGGGTCGATGGCGCCGAGCCGGCCGAGCAGGGCGCGGGCCGCCTCGGCGGCCGGGGCCGGTGGCGGCTCGAACTACTCGAAGCCGTCGGGTGCGGCCAGCACGCCGAGGCCGGCCAGGGCGAGGAACGGCTCGGAGAGATCCTCGCGCTCCACCTCGGGGGTCTCGTAGGCGGGGCGGGCGTCGTGGTCGTGGCGGGTGTAGAGCCGAACCGCGCGGCCGGCGCGGGTGCGGCCGGCGCGGCCGGCCCGCTGCGCGGCGCTGGCGCGCGAGACCTTGCGGACCTCGAGCGTCGGCAGGCCCGACCAGGGGGAGTGGGAGGCGATGCGGGC
Source organism: Anaeromyxobacter sp. (assembly GCA_031388695.1). Lineage (GTDB taxonomy): Bacteria > Myxococcota > Myxococcia > Myxococcales > Anaeromyxobacteraceae > JADKCZ01. The sequence continues at coordinate 1,716 of JANMRY010000164.1, read as the reverse complement.
CAGGCCGGAGTCGACCACCGCCACCACGCCGTCGATGGTGACCGAGGTCTCGGCCACGTTGGTGGAGAGGATCACCTTGCGGCGCGCCGACGGCCGGACGGCGCGGTCCTGCTCCTCCGGCTTGAGATCGCCGTGGAGCGGCAGCACGTCGACGCCCGAGGCGGCGAGGCCGGCCAGCCTGGCCGCGCACCAGCGGATCTCGGCGCCGCCCGGCAGGAAGACCAGCAGGTGGCCGTCCGGCTCCTCGCGCAGCAGCCGCTTCACGGTGCGTGAGACCCGGTCCTCGAGCCGGTCGTCGCTGCGGGCCGCCTCCTCGGGGGTGAGGTACTCGATCGCCACCTCGAAGCGACGCCCCTCGGAGCGGAGCGTCGGGGCGCCGAGGAAGGCGGCCACCGGCGCGGCGTCGAGCGTGGCCGACATGGCCACCAGCTTGAGATCGGGGCGGCGGGTGCGCTGCAGCCGGCGCAGCAGGGCCAGCGCCAGGTCGCCGTGCAGGTGGCGCTCGTGGAACTCGTCGAGCAGGACGGCGCCGACGCCGGGCAGCGTCGGCTCGGAGAGCAGGCGGCGCAGCAGCAGCCCCTCGGTGACGAAGCGGACGCGGGTGCGGGGGGAGGAGACGTCCTCGAAGCGGACCTGGTAGCCGACCGTCTCGCCGGGGCGCTCGCCCAGCTCCTCGGCGACGCGGCGGGCGGCCAGCCGGGCGGCCAGCCGCCTCGGCTCGAGCACCACCACCTCGCCCTTCACCAGGCCGGCGGCGTGGAGCGCGGCCGGGACCCGGGTGGTCTTGCCGGCGCCCGGCGGCGCCTCGATCACCAGCGACCCGCCGGCGCGCAGCGCGGCCACGATCTCGGGCAGGAGCGGGTCGATGGGGAGGGGTTCCACGGGCGAAGTTGTAGCCGAAGGGCGAGGGGAGGGCGAGGCGCGGCCGCCAACCATCGGCCGTATCGCCGTGGGAGCCACGGAACCTCCGGTCAGCTAGAAGGCCGCCCTATCGAGGCGCGTCCCCTGGCCGAGGTGCCTTCTCACGGATGTAGCGGTCCATGCACTGCGCTCCGAGGCACTGCCGCGCGGCGAGCTTGTTGTGGGCAGAGGAGGCGAAGGTTGGCCTCCGTGGCCTCACCGCCCTGCGCCCTTGGCTGGATGTGGTCGAGTTGCAAGCGGTGGGTCGAGCCGCAGCGTCCGCCGGTGTCGATCGGCCAGGTGCAGCGACCGCCATCGCGGGACCAGACGGCGCGCTTCACCGCGGCCGGGATCGCCTCGCGGTGGCCTTCCCGCCGGTGGAGCGGTTCGGCGAAGTTCGGCTCCGGCGCAGGCTGCGCGGGAGTCGGGGCGGTGCCCGGGGCCTGGGCGGAGGCATCGCTCGCTGCCGGGACGGTCGGAGTAGACGCCACCACCGCCCGCGGCCGCTTCACCTGCCCGCGCGCCCTGGCCTGCTTCTCCAGCAGCAGGTCGAGCGCCGCCTCGAGAACCTGCTCGGTGGTGGCCCGAGGGATGGCGTGGCCGAGCCCCTGGCGGGCGGCCTTGAGCTTCTCGAGGATGCGGCGGCTGACGGTGGTGCTGAGCCGGCTCAGCTCGGCGGTCAGGGGATCGACGTCGTCCCGGCGCGGCTCCAGCCGGCGCGGGTCGACCCGCGCAGGAGGCGTAACCCCTTGTTTGGACGTCCAAAGTGACTCTGGGTCCGTGTCCTGCGCCGTGTCCTGCGCCGTGTCCTGCGCC
>JANMRY010000095.1:0-30194 GCA_031388695.1 Anaeromyxobacter sp. | reverse complement strand
AGACCGCCGGCGTGAGGATGGAGCGGTCCACGTGGCTCTCGGCCGCCAGGTGCATGACCGCGTCCACGCGCTCGGTGCGGATGAGGTCGGAAACGAGCTCGCCGTTGCAGATGTCGCCGCGCACGAAGCGGAAGCGCGGGTTCTTCTCCAGCCCGGCCAGGTTCTCGGCGTTGCCGGCGTAGGTGAGCTTGTCGAGGTTGACGACGCGCCAGCCTGGCCGCTCGGCCAGCAGCAGCCGGACCAGGTTGGAGCCGATGAAGCCGCAGCCGCCGGTCAGGAGGACGTTCATGGTGGGACGCTCGCCGCGGCCGTTCTGCCGCTCGGGTGAAAGGGAAGTCTCCAAGATAGCAGGCCTCCAGCCTGGGGGGATGGCGGCGGACGAGCGGCGCCCGGATCGGGTCGGCCCTGGCGTCGATCGCGCGCACCGGCGACCTAGGACCTGACCCTGGGTGGCGGGGGACTCCGGGCCAACGCCGCGCAGGCCTGGCCCCGGCCGGGACCACTTGCCGGCGTGCCCTGGCGGGATCCGACCGTCGATCTCGGGGGTTGGCCACCCGGTCGCCGTCGCGCCGGCCCGCGAAGAGTGGCCCGCCTGGCGCCGCGGTCGCTGGTAGTCGGCTTGCAATTGCCCCCCATCCTGGGAGGCGACATGCGAGTCCGTTCCGAGCTGGTGGCGCTGCTGATGCTGGTGACCGTGGGCTGTGGGGCCACCGGGCTGGGCGGTGATCCGGCCGCCGCGTCGCCGCTCGACCCGCGCGCCGCCGCCGAGGTGACCGTGGCCGCGCTCCCCGCCCCGCAGTCCTACGACGTCGGCGCCGGCCCGGCCTGGAGCGGCGCCATCGCCTACAGCTGCCTGCAGGCCTGCGCCCTGCTCTTCGGTGGCACCGCCGCCGACTGGGCCTGCTCGACCAGCGCCACCGAGGTGAACCGCTTCGCCTGGTACTCGAAGGCCGGCACCTCGGAGAGCTGCGGCCCGACCGGCACGCCGCTGCCCGAGGACTACAACCCCGGGGGCAGCTACGAGGAGGCCGGTGCCTCGGCCTACGTCTACGACTGGTGCTTCCCCGGCGAGGGCTCGATCAACTATTGCCACGCGCCGCCGGTGGTGGTCCCGCCGCCGGCCGGGGAAGGCGAGGAGGGCGAGGAGGCCGACGAGCGCGACGAAGACGAGTGGGAGAGTTCCGACGACGAACCGGATACCATTCGGGACCATGACCGCCGCCCGCAATACCGTGCTCCTGCTGGCCGTGACCATCACCGCGGGGTGCGTCCCCCGGCCCCTCACGCCAGGCGCCACTGACCCGCGCCCCTACGGGCCCGACTGGGCCTCGCCGCTGCAGCGGGCCCACCCGCTGGCCGGGCGCATCCTCGACGTGAAGGGGCGGCGCTGGATCGCAGAGGCCGCGCTCGACGCCGCCCTGGCCCGCGCCGACATCGCCGTCCTCGGCGAGGTGCACGACAACCCCGACCACCACCGGCTGCAGGCCCGCGAGGTCCGGGCGGTGACGGCGGCGGGGCGGACCCCGGCGCTGGTCTTCGAGATGCTCAGCACCCCGGTGCAGGAGAAGCTGGACGCCGCGCAGGCGGCGCCGGGTGCCAGCGCCGACTCGGTGGCCGAGGCGGTGGAGTGGGCCAAGAGCGGCTGGCCGGAGTTCGCCCTCTACAGCCCCATCTTCGAGGCCGGCCTGGCGGCCCGCCTGCCGCTGGTGGCGGCCAACCTCTCCCGCCCCGCCGCCCGCGAGGTGATGAAGAAGGGGCCGGCGGCCCTGCCGGAGGAGGCCGCCGCCTGGCTGGCCAGGGCTCCGGAGCCGACCGCGCGCGAGCTGGAGCAGCTCAAGGCCGAGATGGCGGAGGACCATTGCGGCGAGCTGCCGGAGTCGATGGTCAAGCCGCTGGTGCTGGCGCAGCGGGCCCGCGACGCCACCCTGGCGGCGCGTACCGCCACCGCGGCCGCCACCCGCGGCGCCCTGCTGGTGGCCGGCGACGGCCACGCCCGCACCGACCGCGGCGTCCCCGCCTGGCTCACGCGCGAGCTGCCCGGCAAGCGGGTGGTGGCGGTCGGCCACCTCGAGGTCCGGGCCGGGCTCGACCACCCCGACGACTACGCCGCCGACTACGGCAAGACGCTCCCCTTCGACTACGTCATCTTCACCCCCGGCACCGAGCGCGAGGACCCCTGCCTGGAGCTGAGGCAGAAGATGGAGCTGAAGAAGGCGGGGGCGCCGGCCAAGGGCTGAGCGGGAGGGCCTGGCCGATCTGGCCGATCCGGCCAAGCGTGACGCACCCAGTCGGAGCGTCAATACCCACTCCACGCCGGACGTCGTATCATCCCGCCGCCCGCGGGCCGCGCGGGTCGAACTGGGGGTCACATGCCCGTCCTGCTCCGTCCCGTGGTCGCCGTCCTCCTCCTCGCCGCCGGCAGCGCCGCCGCCGCGCCAGAGGTCAAGCAGCGGACGCTTGAGAATGGCCTCGACGTGCTGGTGGTCGAGGACCACGCCCAGCCGCTCGTCACCATCGAGATCGCCTTCAAGAACGGCTCGATGACCGAGCCGCCCGAGTACAACGGCCTCTCGCACCTTTACGAGCACATGTTCTTCAAGGCCAACCAGGTGCTCCCCGACCAGGAGGCCTGGCTGGCGCGGGCCCGGGCGCTCGGGATGGTCTGGAACGGCACCACCGGCACCGAGCGGGTCAACTACTTCTTCTCGACCACCACCGACCACTTCGAGGAGACCATGGCGTTCATGCGCGACGCCGTGGTGGCGCCCAAGTTCGACGCCGCCGAGCTCGACCGCGAGCGGGTGGTGGTGACCGGCGAGATCGACCGGAACGAGGCCAGCCCCTTCTACTACCTCTGGTCGCGCACGCAGCGGGCCGCCTTCGCGGCCCATCCCACCCGCAAGGATCCGCTCGGCACGCGGGCCACCGTGCTGGCAGCCACGACGGAGATGATGCGGACCATCCAGGGGCGCTACTACGTCCCGAACAACGCGGCCCTGGTGGTGACCGGCGACGTGACCGCCGAGCAGGTCTGGGCCTCCGCGGCCAGGCTCTACGCCGGGTGGAAGCGGGCCGAGGACCCCTTCAAGGCCTTCCCGCTGGTGACCCACCCGCCCATCCAGAAGACCGAGGTGGTCTGGATCGAGCAGCCGGTCCGGGCCGTGGTCGGCATGCTGATCTGGCATGGCCCGTCGGTGGTCCCGGCCGAGCTGGGCCAGACTTACGCCGCCGACCTGCTCGGCTACGCGGTGGCCGAGCCGGCCTCCCGCTTCCAGCGGGCGCTGGTCGACTCGGGCGCCTGCCTGGCCGTCAACTTCAGCTGGCAGACCCAGCAGAACGTCGGCCCCATCCAGATCATGTTCCAGGCCCGCCCCGACCAGGCGGCCGGCTGCCTGAAGGCGATCCTCGCCGAGCTGCCGCGCATGAAGGCGGCCGACTACCTCTCCGACGATGAGCTGCGCGACGCCGTCTTCCGCGCCGAGATGGACCAGCTCAGCGGCCGGGAGCGTCCCAGCGCGCTGGCCCACGAGCTGACCTTCTGGTGGGCCTCGGCCGGCCTCGACTACTGGCGAACCTACGTCGACAACCTGCGCCGCTCCGACCGGGCCGCCATCGCCCACTACCTCGACGGCTACGTGCTCGGGAAGCCCTTCGTGCTCGGGGTGATGACGTCCAAGGAGGCGGCCGCCAGCGCCGGCCTCACCGCCGCCGGGCTGGAGCAGCTCGCCCGCGTCACCGCCAAGGAGGCCGTCCGATGATCGCCGCCAGCCTCGCCGTCCTGCTCTCCGCCGCACTGGCCGCTCCGGCCGCCGCCCCCGCCCCCGCCCCCGCCGCCGCGCCGGCCACCCCGGCAGCCGACCCGGTCACCTTCGGCAAGCACTCCGGCGTCGACGTGCTGGTGAAGCGGCGCCCCGGCGCCGACATCGTCACCGCCCAGCTCTACGTGCAGGGTGGCTCGCGCAACTGGGGGGCCGGCGACGCCGGCGTCGAGACGCTCGCCTTCCGGGTGGCCGCCTCGGGCGGCGCCGGTGGGCTCGCCAAGGAGGAGTTCGGGCGGGAGCTGGCCCGGCTCGGCGCCACGCTCCAGGCCTCCACCACCCGCGACTGGTCGGTCCTCACCGCCAAGGGGCCGACGCGCAACTTCTCCGCAATCTTCCGGCTGCTCACCGACGCCTTCGCCTCGCCGGCCCTGCCGGCCTCGGAGGTGGAGCTGCAGCGCGGCCAGCTGGTGGTTCAGCTGCAGCAGCGCGGCGAGGACCCCGACGGCCGGCTCGGCGAGCTGGTCACCCAGGCCCTCTTCGCCCGCCACCCGTACGCCAACCCGCCCGACGGGACGCTGCAGAGCGTGCCGAAGCTCGGCCAGGCCGCCGTCTCCGGTCACCTGAAGAAGCTGCGCGAGCGGTCGCGACTCCTGCTGGTGGTGGTCGGTGACGTCGAGGCGGCACGGGTCGAGGCCAAGGTGGCGGCGCTGCTCGCCGGGCTGCCCCAGGGGGGCTTCAGGCCTTCGCCGCTGCCGCGCCCGACCTTCAAGGCGGCGCGCCTCGTCACCGAGAAGCGGGCCATCCCGACCAACTACGTCCAGGCCATGGCGCCGGCGCCCGGCCCGGGCGAGGCCGGGTACGTGGCGGCCCGCGTCGGCAGCGCGGCGCTTTGGCAGCGACTCTTCGTCGAGGTGCGGACCAAGCGAAACCTCTCCTACGCTCCCGGGGCGCGGTACGACCTCGGCGGCGCCGGCGGCTGGGCCGGCATCTACGTCACCGCGGTCGATCCGAACACCACCATCCCCATCATGCTGGGCGAGCTGAAGAAGCTTGCGACCGAGCCGCTCGGCGCCGAGGAACTGGCCGGGACCAAGTCCCTGTTCCGCACCTCGCTGCTCATGGGGCAGGAGGCGACCGACGACGAGGCCACCAGCCTGGCGCGCGGGCTCCTGTACACCGGCGACTGGCGCTACACGAGCAAGGTGCTGGCGGAGAGCGCCGCGGTGACCGCCGCCCAGGTGCAGGCCTCGGCCAGGGGCGCCTACCGGCACCTCCAGTTCGTGCTGCTCGGCGATCCCGCCAAGCTCGACCCGAAGCTTATCGGCCTCTGAGCAGCGCCGCCAGGGGCCGCCGTCCTCAGCGCCGGTGCGCCAGCAGCAGCGAGCCCTTCTCTCGCGGCTCGAGGTCGATCCGCGTCGGCAGCGTGAAGCCGCCGGCCTCGAGCCAGCCGGCGAACTCCTCCGGCGCGTAGGTGCGGGTGGCGGTCTCGGTCAGCAGCGTGAGCCGGAAGGCGGCGTCGTAGACGTCGCCCGGGGTGCCGGCCAGGTACTCGTGGATCACCAGCAGCCCGCCGGGGCGCAGCGCCTTCCCGATCCGGGCGATGGTGCGCCGGTTCTCCTCGGCCACCTGGTTGTGGGCCACCGAGAGGTAGAGCGCCACGTCGTACCCGTCGCCCCAGTCTGCCTCGAGCAGGTCGCCCGGCCGGAGCGTGACGCGCGAGGCGAGCCCCTCCCGCTCCAGCATGGCGCCGGTCCCGGTGAGCGCGCTCGGGAAGTCGACGATGGTCGCCGTGAGCGCCGGGTGGAGCCGGCAGAAGCCGGCCGAGTGGAGACCGTGCGAGCCGCCGAGGTCGAGGAGCCGGCGCGACCCAGCCGGCAGCGTGACCAGCCGGAGCAGGTCGGGGCCGAGGTGGCGGGCGAAGGCCCGCATGTAGCCGGAGAAGATCGGCCCCCACTCCGGCCGGGCCTGCATCGTCTCCCAGAGCGTCCGGGCCGGCGCCCCCCGCGTCACCGCCTCGGTGAGCTGGCCCGTCAGCCCCCAGGACTGGGCGGTCCAGAGCAGCCCGGCCGTGTAGTCGACCTGGCCGCCCCCGGTGAACCAGCGGGTGGTGGCCGGGGCGTTGGCGTAGCCTTGAGGCCCCTCGGTGAGGTAGCCGATGGCGACGAGGAACTGGGCGAGGCGGCCGATCCCGTCCTCGCTGGCGCCGGTCGCCTCGGCGAGGCGGGGGGCCGGCAGGGGGCCGCCCGCCAGCGCCTCGAAGAGTCCGAGCTGGCCAGCAGATATGATGGCCGCCGCCTTCATCATCGGTAAGTAGACGTCCACCATGGGGAGCTCCTCGGAGCCCGCCGTCACACAGAGCGCACTCTTCACGCCGCACCTCCCTTCCCGTCGGTGACCATGCCTTCAGCCCCGGCCGTCCGGACCTACCGCTACTACGACCTTCTCATGGCCGCGTTCGTTTGCGTGCTGCTCTGCGCCAACCTGGTGGGGGTGAGCAAGGCGGTCACCATCGGGGGGTTCACCTTCGGGGCCGGCAACGTCTTCTTCCCCTTGAGCTACCTCTTCGGCGACATCCTGACCGAGGTCTACGGCTACGCCCGCTCCCGCAAGGTGGTCTGGGCCGGCTTCGCCGCCCTGGCCTACGCCTCGCTGATGAGCGCGGTGGTGGTCGCCCTGCCCCCCTCTCCGCAGTGGCAGGGGCAGGAGCACCTCGAGGCGGTCTTCGGATCGACCTGGCGCACCGCGCTCGCCTCGCTGATCGGCTACGCCTGCGGCGAGTTCGCCAACTCGGTGACGCTGGCCAAGATGAAGGTCCTGACCAACGGCCGCCACCTCTGGATGCGCACCATCGGCTCGACTGTGGTCGGCGAGGCGGCCGACACGCTGGTCTTCTACCCGCTCGCCTTCATCGGCATCTGGAGCACGCAGCTGTTGCTGACGGTGATGGCCGGCAACTACCTGATCAAGGTGCTCTGGGAGGTGCTGGCCACCCCGGTCACCTACCGGGTGGTCGCCTTCCTGAAGCGCAAGGAGAACGAGGACTTCTTCGACCGGGAGACCGACTTCACCCCCTTCTCGCTCAAGACCTGAGCGGGCCGCGTTCGACCCGGGTGCGGATGGCCCCGGGAGCGCCGGGTCACCGGCGTCTCCAACTCCGCGCCGTTTCACGGGGCGAGCGGACTGCTCGTCGGCCTGCGCCATGCACCTGCGGTCGGGGAGGAGGCCGCGGTGACCTACTACGAGTTCTTCAAGCGGGCCGAGCGGGTCGAGCTGCTCTCGCGCCAGGTCTACCTGACGCTGGCCGGGGACCGGACCACGCCGCCCGGCGTGCGCGAGCTCTTCACCGGCCTGGCCGACGAGGAGGAGGAGCACGGACGGCGCCTCCAGCTGCTGGCCACCTCGCTGCGCGGCTCGAGCTGGGCCGCGCAGATCGTCAAGCAGTCGGAGGCCGCCATCGAGGCGGCCGACCGGGAGTACGAGCGCTTCCTCATCGAGGTGGAGACCCGGCGGCGGCCGGGCGACCTGATGCAGCTCCTCGACCGGCTGGTGCAGATGGAGAGCCGGCTCGCCTACGTGCACGCCGAGGAGCTGGCGGCCGGCGCCGGGCCCGAGGCGGCGCGGCTCTTCGAGTCGATGGCCAGGCAGGACCGGCGCCACGTCAAGCTGCTGGAGCGGGTGGTGCGGGAAAAGCCGGCCGCCTGAGCGCGGCTGGCCGAGCTGGGCTCGCGACGCCGGCCATGGCCTCCTCCGCGAGGGGGCTGGCGGTGCGCCGAGGTGCCGCAGCGACGCGGGCGCGGCGACCTGACACCATCCCGGCGGGGGTGGCAGATGCCCGACAGCAGGGTGGAGGGGTGCAGCCGCGAGGTGGCCCGGCTGGCCGACCAGGTCCTCGAGCGCCGCGGTGGTGAGGTCGAGCTGGCCCGGCTGATGACGGCGATCGAGGCGAGGGTCCAGGCGGTCCTGCTCTCGGAGCGGCCCGACCTGGAGGTGGCGCCGGCCTGCCAGCGCGGCTGCGCCAGCTGCTGCACCGTCAACGTCGGCACGCTTCCGGTGGAGGGAGTGGCGGCGGCCGCCTGGCTGCGGCGCCGCACCGGCGACGAGGCGATCGGGGAGCGCGCCGGCGCGCTGCTCCGCTTCCACGACGAGGTGCGGTGGATGGAGGACGGAGAGCGGATCCGCGCCAGGGTCCGCTGCCCCTTCCTCGAGGGATCGGGCGGCTGCGTCATCTACCCGGTCCGCCCGCTCGCCTGCCGCGCCTTGAGCTCGCTCGACGCCGGCGAGTGCAAGCAGGCGCTGCTGGAGCGGGGCGAGGGTGACGGCCCCGGGCTGGTGAGGAGCAACCTGCTGCAGAAGGCGCTCTACGACGGGGCCTTCGGCGCGCTCTCCGAGGCCCTCACGCGCCACGGGCTCGACGCCCGCTGCCGCGACGTCTCCGGGATGGCCGGCTTCTTCCTGGCCGACGGCGCCCGCGCCGAGGCCTGGGCGACGGGGGCGCGGCTGTCGCTGGAGTGAGCCGCGGCCGCTACCGCCGCGGCTGCGGCTACCGCTTCAGCATCGCCTTGGCGGTCATCCGCACGCCGGCCGGGTAGGCGGTGATCTGCGGCACCAGCGCCAGCTCGTCGCGGGGGAGGAGCTGCAACACCCGGTTGACCATGTCCTGGCTGAGGCGCGGGTTGGCGAGCAGGGCGCGGCGCACCTGCGGGACCTTGAGCCAGGCCGGGTTGCCGACGATCAGCTCGAGCAGCGGGCGGGGCATGGTGCCCATCCTGGCGAGGCGGGCCACCTCGGGGATCGAGACCCGGGTGTTGCGCAGCAGCGTCTCCCAGACCACCTTGCCGTAGAGCCGCTCCAGCACGATCCGCTCGGTGATGCTGCCGTCGCGGGCCACGCGCAGCTGCTCGTTGATGGAGAGGCCTCGCAGCTTCTCCTGGACGCTGGCGTGGGCCAGCACGTCGTCGGGCTCGTCCTCGTCACCGGGGGCGGTCTCGGTCGCCGCGGGTGGCGGGTGCGGCGGCGGCGGCGCCTCGGACGGCGCAGGCGGGGCGGCGGCCAGCTGGCGCTCGAGAGCGGCGCGGTCCCAGCTGTCGAAGGCGAAGGCGGCGTTGGCGGCGGTGGCGAGCACGGCGCGGGCCGGCAGCACCATCCGCTCGCCCGAGGGGAAGACCAGCTCCACGTCGCAGAGGACGCCGCGGTCGAGGGCGGCCACCGCGGGTCCGACCACCGAGCCGCGCGAAAGGTTGGCCCGCTCGCGCTCGAGGTCGGCGGCGGTCAGCGTGATGGTGACGCAGAGGCGCACGACGTCATTCTAGCCGGAACGACGCCTGGGCGAGCACTCGGCCGCCAGTGCGTGTCGGCCTCTTCGTCCCCGGCTGGCCGCGGCGAAGGCCCCCTCAGGTCGGCGCCGCCATCAACTTGGGTATCCGGAGCAGGTTGTTTTCTCAACAGCCTGCTAGCGGCCAACGTCCGTACACGAAGGGGCACAGACCGGGGGATCGAGCCCGGCGCGACACGGCCCGCAGGGGCAGCCGGCTGGCACGGTGGCAGGACATGCCTGCGGTGGGTATCCGCCGCAGCGAGAGTCTCCATTGACGGTTCGTAGGCACGCGGCACAGGTGAGTGAACTGGCTTTGCCAAAGCAGGTCTGCTCGCAGCCATAGACCGGGTCTCCCAGGTCGCCGGTCCCGTCGCCCATGCTGTGAAGGCCCAGCAGGTAATGCAGGATCTCGTGGAATAGGGTGGAAGCGAGCGGCCCACAGGCCGGGTTGTATGGCATGTGCACGGAGACCACCACGTCCGGGCAGCCGAGCACGCCGAAGGTGCAGCCCTCGAACGACCGGGAGGCCACGGCGCAGATGGTAGGGTCTGCCAGCCCGCAGTTGATCTGCAACTTGCCCGTCGCCGCGAGACGCAGGAAGGCCATGCCGAGGTGGTTGTCGAGCTTGGCGAAGCAGCTCGCCCCTTGCGCCACCGCTGCGTCTAGAGCATTGCGAAGATCGTTGGCCTGTGCCGGCGTGCACGTGGAGTCGACGGTGAGCGGTACGTGCGGCGACATGGTCAACGGGGCGGGTGAGGGCGCGATCGACAATATGAGCCCGGAGATCGCACTCTGCCGAGCGCCACCGCTGGAAGTCGTGGAGAACCCCACCTCAAACACGCCGTCTTGGTCGTAATCAAACTCGTGTGCCACGGCAGCGGAGGTCGTGCCTGGAACGGTCGTGAGCGTCATCCTGTGGTCGGGCACGAAGTCACCGGTGGTATCCTCGGTGACAACGAAGAGGGTCCTGCCATCGAGCGTCGGTGTCGCCTTCACGATGTACTCGAAGGCGCCGTCGCCATTCCGATCAATGCGGAGGAGTGAGTCCGGACCGACCTGCTCCCATACCATGTCAGGCTGGCCGTCGGCGTTCACGTCGATGGTCTCACGCGTCGCCGGCCCGTTGCTGACGCGCCCCTCGAGATGCCACTCGAATCGCCCGTCTCCGTCGAGGTCGATGTCGGTGGCCCCCGCGGCGTAGGCGGTCGCCGCTACGACGGTGTTGTCGAGGGATAGACCTGGCGCGAGCGTCGACGTGTTCCCGCCGCCGCAGCCCGCGATGAGGGCGAAGGCCAGCGAGACCACCGGGCGCGCGCCCCCGAAGGCACCGACGGGTCCCAGGTACCCGGCTCGACACTGGGACGATGGATCAGGACCGGCAGCTGGACGAGGCAAGCGACGCATGGTGACCTCCCGGCGAGTGGCGAAGCAAGGGGCCATTGTCGAGGTGCGCGGCTCACACCAGGCTCACAGTGGTCGCATATGGGGAGGCCGGCCGGGAGACGGACGCACCTGTGAGCTTCCCGTGAGCCCCTGGCCGGCATACTCCCGGGAACCTCACGGAGGCACCCATGTCGATGCGCCACTCGAGCTTCGCACCGCTGCTCGCCCTCGTCCTCGCCGCATGTGGGAGCAAGGCCCCCGCCTCCCCACCTCCGGGGGGCGGCGGCCCTGCGGGGCCGCCCACCGTGACGGTGACCCCGACCGCTGACATCTCCAAGGCCTATTCGTCGACTGTCGGTTCGGCCGGGGGATACCTCTACGCCACGGCTGCGGATGGGACGAACTACAGCCTCTCCGTTCCCGCCGGCGCGCTCCTCGCCGACGTCACCATCACCATGACGCCCTTGACCGCCGTGGCTGGGATGCCATTCGACACCTTCCTCGGCGGAGTCAAGCTCGAGCCCGATGGGCTCCAGCTGAAGCAGGCGGCGACCCTCAGCATCGTGTTGCCCGCGCCGGTCGACGCATCGAAGGTGGTCGGCATGGGCTACCACCTCGACGGGGCAGGCTTCCACCTCGCCCCGTCGCAGCCGGGAGCGACCTACATCACCCTTTCCCTCTTCCACTTCAGCGGGGCCGGCGCGGCAAGCGCCAGCCCGGCCCAGATTGCCACCCAGGGGTCCTCCGCCACGTCGTCCCCCGCTGACGGCTACGAGCAGCAGCTGGAGTCGGCCCGCGCCGCAGCCCAGGCCCGGGGGCTGCCCATCGATGACCCGGGGCTCAGGGCCCAGTGGGGGGCCATCTTCGCCGCCTGGGGCCGGGAGGTGGTCGTTCCGGCGCTCACCGCCGCCGAGAGTGACGACACCCGCTTCGACGCGGCCTTCGACGGCTTTGTCCAGTGGGATCGGCAGCAAGCGCTGCTCGGCTTCCCCTACCACTTCGGAGACGCCGCCTCTCCAATCTGGAAGTCGGTCCAGAAGGGGCTGCGGTTCGCCTTCGACAAAGCCCGGGAGAAGTGCGCCACGGACCCGACCCAGGCCAGGATGATCCTGCGGCGGGGGCGGGAGGCGGCGCTGCTCGGGATCGACATCGGCTACACGCGGGACCAGGAGTACGGCTTCGCTCGAGGGTGCGCAACCTTCCAGGTGACCTTCGACTCGGTGGCGCGCACCGACGCCAGCAACGGCTACTGGGTGGGTCGAACGCATGGCACCTTCCAGGTCCAACCAACGCCCGACCTCCTCTTTCTCCAGGGCAGCGGGTCGCTCGAATACCTCTCCTACGACGACGTCAACTCCACGAAGGGGAAGCGAATCGAAGCGATCCTCACGCCAGGAACCATCAGGCTGGAAAAGGGCACCCTGCCCATCGATGTCCCTGAGGCAGCCTCCTCGGGGCCGCTCGTGAGACTCGTCCTGGGCGTTCCGACGCCGCCCACGGAGGACATCACCTACGTCACCATCAGTGACGGTTTCCGCTTCCACTGGGGCTCGTCCCCGTCCGGCTGGTGGAGTAACTTCCGGTCCGCCAACGCCGCCTTCAGGAACTACAATTCCACGGCCTGGGAGTTCACCTACTCGGGGTTCACCGGTACTCCCGCTTCGATGCACCTGGAGCGGACCGCCTCCGACTCCTACACCTACCTCGACGGGCAGACCCAGAATTGGTCCACGACCGACACCGTGGACCTGGTGCACACGCCCCAGCCTTAGGCGCTAGCCGGGCTCGACGCCGAGCCGGTAGACGGTCCGGGTCCGGTAGCGCTCCCCGGGGCGGAGCAGTGTGGAGGGGAAGCCGTGATGGTGCGGGGAGTCGGGGAAGTGCTGGGCCTCCAGGCAGAGCCCGGCGTGCCGGCCGTAGGCCTCGCCACCTCGGCCGACGAGGCTGCCGTCGAGGAAGTTGCCCGAGTAGAACTGCAGCCCCGGCTCGGTGGTCCAGACATCGAGGGTGCGCTCGGTCTCCGGACCGACCACCCGGGCGGCCAGCGCCAGGCCGGCCCCTCCGGCCCGGTTGAGCACCCAGTTCTGATCGTAGCCGCCCGCCAGGGCGAGCTGCCCGTCGGCGACGCCGAGCCGCGCGCCGATGAGGGCGGGCGTGCGGAAGTCGAGTGGCGTGCCCTCCACCGCGCCCAGCTCGCCGGTCGGGATCAGGCCGGGCCCCACCGACGTGACCCGGTCGGCGTCGATCCAGAGCCGGTGGCCGAGCACATCGTGGCGGACCGGCCGCTCGAGGTTGAAGTATCCGTGGTGCGCGAGGTTGCAGACGGTCGGCGCGTCGCAGGTCGCGGTCGCCTCGATGGCCAGCTCGTCCTGGTCGGTGAGCTCGAAGGTGACAGTCGCCGAGAGGTTCCCCGGGTAGCCCTCCTCGCCGTCTGGGCTGAGGCGCCGGTGCACCACCGCGACGCGGCCGGCCGGCGCCGCCTCCGCGGCCCAGATCACCTTGTCGAACCCCCGCCACCCGCCGTGGAGGTGATTCGCGCCGTCGTTGCAGGCGAGCTGATGGAACCGTCCCTCGACCGGCAGCTCGCCGCGGGCGATCCGGTTGGCAGAGCGGCCGACCATGGCGCCAAGGTAGGTGCGCTCGTCGTTGAGGTAGCCCTCCAGCCGGTCGTAGCCCAGCACCACCTCGTCGAGCCGGCCCTGGCGGTCCGGCGCCCGCAACGACACCACCGTGGCGCCATAGGTGGCCACCGACGCGGAGAGGCCGCCCCGGTTGGTAAGGATGAAGAGTTCCACCCCGACCCCGTCGCGGGTCCGACCCCAGGGGCGCCGTTCGACTCCGGGGCCGCTCATCCCACGGCCGGTGGCCGCGCCGGACCAGCAGCCGGACGGCCGCGTCGCGGGGAGGCCGGGGCAAAGACCGGCTCCTCGACGGTGGGGAACGGCAGCGCCGCATCGAGCGCCGCCCCGCCGAGCCGGTCCACCAGGCCCGGCGCCAGGCGGGCCAGCGCGTCGCGCAGCAGCGCCCGCTCGATCCGCCGGTCTGGCGGAGGGGCGTCGGGGGCCGCCTCGGGCGGCCCGTCTGCGATCGCCTCCCGGCGAGCCGGGTTGAAGGCTCCGGCCTCGGCAGTGGCGGCGGCAGGTCGCAGCCGGCGGAGCGCCGCCCGCAGCAGGGCCAGGGCCCAGGGCGCCGACCACCGGCGCAGGAGCTGGACACCCCGGGTGGCGGTCGCGGTCGCCCCCCACCGCGACTTGTAGTAGCCGAAGAAGCCGAGGAGGTTCACGAAGGTGCCGCCTCGCCTGATCGCCTCCCCGACCGTCAGGAGCATGATCAGGTTGCCCGGGGCCATGGAGGCGCAGTCCTCGTCGAAGGCGATCTCCCTGCCGTAGTAGCCGCCCCCGAAGTCGACCCCGAACATCCCGGCCACCGGGAGATCATCGAGCGTGAGGAGGTGGATCACCGGCTTGGCGGCCCGACCGGGCAGGCACTGGGTGCGGAAGAGCTCGACCCGCTTCGGGTGGCGCCCGATGCCCGCCCCGGCCCCGGACTTCCAGCTGCGTCGCTCCAGGTCGAGGTAGAGCTCCAGGAACGGTCTCAGCGCCTCGGGGTGGCGCGCGGTCAGCAGCTCGACCCGGCCGGCGGCGAACAGGCGCCGCGACTGCCGGCCGACCCGCTGCCGGTACTTCTTCTGCAGGGAGCCGAACCAGTCGGCCAACGACAGCTGGCCGAGGACGATGGTGCTGTTGGGGATGCTGTCGAAGGTGCGGACCCGCCAGCCCGGCAGGGGACGGTCACGCGGCAGCAGCGGCGAGCTCTCGTCCTGCGCCATCAGCTCGATGGCGTCGGCGCCCTCCTCCTCGAGCAGGTGTCGCCAGACCGCATCGGCGCAGCGCCCCTCGTCCTCGGGGCGGCAGACCAGGCCGGGTCGATCGACGTCGTGGGTGGTGAAGAAGGTGACGCGCTTCGTCCGGAGCCCCAGCGCTCGCTCGCCGATCACGCGCAGGGCCACCCAGCCGATGGCCCGCCCGCCCTCCTCGATCACCAGGAGCAGGGGCGCCTGGCCGGCGACCGCGTGCTCGTCGCTCGCCTCGAAGGCCTCCAGGTACTCCAGGGAGGCGAAGGGGGTGGGGCGCCTGGAGACCCGGTTGAGGGCGTCGAGGTCCGGCGCGAACGGCCGCACCGACTCGAGCGACCGGTGGACCAGCACCGTGAGGGCGGCGCCGGTCATGGTTGGAACCAAGGTCACCGCCGGCTGGTTGGAGGCGCGCGGTCGCGGAGGCGCTTCAGCCTCTCGCCGCGGTGAATCCGCGGAGGGGAGCGGCGGCAATGCGCCGACTGCGGGGGTTGGTCCCATGGTGGTGGCTCCGTTCGGGCCGGGGATTCGAGCCTCGAACGGTCAGCCCTTGCGAAAAGTGAGCCGGGCGGTTCTTCGTGCCGACAGGACTTCCATCGCAGCCGCCGATCTCATGCCGCTTGCTGAACGTTCGCGAACGCATCGGTTTTTCGTCCCCGGCGGCGCCGCTGCGCCACCTGCGCTATGGGACCTCCATGGCCATCGACACCCACGCGCTCGGCGAGCTCGACGTTCAGGACGTGACTGGCGCGACGGTGCGCGTCGGCAGTGCCTGGGCCGAGGGTCCGGCCGTGCTGGTCTTCCTCCGCCACTTCGGTTGACTCTTCTGCCGTGAGCACGCGGCGGAGTTCCGCCCGCACCAAGAGGAGCTCCGGCGGCTGGGGGCGAAGCTGGTCTTCATCTCCACCGGCACGCCGGACATGGCGCTCGAGTTCCAGGGGCTGCAAGGCTTCGGGGTCACCACCTGGGTAGACCGGAGGCGACGCACCTATCGCCACCTGGGCTTCAAGCGGGGCCCGGGCTCCACGCTCCTCAACCTCGCCACGCTTCGCCACGCGCTGCGGGCGTGGCGCAAGGGCTTCCGCCAGGGAGCCACCCGGGGCGATCCGTGGCAGCAGGGCGGAGTGCTTGTGGTGGGGGCCGACGGTGAGGCCGTCATGTGCTTCGCCGCCGAGGAGGCCGGTGACCTGGCGCCGACGGCGCAGGTGATGGATGCGGCGAGACGTGCCGCGCGGCGGGCCTGAAACACGAAGCCCCCGCCAACATCGCTGGCGGGGGCTTCTCGCTACTGGCGGGCCCTACTGGATTCGAACCAGTGGCCTTCGGATTCGTAGCGGGCCCGGACGGATCGTCAACAGGGTGCAGCCCCATGCAAACCCCTGCAATCACGCCAGATGACGCACGCCGGCAAGGCTGGTTCGTGTCGCCAAATGCAGGTGAATGCAATTTCCTTGTTACATCCTTGTTACACACGGAGGTCACGGACAGTGAACGGCCCCGGATGGGCCTGCCGCTCCTGTCGGTGCGGCAGGTGGCGGCGCAGCTCGGGGTCTGCACGGCCACGGTCTACGCGCTCTGCGCCAGGGGGGCGCTGCCGCACGTCCGGGTGCTCAACGCGATCCGGGTCGCGGTGGGTGACCTGGAGGCTTTCGTGGAGGGCCGGCGGTCGAGGAGGCGCTGACCGGAAGCCAGGCCAAGGGGTGTCGGCAGGGCAGCGCGGGGTCAGGGGTCGGAGTATGATGGGGACCGTATGAAGGCACTCAAAGCACACGTCAGGGGTGGTCGGGTGGTGCTCGACGAGCCCACCGAGCTACCCGATGGGACTGAGATCGAGCTCACCGTCGTCGAGGACGACGACTTCGAGCCCGAGGAGCGCGCTCGCCTGGACGCCGCGCTGGATGCCGGCATGGCAGCGGCACGTGCTGGTGACCTCGTTGACGCCGACGAGGTCATCCGCGAACTCCTGGCGAGGCCGTGAAGATAAGGTTCACCGGTCCAGCACGCCAGCAGGCCGACCGCATCGACCAGTGGTGGCGGGAGAACCGGCTGGCCGCACGGGACCTCTTCGCTCGTGAGCTTTCGGAGGCACGGACGCTACTGGCTGAAACGCCGGACGTCGGGAGCCCCTTCACCGAGCGGCAAGGCGTTCGCGTCCGCCGGTTGCTGCTGCCCCGGACTCATCATCACGTCTACTACGAAGTGAATCGGAAGGACGACGAGGTGACAATCCTCGCCGTTTGGGGAGCGCCCAAGGGGGGCGGGCCGAAACTGTAAACGATGGCGCCCGAGCTGAACCAGTAGACCCGAGTCACCGTAAGTCCGGGTCGCCCCGAGCGACCTGGAGTCGTTCGTGGCGGGTGGGGGTCGAAGATGCCCCGACGTGAAGCCAAGCCCGAGTAAACTGCTGTCAGTAATACGGGTCTATTCCGCCACCCGCAAGGAGCCAGGAAGGAAGCGCCGATGAACCGCACCGCCAAGACGCAGTTCACCATGAGCGGCGGCAATGTGTTCGAGGACCTGCAGGTCCCGGCTCCCTCGGAGGCGATGGCCAAGTCCGAGCTCGCCGCGATCATCGCTGCATCCCTTCGGTCCCGGAGGTTCACGCAGACCGCCGCCGCCCAGCTCCTGGGCATCGACCAGCCCAAGGTCTCGGAGCTGCTCCGCGGCCGGCTGACGCGCTTCTCGACGGAGCGACGCCTGGTGTTCCTCCTCCGGCTTGGCCGCGACGTGGACATCGTGGTCCGCGGTGCGCCTCCTGGTGGCCGTGGAACGGCGCCGGGCCGCATCCACGTCCGCGCCACGGCTGGCAGTCGCGCACCTGCAACCGAGCCGCTGGCTAAGGCAGGCGCCCAGTAGTCCTGACGGGCCCCGGCCGCTCGCTCTTCGTGGAGGTCCGGCAGTGCCGGGTCAGGGGTCCGGGCATGAGAGAGAGAGAAGAAGGCGGTTCAGCAAAGGTCGGTCGATTCAGATGAGCGAGCGGAGTTCAGAGACGGGCAAGCGTCTGTTTCTGGGTGGACTCGGGGCGCTGTTCGGTCCGAGAGCGTCCTGAGATGTCGATCGGAGAGAAAGACCGGGAAGAGCTGGCATGGGGAGAAGCGAGGGGGAGCGAGCGAGCGGGTGGAGGTCCGTGGAAGTCAACATCGCTGACACCGCTGACGGATCGTTCAACCATCGAGCAGGCCGAGCGCGCGACGGAGCTGGGCGAAGTCGAACCGCTGCGCGGCCGGAGCCCGAGCCTCGGAGTTCTCGAACTCGGCGAGGAGCAGGTCGAGCTTCTTCCTCGGCGCCCCCTTTCGCTTCGCGGCGACGCGGGGCGTGAGGCCGCCCAGCGCCGGGACCGGCTCGTCGAGCCAGCGCTGGTAGTACTCGGCCTGCATCTTGCGAACGGCCTCGAGCACCTCTGGGGGCATCGGCTCGGGCGGGCCCGCGGCAACATGGGCTTCCTTGCCGTCGAGCTGCGCCAGCGGGTCGGCGTGTTCACGGATCCGGAACGCGACCTGGGGCCCGAGCCGCTTCCGGACCAGGTCGCGGAGCCGGTCGGCCCGCTCGACCGAGTTGGTCTCGAGCCGGAGGGTCTGCCCGGCGACGATGGCCCGGCCGACCAGCGTAGTCGGAAGGACGCCCCTGGCGTTCCCCCGCCTGACGAAGGAGACCGCAGCCTCCCCGCCGTCGTCGGCTTCATCCTCGTCGCGGCTGGCGCCGGGTAGGTCGAGCAGCGCGGCGAGGGCGGCGCCGGACCCACCCTCGGCGATGTCGAAGCGGTCCACCGTCAGGATGAAGTCCTCGCCATCGGTGTTCTGGAGCTGGGGCGGCGGGCGGCGAGCCGCTTCGTCCACCACCACCTGCCAGGTCCCCAGGATCGTCCCGTCGGCCGTCGCCTGCCGGAGCTTCGCCACCGACACCTTGGCCCCTCGGGCGCCGAGCGCCTTCCGGACGACCTGGCGCGCGGCGTCTGCGTCGCGGGGCTTGAGCGGCTGCGGATGGCAGCCGGCCAGGATGCAGCGGTCGCCCAGGTCGAGGATCCGGGCCAGGATGACGTCGCGAGCATCGAGCGTCCTCGAGCCGCTCTTCTCTTCCACGGTTCGTTCACCCCCGGCCAGCAGGTCGCGGAGCAGGAGGGACCGGCCCGGCTCGACGGCGACCACCTCCTGCAGGCTGAACCAGCCCCCGCGCTGCGCGTCGACCAGACGGCGGCCCAGATCATCGAGCCCGCCACCGCGCTCCTCGACGTACAGGTCCAGGGCGGTCCGGCCGACCGGGCCCAGGAAGTGGCCGGAGGACCAGCCGAGGATGGCCTGCGAGACCTGGAAGTCGACGCCGACCGAACGAAGCGCCCCTTCGGGATCGAAGGCACGCCCCCAGCGTCGGCGCGCGAGAGCGAGCGCATCGGCGGTGATCCGCTCGTCGAGCGCGTGAATGGGGTCGCGCTCGGCGAGGCGCCGCTGGTGCGCCCTGGCCTCCTCGGCCTCAGGACCCTGGCCGCGGGCCGCCGCCTCCCGCGCCTCGTCCTCGGCAAGGTGGCACTTCTTGTACTTCCTGCCGCTGCCGCACGGGCAGGGGGCGTTGCGCGGCGTCTTCTCCCGGCGCTGCACCGGGAGTGGCTCCGGGACCAGCATGGGCTCCGCGAGGTCCTCGTCGAGCTGATCGTCGAACTCCGCCGGGTAGCCGACGTGGGCGATGACCTCAAGTCCGGCCGCCTCGACCGTCACCTCCACCTGGTCGCTGTCGTCCGGGGTGTCGTCGGACGCGAGCTCGACGGCGGCCTCGAGGACCGCTGCGAGCTGCAGCAGCTCGACCGTCGAGATGACCGAGGCCCTGCCCTTCTTCACCCGCAGGGCCACCGGGAGGCGCGGGAGACCGAAGGCGTCGGCGAACGCCGAGGCCGCCCAGCCGGGCTCCTCGTCAAAGGTGGCCGACAGGGCATTGACCTGCCGGACGGCGTTCGTCTGGCCGAGCGCCATGGCCCCCGACACCAGGTCGATAGAGCCGGGGTTGTCGTAGAGCCCGACGCCGAACTCCTGGCCGCCTGCGCCCAGGATGGAGAGCTCGCGGTCCTGCCAGCGCCCCCCGGTGGCGAGCTGGACCGGCAGCGCCTCGTCCGAACCGAACAACTCCCAGGGCCGTGCCGCCCAGAAGGCGGCGCAGGCGTTCACGAAGCGAAGGAACGCCACCAGGCCTGGCTTGCCCGCGCTCGGCCCGTTGGCGATGCCGTAGGCCAGGACAGCGCGAGCCACCAGCGCGCCCTGTGGGATCGGCGCCGGCTCGAAGCCGAGCGGCCGGGCCACGTCGGCCAGCGCCGGCTCGCACCGCAGCGGCTCGCCCGCATGGCGCTTCGCGACCGCGGCGAGGGCCTGCTTGTCAGAGTGGCCGAACTCCGGCCGGATGAGGTCTCCTTCGCCATCGACGCCGCCGATGCACCAGGAGGGGCGCCCGCCGATGTCGATCGGGCCAAGGCGGAAGACGTGGACCATCTGGGGCCTGTAGCAAACCGCGGCGTGGGCCGCCAGCGACTTCGGACCGTCCGGCCCCGCGCGCTAACTCTTCTTGCGCGCCTTGGCGCCGGGCGCGTCAAAGCCGGGCCCCTTGTCCCTGAGCTCCAGGCTGCGCTGGAAGAGGAGGTGGAGCAGGTACTCGTACCGCCGCATCTTCAAGGCAACGCGGTCCGCCTCCAGGAGCACGGTGGCGGCACCCGGGAGGCCGAACCAGGTGCGGAGACCCTCGAAGTGATGGTTCACGAAGCCGGTGAGGTCGCTTCCCTCATGGTCGGCCTCGGCGCGCAGGAACTTCACCAGCTCGCGCGGCATGCGGAACGTCTGCATCAACTTCTCGGTCCCGCTGAAGGGGTCCGCCGAGGAGGTCGGCTTGGGCTTGGGGGGCATGGAGCAAGTTTGCCCAAACGCCAGACGAATGGCTAGCCCGCCCTGTTCGGCACCCCGTCCCAGTTGGGGCCTGTGGGCCACGTGGTTGCTTCGGCGGATAGCCTAACGTTATACAGTACGCTAGTTCGCAAGACCGGAGCGCCGCCCCGCGATACGGCGGCGAGACGGAGCACGGGTCATGGAAGAGAAAGTCTGGAAGGTGAAGGACGTGGCGGAGTTCCTCCAGGCGTCGGAGAGCTGGGTTCGCCACGCCGCCGCCGCAGGGCGGCTGCCCTGCACGAAGCTCGGCGGCCTGCTCCGGTTCGACCCCGCCGAGATCAGGGCCCTGGTGGCGCGAGGCGAGGAATCGCCGGCCCGTGTGCTGCCCTAACGGGGATGAAACCGTCAGGAGCGGAGAGTAGGAGTCCAGCATGGCGAGCGTCTACAGGCGGAGGTTTCTCGTCCACGTGACCTGCGGCCCGGCTGGCAAGCCGGTGAGCCGCAGGGTGACCCAGGCGGAGGCGAAGCGCCTCAGGGCCGCCGGCGAGCATGTCGAGGAGTGGGAGGACCGGCGCTGGTACGTCCGCTACCGCGATGCCTCCGGCGCCTGGTGCGCCGAGCGCTGCACGGCGCGCACCAAGGCGGAGGCGATGCGGCTCGCCGACGACCTCGAGCGCAAGGCGGAGCGCCAGCGGCAAGGGCTCGAGCCGCTCCCCGGCGATTCAGGCCTGACGCTGGGCGACCTCTGCGAGTGGTGGCTGAAAGAGAAGTGTCCGCCCGCCAGCGTGTCGCGCGAGACGAGCCGGCTCAAGAAGCACGTCATCGAGCAGTCCATGGGGAAGCTCCCAGCCGCGCGGGTGACCGAGACCAGGCTCGAGGAGCGGCTGCGCGAGATGGAGCGCGCTGGCCTGGGGCCGAACTCGGTGAATCATCTCCGGCGCGTGCTCTTCGGCATCTTCAGGCGGGCGACCAAGGCGGGCCTCTGGTTCGGCGTGAACCCCGTGGCGGCGGTCGAGACCAGGCGCGAGGTCGAACGGGCCTACGTCACGCTCAAGGCCCACGAGTTCGCAAGCTTCCTCGCGAAGGTCCCCGAGCAGTGGCGCGACCTCTTCGCTGCTGCGCTCTACCTCGGCCTGCGCAAGGGGGAACTCTTCGCGCTTCGGAAGGGCGACGTGGATCTGGTGTCCCGCATCGTGACCGTGCAGCGGTCCCACGACCGGTCGACCACCAAGGGCGGCCACGTCGACACGCTCCCCATCGCGCCTCAGTTGGTCCCCTACCTCGAACACGCTCTGAAGGCCTCCGGCTCCGAGGTCGTCTTCCCAGGTCCGGACGGCAAGGTGCGCTCCAGGAACAACGACCTAGCCCGGCTGACGCGGGCGGTGCTGGTCCGCGCCGGCCTCGTGGAGGGCTTCGACCACGTCTGCAGGCGCTGCAAGGGCAGGGGAGCGGCGCAGCACACCGAGCGCCATCCGGACGATGTCGATCGGCGCTGCCCCCGCTGCGCCATGAAGCTCTGGCCGTGCGCCGTGCCGAGGCCGATGCGCTTCCACGACACGCGCCACACCTACGGCACGCTGCTCGCGCAGGGCGGCTTCGACGGCGTCCGGCTGCAGCGCGCCATGCGCCACCGGGACTTCAAGATGACTGCCCGCTACGTGCACACCAACGTGGATGACCTGCGCGCGGCGGCCGCCTGCCTGCCGGCGGGGGATCTCGCGCCGGCTGGGCCGCTCGCCATGCCGCCGCCGACCGAAAAAGCCGCGCCGCTTGTTACATCCTTGCTACACAAAGCCGCTGCGGCACAAGAAAAGGCCGGGACCGACGGGGGAGTTCCCCAATCAATCCCGGCCTCTGTACTGGCGGGCCCTACTGGATTCGAACCAGTGGCCTTCGGATTCGTAGTCCGACGCTCTATCCATCTGAGCTAAGGGCCCAACTCTTCACCGCAAGTACCGCCACGACTGGCGGAAAGGGAGGGGTTCGAACCCTCGATACAGGTTACCCCGTATACTGGTTTAGCAAACCAGCGCCTTCGGCCTCTCGGCCACCTTTCCAGAACCTCTCGCTACCCGTTGCTGGCGGAGGAGGAAGGATTCGAACCTTCGGAGGGCTTGCACCCTCAGCGGTTTTCAAGACCGCCGCCTTAGGCCGCTCGGCCACTCCTCCGAAGCCTTCCTCGTCCGTCAACCTGCCGCCGTCCCGGGAGAAACCGAAGCCGGGAGGGC
Organism: Anaeromyxobacter sp.; assembly: GCA_031388695.1. Taxonomy (GTDB): domain Bacteria; phylum Myxococcota; class Myxococcia; order Myxococcales; family Anaeromyxobacteraceae; genus JADKCZ01. Next base: position 7,797 of record JANMRY010000095.1, on the reverse strand, counting down.
GATGAGCCGCCCTGTATAGAGGATGGGCGTGCCGGGATCAAGCCCGAAGGCCCCCGGCGCGGGTCTCCCCGCTACCGCTCCACCCCCCGCGGGAACTTCTGCGCGGTGATCTGCGTGAGGCCGCCCAGGTAAGGGCGCAGCGCCTCCGGGACCAGCACGGTGCCGTCGGCCTGCTGGCACTGCTCGAGGATCGCCACCACCGCCCGCCCCACCGCCACCCCGGAGCCGTTGAGGGTGTGGCAGAGCCGCGGCTTGCCCTCGGCGCCGCGGTAGCGGACCCGGATGCGCCGGGCCTGGAAGTCCTCGCAGTTGGAGACCGAGCTGATCTCCCGGTAGGCCTCCTGCCCCGGGCACCAGACCTCGATGTCGTAGGTCTTGGAGGAGGAGAAGCCCATGTCGCCGGTGCAGAGCAGCATCACCCGGTGGTGGAGGCCGAGCCGGCGCAGCACCTCGCAGGCGTCGTCGAGCATCTGCTGGTGCTCGGCGTCGGAGCGCTCGGCCGATGCGAACTTGACCAGCTCGACCTTGTGGAACTGGTGCTGGCGCATCAGCCCGCGGGTGTCGCGCCCGGCGGCGCCGGCCTCGGCGCGGAAGCAGGGGGAGAAGGCGCAGTAGGAGACCGGCAGGGCGGCGGCCTCGAAGATCTCGTCGCGGTGCATGTTGGTGACCGGCACCTCGGCGGTGGGGATGAGGTAGAGCGGGCTCTCGCCGCCGGTCTTGAAGAGATCCTCCTCGAACTTGGGCAGCTGCCCGGTGCCGGTCATGGTCTCGCCGCTGACGAGGTAGGGCGGCAGGATCTCGGTGTAGCCGCGCGAGACGTGGACGTCGATGAAGAAGGCGGTCAGGGCCCGCTCCAGCCGCGCCCCCACCCCTTTGCTGATGGTGAAGCGCGAGCCGGAGAGCTTGGCCGCCTGCGGCCACTCGAGGATGCCGAGCGCCTCGCCGAGCTCCCAGTGCGGCTTCGGCTTGAAGGCCAGGGCCGCCTTCTCGCCCCAGGTGGAGACCTGCACGTTGCCGTGCTCGTCGGCGCCGGCCGGGACCGAATCCTGCGGCGGGTTGGGGACCAGCAGCAGCAGCGCCTGGATCTTCGCCTCCACCTCGCCGAGCTCGGCCTCGCTCGCCTTGACGGCGTCGCCGAGCGTCCGCAGGTCGGCGCGGGCCTTCTCGCCGGCCGCCTTGTCGGTCTTCATCAACTCGCGGATCCGGCCGTTGGCCTCCCCCTGCTCCTTCTTCTGCCGCTCCAGCAGCAGGTTGAGCTCGCGCCGGCGGGCCGCCAGCGGCTTGACGGGGGCGAGCGCGGCCACGGCCGCCTCCCCGCGGCGCATCAGCTTGCGCTCCACCCCTTCGTAGTCGGCGACGACGGCCTTCAGGTCCAGCATGGTGGTGAGGCTCCCGGGACTAGAGGAGAATCTGGCGGCCGATATTAGTCCTTAACCTCCGGGAGGGCTAAGGGGTCTTCTCTGGAGTGATGGCGGCCAAGCGCATGAGAGACGACGAACCCGGACGACCGCGCCTGACCCTGGTCGACGGCGGCCGGGCCGGCGACGCCCGCGACGAGGAGGCCCTGCTCGGCGCCTGGCTCACTGGCGACGACGAGGCCTTCGGCGAGCTGGTGCGCCGCCACCAGCCGCTGGTGCTGGCCATCGTCCGCCGCTACGCCGCCACCCCCGAAGACGCCCGCGACCTCTCGCAGCGGACCTTCCTCAAGGCCTTCCAGTCGGCGAGGCGGCTGCTGGCGCGCAGCGGCCAGAACGCCGTCCCCTTCAGGCGCTGGCTGGTGCGCGTGGCCGTCAACCTGGCCAAGAACCACCGGCGCGACGCCTCCCGCTGGACCAGCGTGGCGGTCGAGCCTGAGCGGCTGGCGGCGGCCGGGCCCTCCGCGCCCGAGGCGCTGGAGAAGGCGCAGGCCACCGCGCGGATGCGCCGCGCCGTCCTCGACCTGCCGCGAAGGCAGCGCGAGGTGCTGACGCTGCGGCTCGACGCCGAGCTCCCCTTCGCCGAGATCGGCGAGGCGCTCGGCATCACCGAGAACGCCGCCAAGGTCTCCTTCCACCTCGCCGCCCGCCGGCTCCGCGCCGAGCTCCAGCCGGAGGGCGCATGAAGCCCTGCCCCGACTTCGAGCCGCTCCTCCTCGACCGGGCCGCCGGCGACCTGGCCGCGGCCGACGAGGACCGGCTCGCCACCCACCTGGCCGGCTGCGCCGCCTGCCGGGCCGAGGGCGAGGCGCTCTCCGCCGCCCTCTCGCTGGCGGCGCTCCCGCCGGTGGCCGACGCCGAGCGGGCCGCCCTGGCCGGCCTGGCCGAGGCGGTCCGGCTCGAGCAGCGGCGCGCCGAGCTGGGGATCCGCCGGCCGCTCCGCTACGCCGCCGCGCTGCTGGCGGTGGCGGCGGCGGTCGCCTTCCTGGTGGCGCCGGCCTTCACGCGGCGCGGGCCGGACCTCCCGGTGGCGGAGCTGGCGGTCGAGCCGGCGGTCGCCGCTGGCGGGGCCGCCGAGCTGGCCGAGTGGGAGCCCCCGGACGCCGACGAGGTCTGGAGCGAGGTCGACCTCGCCTCCGACGACGGCGCCGCGGCCGCCATGGCCGGCGCCGACGAGCTGGCCCTCGACGTGCTGCTGGCCGACGACTGATCGCTCTTGCTTGATTCACCTGCTGTGAAAGGACGGAACCCATGAAGAAGCTCGCCCTGCTGCTCGCCCTCGCCCCCATGCTCGCCACGGCCCAGGCCGGACCGCCCACGGGAGGCCGGCCGCAGGCCTCGGCGTCGGAGGCCGGGCCGCGTGGACCGCGCGGTGAGATGGACCCTGAGCGGATGGAGAAGATGCGCCGCCGCATGCAGCTGGCGCTCACCCTCGGCCTGGCCGAGGCGCTCCAGCTCGACGACGCCGCGGCCTTGAAGGTGCGCGGCCAGATCGAGAAGTTCGCCCCGCGCCGCATGGCCGCCATGACCCAGATGCGCGACTCGGTGCAGCTGCTCCGCCGCTCCGCCAAGGGGGAGAAGGTGGCCGCCGCCGAGGTCGACGCCGCCATCGCCCGGTTACTCGACGCCCGCGCCCAGGTGCAGGCGGTCGACCGTGACGTGGTCACCACCGTCACCAAGGATCTCCCACCCGAGAAGCGGGCCCGCGCCGTCCTCTTCCTGGCGCAGTTCCACAAGCGGGCGATGCAGGAGCTGCGGCCGGGTGGGCACGGCCGCGGTGGCCCGGGCGGACCCGGCATGGGCCCCGGCCCGCACGGTCACGGCCCCGGCCCCGGCGGCCCGGGGATGGGCCCGGGCGCGCTCGGCATGAACGACGCCGAGGGCGACTGGGACGCCGGCTCGGGCGACGACGAGCCGTAGGGCGCGGAGCCCTGGGGGCTGAGCCCAGGGGGCTCGACCTTCCCGGGGAGGCGTGACAGCGTCACCTTCGACCAGGACCAGGGAGAGCGTCACGTTCGCCATCGTCCACCTCGAGTACGGCTCCGCTGACCAGCTCGAGCTCCGCGACGTCGCCAGGCCGGTGCCCGCGGAGGGCGAAGTGCTGGTCCGCGTCCACGCGGCCTCCATGCATCCGGACATCTGGCACCTGGTCACCGGTCGCCCCTACTTCCTCAGGTTGATGGGCGCCGGACTGCGCTCGCCGGGCGGCAAGATCCCCGGGACCGACCTGGCCGGGGTGGTGGAGAGGGTGGGCAGCGGGGTGACCCGCTTCAAGGCGGGAGACGCTGTCTTCGGAGAGTGCGTCCGTGGTCACCAGTGGCTGCATGGGGGCGCCTACGCCGAGTACGCGGCGGTTCCGGAGAATTCCCTGGCCAGGAAGCCGCCAGGCCTCGGCTTCGAGGAGGCCGCCGCGCTGCCCACCGCGGCCTTCATCGCCTACCAGGCGGTCTTCGACGAGGGGGCGCTGCGACCCGGAGAGAAGGTGCTGGTCAACGGGGCCGCCGGCGGGGTGGGGCTCTTCGCGGTGCAGCTCGCCAAGGCGAGTGGCGCCCAGGTCACCGGCGTGGACGGGCCAGGCCGGCTGGAGTTGCTGCGCAAGGTCGGGTGCGACCGAGCGCTCGACTACACGGTGCAGGACTACACCGCTGGTGACGAGCGGTACGATCTCGTCATCGATGTCCCGGGCAGACAGCCACTGTCGCGTTGCCTGCGGGTGCTCACCCCCGGGGGGCGCTACGTCTACATTGGCCATGACCACTTCGGCGCCACCGGGGGGCGGTGGACCGGGAGCCTGGGGCGGGTCCTGCGGCTGGTGTTGCTGCAGCTCATGAAGGGCAAGCGGCCGAGACTGCCGGTCTTCAGCGAGCCCCAGGTGCGCCTCGCCGCACTGGTACGGCTCTTCGAGGAAGGGAAGCTGGTGGTGCCGATCGACCGGGTCTTCTCCCTGGCGGAGGTGCCGGCGGCGCTCCGCCACCTCCAGGAGGGGCGGGCGCGAGGCAAGGTGGTCATCAAGGTCGGCCCCGATTAGACAGGTGATATGGGCGCCCCGCCCGATTCGCGGGGTCGCGCCACCCCTGGGAACCGACATGGACATGGACAAGAAGACCCGCTTCAACATGCTCTACGTGGGGCTCGCCTTCATGGGCGTGATCCTGCTGCAGGGGCTCTGGGCCCGCTCCCAGGAGGTCGCCAACATCCCCTACAGCCAGTTCCAGGGGCTGGTGAAGGCCGGCGACGTCGAGAAGGTGACCATCGGCCCCGACCGGATCGAGGGGTCGCTGAAGAAGCCGCTCGAGGGGAAGAGCAGGTTCGTCACCACCCGCGTCGATCCCGAGATCTCGAAGGAGCTCGACGCCGCCGGCGTGGTCTACGCCGGGCGGCTGGAGAGCAACTTCCTCGGCATGCTCCTCTCCTGGATCCTGCCGGTGCTCTTCTTCTTCGGCATCTGGATGTTCCTGGCGAAGCGCATGCAGGGCGGCGCCGGCGGTCCCGGCGGCGGCCTCATGGCGATCGGCAAGTCGAAGGCCAAGGTCTACGTCGAGACCGACACCCGGACCTCCTTCTCGGACGTGGCCGGCGTGGACGAGGCCAAGGCCGAGCTCGCCGAGGTGGTCGCCTTCCTGAAGGACCCGAAGAGCTACGGCCGGCTCGGGGCCCGCATGCCCAAGGGCGTACTGCTGGTCGGGCCGCCGGGCACCGGCAAGACGCTGCTCGCCAAGGCGGTGGCCGGCGAGGCCAGCGTGCCCTTCTTCTCCATCTCCGGCTCGGAGTTCGTGGAGATGTTCGTGGGCGTGGGCGCGGCGCGGGTGCGCGACCTCTTCGAGCAGGCGCGCAAGAAGGTGCCGGCCATCATCTTCATCGACGAGCTCGACGCGCTGGGGCGGGCCCGCAACGCCATGGGCGGCATGGGCGGCCACGACGAGAAGGAGCAGACGCTCAACCAGCTGCTGGTGGAGCTGGACGGCTTCGACGTCTCCACCGGCCTGGTGCTGCTGGCCGCCACCAACCGGCCCGAGGTGCTCGACCCGGCGCTGCTGCGCGCCGGCCGCTTCGATCGGCAGGTGCTGGTCGACCGGCCCGACCGGCCCGGGCGAATCCAGATCCTGGAGGTGCACGCGAAGAAGGTGACCCTGGACCCGGACGTGAAGCTGGAGCAGGTGGCGGCGCTGACCCCCGGCTTCACCGGCGCCGACCTGGCCAACCTCATCAACGAGGCGGCGCTGGCGGCCACCCGGCGCGGACCGGAGGCGCTGTCGGTCGCCATGGCCGACTTCAACGTGGCCATCGAGCGGATCGTGGCCGGGCTGGAGCGGAAGAACCGGCTCCTCAACCCGAAGGAGCGGGAGATCGTGGCGCACCACGAGCTCGGGCACGCCCTGGTGGCGGCGGCGCTTCCCGGCGCCGACCCGGTCCACAAGATCTCGATCATCCCGCGTGGCATCGGGGCGCTCGGCTACACCATCCAGCGCCCGACCGAGGACCGCTTCCTGATGACCCGCGACGAGCTCGCCAACAAGATGGCCGTGCTCATGGGCGGTCGGGCCGCCGAGCACCTCGTGTACGGGCACCTCTCGACCGGCGCCTCCGAAGACATCTCGCGCGCCACCGAGATCGCCCGCTCGATGGTGACCCGCTTCGGGATGGGCGACCCGCTCGGGCCGGTGACCTACGAGTCGGACCAGGGCGGCTTCCTGGGCCAGATGGGCGGCACCCAGCGCCGCTACGCCGAGGAGACGGCGCGGGAGATCGACATGGAGGTGCGCGGCCTGGTGGAACGCGCCTTCCAGCGGGCCCGCCTGCTCCTGGTCCAGAACCGCGACCTGCTCGTCGAGGGGGCCCGCCGGCTGCTCGAGAAGGAGACCCTCTCCGACGGCGAGCTGGCAGAGCTGCTCGCGAGGGTGGCGGGCGAGCTGCCGCGGGCCGCCTGAGGCGAGCCTCCGCCGAGCCTCAGCCGAGCCTCAGCCCAGCATGGCGTCGAGCAGCACCATGGCCGCGAACCCGGCGACCAGGCTGAAGGTGGCGGCGCGCTCGGTCCCCTTGCGATGGGTCTCGGGGATGATCTCCCCGGAGACCACGAAGAACATCGCCCCGGCGGCGAAGGCCAGCACCCACGGCAGCAGCGTGATCGAGGCGGAGGCGGTGACGGCGCCGACGAGCCCGCCGATCGGCTCCACCAGCCCGGTGAGCAGCGCCACCACGAAGCCGCGGGTCCGGCTGGCGCCACCGTCGACGAGCGCCGCCGCCACGGCCAGCCCCTCGGGGAGGTTCTGGGCGCCGATCCCGAGCATGATCGCCAGCCCGGTCGCCTGGCTCTCCCCGTAGCCGACGCCGACGCTCATCCCCTCCGGCAGGTTGTGGAGCGTGATGGCGAGCACGAAGAGCCAGTGCCGGCCGAGGTGGAAGCGCGCGGGCCCTTCTGGCCCCTTCACGAAGTGCTCGTGCGGCACCGCCTGGTGGAGGGCGTGGATGGCGAGCGCGCCCAGCAGCAGGCCGGCGGCGGCGATGGCGCCCCCTCCGACCTTGCTGCCGGTCATGGCGGTGGCGCGCTCCAGCGCCGGGAGGAGCAGGGAGAAGACCGAGGCGGCGAGCATGACGCCCCCGGCCCCCGCCAGCAGCATCGCCTGGCTGCGAGCCCCCCAGCGGGACCGGAGGAAGATGGCGAGCGCCCCGAGGCCGGTGGCGAGCGCCGCGGCGAGGCTCCCGAGGACCCCTTGAACGATCGCGCTCTGGAAGAAGGCCTCCATCGACGGGGCGAGGGTAGCTGCTTCCCGGGGTGGCGGCGAGGGGTCGCCGCCGGGAACCGTCGCCGCGGCGCGGGCTCCAAGAATCCGCTGGACAGGACTGGTGGCACGCGGCCCCATGGGGCATGGCCGCCGCTCGGGCGGCGAGGAGGCGGCATGGGGACCAAGGGTCGCGCGATCGTCGGGATGGACGTCGACAGGCTGGTGGAGGCCCTGAACCGCGCCTACGCCAGCGAGTGGCTCGCCTACTACCAGTACTGGCTGGGCGCGAAGCTCATCAAGGGGCCGATGAAGGACGCGGTGGCGGCCGAGCTGACGCTGCACGCAACCGAAGAGCTGGGCCACGCCGTGCTGCTGGCAGACCGGATCATCCAGCTGGGCGGGACCCCCGTCCTCCACCCCCGCGACTGGATGGCAGCCAGCCCGTGCGCCTACGACGCCCCCGCCGACCCGGTGGTGGGCACGCTGCTCGACCAGAACATCGCCGGCGAGCAGTGCGCCATCGGCGTCTACAAGGAGCTGATGGATCTCACCAAGGACAAGGACCCGGTCACCTGGAACATGGCGCTCACCATCCTCCAGCAGGAGGTGGAGCACGAGGAGGACCTGCAGAGCCTGCGGGAGGACCTCGACCTGCTGCT
>JANMRY010000062.1:0-34691 GCA_031388695.1 Anaeromyxobacter sp. | reverse complement strand
GAGCTGGCCCGCGAGCTCGGCAAGCGCTACGCGGCGGCCGGGGCCACGGCCAAGGTGCTGGTCGAGGTCAACCTCGGCGGCGAGGCCCAGAAGTCGGGCTGCGCGCCGGAGCGGGTCGAACCCCTGGTGGCGCTGGCCCGCGGGCTGCCGGGGCTCGAGGTGGCCGGGCTGATGTGCATCCCGCCGCCCGACCAGGACCCGCGCCCGCACTTCGCCCGGCTGCGCGGCCTGCGCGACCGGCTCGGCCTGCGCGAGCTCTCCATGGGGATGAGCGCCGACTGGCGCGTCGCCGTGGCCGAGGGGGCGACCATGGTCAGGCTCGGCACGGCGCTCTTCGGCGAGCGGCACGTCGCGCGGCCCTGAGGCCGCGAAGCCCGCTCACTCCAGAACCTGCCTGATGTCCGGCACCGCTGCCTGATGTCCGGCACCGTGCCTGATGTCCGGCACCGCGTCCGCCGCGTCCGCACCGCGTCCCACCGCGTCCCAGCCCGAGGGGGTGTCGTCGCCCCGGCGGACTGTTGTCAGGCGTGAGTTCTTATCCGGTTGACTCCACGGCCAGCGTTCCGTACCTAGGAGAAGTGCCTCGCCCGACCTTCCCGCGGTCGCTCTTCGAGCTCCAGCAGCGCTTCCCCGACGAGGCGTCCTGCAGGCGCTACCTGGCCGAGTCGAGATGGCCTGACGGCTTCCGCTGTCCTCGGTGCGGTCACCCTTCGGCCACCGAACTTCCGTCGAGGCTTCTCTGGAGATGCGAGTCCTGCGGGCTGGACACCTCGGTGACCGCAGGCACGGTCTTGCATCGCACCAAGACGCCCCTGCCCCAGTGGTTCTGGGCGGCCTACCTGGTCGCCACCCACCCCCCGGGCCTCTCCGCGGTGCAGCTGCAGCGTCAGCTCGGCCTCTCTCGCTACGAAACGGCCTGGCTCATGTTGCACAAGCTCCGGTCCGCCATGGTGGGTCCGGGGCGGGAGATGCTCTCCGGCACGGTCGAAGTGGACGAAGCCCACCTGGGCGGCGCCGTGACCGGCCGCCGGGGCGGGAGGACCCTCGGAGTGAAGGTTCTGGTGGCGGTCGAGGTTCGCGGCGAGGGCTCGGGGCGAGTACGCCTGCGCGTCGTCGAGGACGCCGCGGCGGAGTCGCTGCTGGCCTTCATCCGGGACAACGTGGTTCAGGGCGCCACCATCCGGACCGACGGCTTCCCTGGCTACAAACACCTGGCGGACGCCGGGTACCGCCACCAGCGGAAAGTGCAGGGGATTCCGGAGCGGGGGAGCATCATCCTCCCTCGCGTCCACCGGGTCTTCGGCAACCTGCAGACCTGGCTCCGCGGCACCCACCACGGCGTCGGTGACAAGCACCTCCAGGCCTACCTGGACGAATTCGCCTTTCGCTTCAATCGCCGATCGAAGCCGATGGCGGCGTTCCAGACCTTGCTCGGTCTTGGCGCGACGCACCCGACGGTGACCTACAAGGATCTGGCGGGCATGCCAGGCCGGCAGTAGGGGCCGGTCTATGGTCCCGGACCGCCGCGCCCACGTGGCGGTCGCGACGGTCCGCGACCTGGCGGCTCCACCGCCAACCTGTCGAAGAGGTCGCGAGCGAGCCTTGCGGCCCGCTCCGTGACCGCCTCCCAGCGATGCCAGCGTTCGGCAAGGTGCTTGTACTCGGGGAGCCTGGTCTTCGCGAGGTCGAAGGGCAATGGAGTAGCCAACTGCACATGGAGCTGGTGCAGCGCCGACTGCCCTGAAGGTTGCGGGTAATAGCGGTCGAAGGGCCGGAGCGCATCCGCGCTCCGCTCATCCCCGAGGTGATCGGCGATGGCCACGAAGTCGAGGTAGTCCCGGGTCGCGTTGCGCTTGAGGATGAGCACCCCCTTCACCCGAAGCATCTCGGACTCGGTCGGGAGGCGAATCCGCTGACCCTGGTGCTCGATCTCGGTCGTCTCCAAGGGTTCGGTGCGAATGAGTTGCCGCACTCCCGTGTCGATGCCGTCCAGACTCCCGAGAATCTGGACGGGACGCTTCACCCGCTCGGTCTTCCAGCCCGCCACGCTCTCGAGCTGCGCCAGGACCTCATCGAAATGGGACCGCAGGTCCGTCAGGACGTGGTCGGCGTCGACGGAGATCCGGTGCCCGACATGGATGGCCGCGCCGGTGCCTCCCACCACGACGGCGTCCGGAAGGATCTCCTGGAGGCGCGCCGCCGCGGAGAGGACATCCTCCCAGTCAGGCAAGGTGGGCTTGGGCATAGAGCCTCCAGAAGTGGTGACGTTGCGCGGAGGGGTCCTCGACGCGCGGCCGACACACCTGCACGATGGTCCTCAGCACCTCGGGCGACTCGAGCGCCGCAGCCCGAAGCTCGCCCCAGTCCGCCCACCGGCCGCGGTCGATGATGTCGTCGATGGCAGCGGGGGTAAGGTCTTCGTGGTTCAGGTGGCGATGGCGCATCGCGGGGAGCCTCCCATCGCCGCACACGGTAGCGGAATCCCGGAAGTGGAGTCAACCGGATAAGCAAACACGCGTGGCAACAGCGGCCCGCAGCGAAAGCCCGGCCCGTATCCGCGCCGGCTAGATCAGCCTGGTCTTCAGCCTGCCCGAGTCGGTCACCGTGACCCGGAACTCGGCGCCGCAGTAGTAGCAGCGGATCTCGTCGCCGTTCCCGAACTTGTCGTCGTAGGGGTTGTTGGCGGAGCACTCCGGGCAGTCGAAGTCGCCGAAGCGGCGGTCCGCCCCCTCGGTCGAGTCCCCCTTCTCGTCGTCCTCGTCGTAGCCCTGGTCGACCGGCATGCCGCCTCCCGGCCCGATGATGGCCGCTGCGCCGCCTGGCGTCCACCGATTCGCCTGGCCGGCTGGACGGCCCGCCCCGGCGAGGCGATGCTGGTGGCCGATGCTCGCCGCCGCCCTCGCCCTGCTCCTCGCCGCGCCCCCGTCCTGCTCGCTCCCGGCGCTGGCCGGCCTGCCCCCCTGGCGCCCGGGCGAGCGGCTGCGCATGGACTTGTCGCTGCTCGGCTCGGTCAAGGTCGGCGAGGTGCAGTTCTCGGTGGAGCGCCCCACCTCGGCAGGCACCGTCTTCCCGCTGGTCGCGAAAGCGCGCAACACCGCCCGCTTCGGCCCGCTGCAGAAGCTGGTGGCGGTCGGCCTCTCCTGGGTCGACGCCCGGACGCTCCGCCCGGAGCGCTACCGCGAGGAGTCGGACGAGGACGGGCGGCGCCGCTCCACCGACGTCCGCTTCCTCCCGCCCGGACCGAAGGTGACGCTGGAGAACGCCGACGGCGCCGCCCGCGGGAGCAGCAGCTTCGACCGCCAGGGCGAGGCGCTCGACGCCGTCTCGGCCCTCTACTACCTGCGCGCCACCCGGCTGGCGGGCGGCGACCGGCTCTGCTTCGACATGGTGGCCAACGGCAAGTACTGGCGGGTCGAAGGGGCGGTGGCGGCCGGGACCGAGCGCTTCGAGGTCCCGGCCGGCCGCTTCGAGGCCGTTCGGATAGAGGGGACGTCGAGGCGGGCCGACGGGGTCGGACGGCCCCGCGCCATCTGGCTCTGGTACTCGGCCGACGCCCGCCGGCTGCCGCTGGCGGTGGTCACCGAGGTCGACCTGGGGATGGTCTCGGCCAAGCTGGAGGAGGCTCGATGACGCCCGCTCCGGGCCGGGCCGCTCCGGGCCGGGCTGGGCTGGGCTGGGGTGGGCTGGGGTGGGCCGGGCCGGGGTGGGCCGAAGCGGCCCCGGGCCTCACATCCGCGCCGCCACCTGCGCCAGCCGGCGGCGGGTGTTGGCCAGCATCTCTCCGAGGTAGTCGAGCTGCTCGGTGGGTCCGCCGCCGAGCGCCAGCGCGAGGAGCTGCTGCTGCGTCAGGCGGGGATCGGCCATGGCCCGCTCGATCCCCTGCACGTAGGCCTGGACGTGGCCGAGGGCCTCACGGACCTCGCGCAGGTCGTCGGAGAGGAAGTCGAGGACCACGTGCTCGCGAGCCGAGCGGCTGGCCATCCGCCGCCTCAGGGCTTCGACCGGGTCGAGCTCGGCGGATGGCGCCGCCTGCCGCGACTCCGCAGCTCGCGCCTCCACCGCAACCTGTTGCACCGCCGCCAGCTGCTGCACCGCCACCGCCGCCGTCCCGACCTTCATGGTGCCTCCGTCCCGCCGCCCGCCGTCCGCCGCGCCACCGCGGCGATGGCCGCGGCGATCCGTTCATGGCCCTGCCCCTCGTCGACCAGCTCCTGCACCTCGCGCAGCGCCGCCGCCTCGGCGGCAGCCCCTTCGAGGCCGCGGGCCTCCAGCAGCGCCCGGGCCAGCTGCAGCTCCCGGGCGTTGCGGCGCGCCGGCGTCCTGCCCGCCCGGACAGGCCGCGTCGCCGCAGGGACCGGCTCGGCCCTGGCCACCGCCGGGGCCAGCGCCAGGCCGTCGGGCGGCGCCGCGCCGGCCGCCCCCTGGCTGGCGCGCCCCAGCAGCACCTCGTCGCCGGGCGGCTCGCCGAACGGCTCGCCCGGCCAGGCCACCAGCCAGAGCGTGCCGCGGTTGTCGCGGTGGAGCGGCGAGGCGAAGCCGCCCGTGACCAGGGCGTCGAGGACCCGCAGCAGGCGGCGCTCGGAGAGGCGCAGCCGCGCCATCAGCTCCTTCTTGGCGACCCGGGCCCAGTTGCGCCCCTCGCTCCAGGAGAGCCGCACCAACTGGAGCCAGGCGGCCTGGGCCTCGGCCTCGAGCCGCTCCCCGGCCCGGTCGAAGGCGACGAGCGGGATGGCGGCGAACCCGGCGCGGATGCGGGCGGCGCCGAGCAGGTGGCCGCGGAAGGGGACGCGGCGCAGCTCTCCGGGGGCGAGCGCCTCGGCCGCCACCTCGCCGGCGGCCAGCCGGGTGGTGCCGATCGCGGCGCTGCCGCGGACCCCCCGGTAATAGGCCTCGCCCTTCCCCACCCGACCACCTCTCGATGCCGCGACGGCGCAGGCCGACAGCGTAATCGAGCGATATCGGGGGTCAATTTACTGGCCCCGCCTCGAGGCGAAGGCGTGCGCTGACCCAAGGCAGAACGGCGCCCGAAGGCGCCGTCGCGTGAGACCTGGCTGGCCAGTGGACCTAGATGAGGCCCCGGCTCCGGCGCAGCAACTCGACGGTCTTCTGGTACTCGATGTCGAAGGCGGCCGTCCCCTCGGCGAGGTGCTTCAGGCGGGCCCGGGCCTCGCGATCGATCTCGTCGTCGACGTCGAGGTGCTTGCGGAAGATCCCGAAGACCTTCTTGCGCAGGAGGTTGTCCTCGGTGAAGACCTCCTCGACGTTCCGGGAGATGAGCAGCTGCTCGATCATCTGGCCGATGACGTGCTCGATCCCCTCGTCGCCCATGCGGAAGCCGCGGACGTCGGCCATCTCGCGCTTGACGGCGGCGAAGCGGGAGTGGTCGTAGCCGCGCCGCTCCAGGGCCTCGCGCGTGGCCGCGTTCACCCGCTCCTCGAAGGAGAGGTACTCCTTCATCACCGACTCCATGTCCTTCTCGGCGTCGTTGATGCGGAGGGTCTCGACCTCGACGTCCCCATCCTGCATGAGGGTCTGCACGACCTCGCGGGCGATGGTGGGGATGACCTTGGGGTAGAGCCGCATGTCCTGTTTCCTCGTCTCGAGGGCCGCGGCCAGCGCCGTGGCCGATGAGCCGAAAGCGGGGACCGCGAGTGAAAGGTGAAGCGTTGTAAACCTCGTCGCCCCGAGGGGCAAGACAAAACTATCTCTTTCCGAGGGTGTACGTGGTGGGAAAACGCCGCCCGCCCCCCGGAAAGGCAGGAGCAGCGCCCCGATGGGGACGCCGCTCCGGGTGCACCGGATCGTGGCGGGACCGGCCTACGGGGCCCCGTAGATCTTCATGACGTCGCCCAGCAGCTTGATGGCGTCGGCGCGCGGACGCTGGAAAGCGTTGCGTCCCATGATCGATCCGAAGCCGCCGCCCTCGGCGATGCCCCTGATCTCGGCCAGCACCTCCTCCGAGCCCTTGGCCTCGCCGCCAGAGAAGATGATGATCCTCCGCCCGTTGAAGGCGCTCTGGACGACGTGTCGCACCCGCTCCGCCAGGGTCTTGGTCGGGATCTGGAACTTCTCGTAGACCTTCTTGGCCTCGGGGTGTTCCACCAGGTCCTTGGGCGGCTTCACCTTGATGATGTGCGAGCCCATCTGGGCGGCGATCTGGGCGGCGTAGGCGGCGATGTCGACGGCCGTCTCGCCCTCCTTGGAGACGCCCGAGCCGCGCGGGTAGCTCCAGGTGACCACCGCCAGGCCGCTGGCCTTGGCCTCCTGGGTCAGGTCGCGGAGGTCCTGGAGCTGCGTGTTGCGGGCGTCCGATCCCGGGTAGATGGTGTAGCCGATGGCGGCGCAGCCGAGCCGCACCGCCTCCTTGACCGAGCCGGTCAGCGCCGAGCAAGGGGCGCCCCCGGTCTTGCTGAGCGAGTCGGAGTTGTTGACCTTGAGGATGAGCGGGATCTGGCCGGCGTACTGGGCCGCCACCGCCTCGATGAAGCCGAGCGGCGCCGCGTAGGCGTTGCACCCGGCGTCGACGGCCAGCTGGACATGGTACTCCGGGTCGTAGCCGGCCGGGTTGGGGGCGAAGGAGCGGGCCGGGCCGTGCTCGAAGCCCTGGTCGACCGGGAGGATCACCAGCTTGCCGGTGCCGGCCAGCCTGCCGGTGTTGAGCAGGCGGTAGAGGTTGGCGAGGGTCCCCGGGCTGTCTGAGGCGTACCAGGAGAGGATCTTCTTCACGCGCTCGGTCATCGCCATCGTGCTTGCTCCAGCGTGGGTGGTGGTTGTCCAGCGGGGACCACGGGGGCCCCCTCCTTCAAGACCGGGGCATCTTCCGGCCGCGGGTGAAAGGAATCAAGAAGGATCGCCGCCGCCCGCGACCTGTGCGTCGCGTCCCTCGACGGGCGACCGGTCCGGGGCGTTTCCCCGCCCGAAGCAACGCTCCACGAAGCCGCAGCCCTCGGCGCCGCAGCGGGCCCGGTCGCGCCCCAGCGCCTCGGGTGGTCGGTCGCCGTCACCGCGGGCCACGCCGAGCGCCAGCCCCGGCGCCTCCCGCGCCAGCCCGGCCAGCGCCGCGGCGGTGGGGGTCATGTCGAGGCTGGAGAAGTCACCGCGCAGGAACTGGAGCCGGGCCTCCACCGGCCCGCCGCCGGTGGCGCGCGACGCGGCCAGGGCGTAGGCCTCCAGCTGGACCCGGTAGCGCTCCGCCGCCTCGGCGCGCGGCAGCGCGTACTTGAAGTCGAGCACCAGCGGCCGCCCCCCCGGGCGCGGCGCCACCCGCGCGTCGATGGCGCCGCTGAGGTAGCAGGCCGGCGCGCCGCTCCCCTCTCCGCCCAGCCGCAGCAGGAACGGCACCTCGCGCCGCAGCCGCCCCTCGGCCGCCGCCGCCACCAGCGCCAGCCCGGGCGGCGCCGCCAGGAAGCGGATCACCTCGTCGCGGATCTTCACCACCCCGGGGTCGGCCGGGTCGTAGCCGCGCCGCGCCGCCACCGCCGCCAGCTGGGCCCGCTGCGCCAGCGGCGGGGCAGCCAGCTCCAGCTCGGCGAGCATGGCGTGGGCCAGCGTGCCGCGCGAGGTGGCCCGGGCCGGGTCGTCGTCGGTGGCCCCGCCGTGCAGCCCGGTCGGCTCGACCAGCCCGAGCACCCGGGCCAGGTGGTGCCGGCGCGGGCAGCGCGCGTACTCGGCCAGCTGGGTGACGGCCAGCCGGCTCGCCGGGGGCGGCGGCGGCCCGGCCAGGCACGGCGTCGCCAGCGCCAGCGCCGGTGGCGGCGGCGCCATGGCCGGCGGGGCCTCCACGGCCAGCCCGTGGGCGGCGCCGGCGGCGTCGGCCAGCGGGATGCGGAGCGCCAGGGCCGGATCGCCCCCGATCGCCTCCTCGAGCAGGCCGCGCCAGCCCGGGAAGGTGCGGGTCCCGTCCTGCTTCGGCCGCCCCTCGCCGGAGAGCACCAGCAGGTCGCGCGCCCGGGTCAGCGCCACGTAGAGGAGCCGGCGCGACTCGGCGGCCGAGGCCCGCTTCGCCTCCTCGCGCGCCGCCTCGAGAGACGGGGTGTGGACGAAGCCGGCGCTGGCCGGGTCGTACCAGTCGGCGCAGAGCAGCCCGTCCGGACCGAGCCGGGCCCGGTCGGCGTCGCTGCGCGTCGGCGCCGCCAGGTCGGGGAGGAAGACGACCGGCCACTCCAGCCCCTTGGCGGCGTGGACCGAGAGCAGCGTCACCGCGTCGGCCTGGTCGAGATCGGCCTCCGGCTCCCGCGGCGGCTGGCTCGCCAGCCAGCGCAGCCGCGCCGCCAGCTCGGCGGCGGTGCCGCCCCGCTCCCCGAAGCGGCTGGCCAGCGCCAGCCCCTTCTCCAGGTTGCGCCGCCGCCGCTCCCCGTCGGGGCCGGCCGCCAGCGCGGCGTCGAGGTCGAGCGTCTCGACGGCCCGCGTGAGCAGCGCCCCGGGCGGCAGCCGGTCGCGCAGCGGCCTGAGCCCGCGCCAGGCGGCGAGGAACCGGTCGAGGCGGCGCCGCTCGGCCTCCGGCAGCGCCAGCCCGTCGAGCAGCGCCGCGCCGGCGGCCGGGAGCGCCGCCAGCGGGAGCGCCGCAAGCTGCAGCAGCGTGGCGTCGGAGACGGCGCAGAGCGGGGAGCGGAGCAGCGCCGCCCAGGCCAGCTCGTCACCCGGGTCGGTGAGGCTGGCCAGCAGCTCGCCGAGGTCCCGCACCTCGGGGGCCTGGTGGAAGGCGCCGCGGGCCAGCCGCACCGGAACGCCGGCGGCCCGCAGGGCCCGCTCGTAGATGCCCAGCGCGGTGGTGCGCCGGAAGAGGATGGCCACGTCGCCGAAGCGCGGCCGGCGCGGCCGCTCCAGCCGGTCGGCGCCGCGCTCCATGACCGGCAGGCCGGCCCGGCCCGAGACCAGCGCGCCGATCCGGGCCGCCACCGCCACCGCCTCGCGCTCGCGCCGCTCGGCGCCGCTGCCCGGCGCGCCATCATCGAGCAGCTCGGCCGCCGGCGCCGCCGCGGCGGGGCGCCTCGCCACCAGCCGGTCCTCGGCCCGGAAGGCGATCTCGAACGGCCGCGGCGCCAGCCCTGCTGGCGGCTGGAGCGCCGAGGTGGAGAGCCGGTTGACCAGCTCGACCACCGCCGGGGCGGAGCGGTGGTTGTCGGCCAGGTGGAGCACCCGCCCGGCGCCGCCACCGAGCCGCTCCACCAGGCCGGCGAAGACCCCGACGTCGGCCCCGCGGAAGCCGTAGATCGACTGCTTCAGGTCGCCCACCGCCACGGCGACGGGCCCGTCCGGCAGCCCCTCGCGCGGCGCGGTGAGCAGCTCGAAGATCGCCTGCTGCACGCCGTTGACGTCCTGGTACTCGTCGACCAGCAGGGCACGGAGCCGGACCCGGAGCTCGGCCAGCAGGGTCCGGTTGCCGGCCAGCAGGTCGCGCGTGGCGGTGAGCAGCCCGTCGAAGTCGAGCCCGCGGACCGCGCGGCAGCCCTCGGCGTAGCGCCGCTCCGCCTCCCCCACCAGGCGCGCCAGCGCCTCGCGCTGCGGCCGCCCCCAGGCCTCTGCGGCCAGCCCCGGGAGCGTCTGCCCCGCTGCGTCGAGCGCCGCGGCCCCGGCCTTGAGCCGCTCCATCCCGTTGCCGCGCGCCCCCGGCCTGGCTGCCGCGCCGAGCGCCGCCAGCCGCGCCAGGACGGCCGGCGTCAGCGCCCCGGCGCCGTCCTCCGGCGAAAGCAGCTCGAGGGCCCGGGCCACCCGCTCCACCAGCTGGCCGGCGCTGGCGGTGCGGGCCTCCTCGCGTGCCGCCACCACCTCGGCGGCGGCCGCCAGCAGCGCCGCCCGGGCCGCCTCGATCCCCTCCGGCGAGCCCTCCGCCACCGGCTGCGCGCCGCGCAGCCCGCGCACCGACCGCTCGCGCAGCAGCGCCGCCACCTGCCCGGCCAGCCCCTCGGCGCCGGAGCCCGCGCAGAGCGCCATCACCTCCGGCGCCGCGGCGTCGAGCGCCGCCACCACCGCCCCGCGCGCCGCCGCCTCGAGCAGCGGCGGAGCGGCCGCCTCGTCGAGGACCGTGAACTCGGGGTCGCGGCCGGCCTCGAGGGCCCGCTCGCGCAGCAGCCGGCCGCAGAAGTTGTGGATGGTGCCGACCGCCATCCGGTCGAGGCCGCGCAGCCGCTCGGTCCAGGCGGCCGCCTCGGCGCCGCCGGCGGCCCGGCGCGCCCGCTTGCCCACCTCGGTCCGAAGCCGCTCCACCAGCTCGGCCGCCGCCTTCTCGGTGAAGGTGATGGCGGCCACCTGCCCCGGGTCGAGCGGCGTCCCGGTCGCCTCGCCCGAGAGGAGCCGGACGCAGAGCTCCACCAGCGCGGTGGTCTTGCCGGAGCCGGCGCCGGCCGAGACCGCGGTGTCGCCGCGCAGCGCGAAGAGCGCCAGCGCCGCCTCCGACCAGGTCGGCTCCCAGCTCACGGCCCCTCCTCACCGTCGCCGTCGACCTGCAGCGCCGCCTCGCCCTCGAAGCGGCAGACGGCGCCGAACTCGCAGCGGGCGCAGTCGCGGCTGGCGATGGGGAGCGCACCGCCGCGGACCCGCCGGACCGCGTCGACCACGGCCCGCGCCAGCGCCGGCTGGTCGGGCGGGCCGGCCACCGGCTTGAGCCGCTCGGCGCTGCGCAAGAGCAGGTAGGTGGCGGCCGTCGAGCGCCCAGGCAGCTCGCGCTCGGCCGCCAGCAGGTAGAGCGGCACCTGGAAGCTGGTGACGCCGAAGGCGGCGGGATCGAGCAGCTTGCGGTGGCGGGCCGCGTCGGCGCCGCTCTTGTAGTCGATCACCAGCAGCCGGTCGGCGGCGGCGTCGACCCGGTCGATGCGCCCCTGCACCGCGACCACCTCGCCGTCGGCCTCGAGCCGGAGTGGCGGCACCGGCGACTGGCCGCCGAACTGGTGCTCCAGCAGCGCCGGGGTGAGGCCGTCGCCACGCAGCGCCTCGGCCTCCACCACCCGGGTGAGGCGCGCCAGCACCGCGCCGCGCCGCGAGCCCCAGACGGCCGGGTCGCCCACCTTGCCGTCCCGCTCGAACCCCTGGAAGACCGCCTCGGCCACCTCGCGGGCCTCGGCCTGGTCGGCGGCGCTCGCCGACGGCGGCCAGGCGCCGCGCCCGGTCCGCCCCCGCACCCAGCGCTCCAGCACGGCGTGGAGCAGCCGCCCCTCCTCGCGGGCGTCGATGTCGAGGCCGGCCTCCTCCTGATCCCGCAGCCGCGCCCCGGTGGCGAGCAGGAAGCGGAAGGGGCAGCGGGCCAGGTTCTCGAGCTGGTGGGCCGACCACTCGGCCGGGAGCCGCTCCAGCAGCCGCTCCAGGCCGGCCCCGGCGATCGCCCCGGCAAAGGGTGAGGTCCGGCCGCCCACCACCGCTTCGCGCCGCTCCCGCTCGATGGCGCCGATGGCCAGCGCCTCGGCGGCGCGGGCCTCGAGGCCGGTCCCCCGCAGCGACGCCACCGCGGCGGCACCCTGCCCGTCACTGGCCAGCCGGGCGGCCGCCAGCAGCGCCTGGCGCGGCGTGCGGGCCTCGGCCAGCGACGGGTGGCCGGGCGGCCCGGGCGGCGCCACCCCGGCCTCGGCCAGCGCCTGGGCCAGCAGCGGCGAGGGCTCGCCTCCTACCGACGACCCGGGGCCGGGCCAGAGCACCGCCAGCCGCTCCCGCCCGGCCGCCACGGCGCAGGCCACCTGGTGGAAGGCCTCGGCGCGCCGGCTCGCGGCGGTGGCCAGGGCCCCGCGGCGCAGCAGGCCGTTGAGCGCCTGCCGCTCCGGTTCCCGCAGCAGCGGCTCGGCCGGCGACGGGGCCGGCACCGCCCCGGCCGCGCAGCCGACCAGCAGGCAGGCCCGCGACGACCGCCCCGGCGCCTCGGAGAGGGCCAGCAACTCCACGGCGCCGCCGAAGGGCTCGGGGGCCCCACGCAGCGAGCCCCGGTCGACCGCCAGCGTGAGCAGCCGCTGCCAGTCCGCGACCGGGAGCCGCTCGCCGCTGCGCCCCAGCATGGTGAGGGCGCGCACCAGCTGGTCGGCCGTCTCCTCGAGCGCCGCGAGCGCGCCGAGGTCGGCGCTGGCCACGGCCGGCTCGCCCAGCCCGGCCTGGCGACGCAGCCCCGCCCCCTCCAGGAAGGCGCTGAGGCGCGAGGCGTGGGCCGAGGCGGTGGCGTCACCGGAGAGCGGCCGCAGCCTGGCCACCAGCGAGGCCAGCCCGTCGGCGGCCCGCCCCAGCGCCTCGCGCTCCCGCGTCGCCCGCGGGCCGCTCAGCGCCTCGGCCCGCCGCCGCAGCGAGTCCTCGGGATCGCCTCGCCCCGCGAGCGCCCCGGCAGCGTCGAGCCAGCGCCCCAGCCCCGGCCCCAGCCCCGAGGTGACCAGGTAGGTGGAGCCGGCCAGCCGCTCGAGCGTCTGACGGTCGCGGGCTCCGCCGGCCACCCCGAGCGCGGCCAGCACCACCGCCACCGGCGCCGACTCGCGCAGCGCCCCGGCTTGCCGGGCGGCGAACGGGATCCCCTCGGCGGCGAAGGCCGCGGCCAGCCGGGCCGCCACGCGGCGTGGCGAGGGGGCGAAGACCGTCACCTCCTCCGGCGGGATCCCGGCGGCGATGAAGCCGGCCGCGGTGCGCGCCGCCAGCGCCGCCTCCCCAGCCTCGCCGTCGCCGGCCAGCGCCAGCAGCGCCCCCTCCTCGCCGGCGACCGGGGCCGGCTGCCCCGCCAGCGCCGCCAGCAGCGCCGCCGGCCGGCGCGCTCGGGCCGGGTCGTCGAGCCGCGCCAGCGTCACCTCGAGCTGGCGCCGGCCCGAGAGGGCGTGGAGCCCCTCGACGGCGCGCAGCAGCGGCTCGGCCGCGGCGGAGAGGGCGGGGGCGTCGGCGTAGAGCGGGAGCTGGAAGCGGGTGCGGGCGGCCCGCCCAGCCAGCGCCTCGCAGAGCGCCCACTCGCCGGGGGAGAGCGCCGTGAAGCCGTCGAGGAGCAGCAGCTCGAGCGGCCCCCCCTCGTCGAGCGGCAGGCCACGCCGGGCCGCCTCGGCGGCGGCGCGCGCCGCGCCGGGCCGGTCGAGCAGCGTGTGCCGCTCCAGCCGGGCCTCGAAGGCCTCGAGGGCCCGGGCCAGGGCGCCGAGCCGCTCGCCGGCCGCGCCGCCCAGCGAGCTGGCCGCCACCCGGGCCGCGCCGGCCGGCACCTCGCCGCGCCGCAGCTCGCCGAGCGTCGCCGCCAGGGCGCCGGCCAGGCCGCCCTCGGGGCGCAGCCCGGCCAGCGGGCCGCCCGCCTCGTCGCCGGCCTCGACCGCCAGCAGCCGCTCGGCCAGCGGCGTCAGGACGGCCCGACGATCGCCTGCCGCCGCCAGCAGCCGCCTCACCAGGGCGTCGAGCGTGGTGACGGTCGGGCCGAAGAGCAGCCCGTCGCCAGCGTCGCAGAGCCGGCGCGCCGCGCGGGTCGCCTGGAGCGCGGAGGGGACGACGACGAGGGCGGGCACCGGCTCACCCTAGCCTCCATCCCTGACGCGCCACGGCGAGGCGACGGCGGCACGCACCCTGCGGAAAACCGGTTGACCAGCGCCACCCGGCCGCTTATCGCTCTTCGAGTCCCCTGACCCGCTCGAGGTCGCACGGCGTCCCGACGACCGGCAGGTCCTCACCCTGGAGTCCACCATGAAGCTGCGCTCGGCAGTCGCGGTCGTCGCGGTCCTCGCCACCCTGGGCTGCGGTACGGCTCCAGACGCGGAAGAGGCGGTCACCCTCAGCTTCGAGCAGTTCCGCGCCGCCGCCTACCAGGAGCCCGACACCGGCGTCTTCATCACCAACGGCGACGAGCTGGCCGAGACCGAGGACGACCTGGCCGACGCCTACATCCGCTACGTGGCCGGCCTGGAGGCCCCGGTGCAGGTCCCGGACGACCTGATGCCGCTCATCGTCAACAGGTTCAACGGCCAGGACGACCGCTGGGCCGCCGCCACCGCGACCAACATCACCTACTGCGTCAGCACCAAGTCCTTCGGCTCCCGCTACGCCACCGTGGTGACGGCCATGAACTCGGCCACCGCCGCCTGGGAGGCGACCTCCAACGTCAACTTCGTCCATGTCACCTCGCTCGACGGGAACTGCACCGCCTCCACCGCGGGGGTGGTCTTCGACGTGCGCCAGGTCAACACCAGCCAGTACCTGGCCCGCGCCTTCTTCCCCAGCACCTCGCGCCGGAGCCGAAACATCCTCATCAGCACCTCCTCCTTCGGGAACATCACGCCCTACACGCTGGCCGGCATCCTGCGCCACGAGCTGGGCCACACCATCGGCTTCCGCCACGAGCACACCCGGCCCGAGTCGGGCACCTGCTTCGAGAACAGCAGCTGGCGCGCGCTCACCGCCTACGACGCCTCGTCGGTGATGCACTACCCGCAGTGCAACGGCGCCAACCGGGGCGACCTGGTGCTCACCTCGTTCGACAAGACCGGGGCCCGGGCGCTCTACCCGTAGCGGCGGCCCGCCGCGCGGGAGCCCCTCGTCGCCGCGGCGCCGGGGCGCTCCGTCCGTCCGCCCCGTGTCGGGTCGAGCGGCTGGGGCGCCCTGGGGGTCGGGCCCTCAGACCAGCCCTTCCCACCCCCGGTCGGCGGCCCGGAAGGCGGCCTGGGCCGCCTCGATGAGCGCCGTCGGCAGCGGCCCGCGCGCCGCCAGCTCGACGTCGCGACGCAGGTGCTCGAGCCGGCTGGTGCCGACGACGCAGCAGCTGACCCCTGGCGCGTGGGCGGCGAAGCGCAGCGCCAGTTCGTCCCAGTCGAGGCCCGCCGGTTCGAGCCCCATCGCCCTCCAGCGCTCCCAGGAGGTGGCCTCGTCCTGGCGCTCCGGCCGGACGGCGTGGCGCCAGGGGGCGTTGGCCAGCGGCCGCTTGCCGATGACCCCCAGGCCGCGGGACGCCGCCGCCGGCACGGTCGACTCCAGGCCCCGCTGGTCGCAGAGGTTGACCGAGCACTCCACCGCCCCGAAGCGCCCCGACTCGATCGCCATTGCCAGTGGCGCCCCCTCGCCCGAGTAGCCGGCCGCGCGCACCTTCCCGGCCCGGCGCGCTTCGTCGAGCGCCGCCAGGATCCCCTCGTCGCCCAGCGTCGCGGCGGGACAGGAGTGGAGCAGCACCAGGTCGATCACCTCGGTGCGGAGCCTTCGCAGCGCCTCGTCGATGCCGCGCCGGACGCAGCCGGCCGTCCAGTCGGCTTCCCCGTCCACCCCGTAGCCGACCTTGGTGACGAGGACGAACTCGCCGCGGCGGTGGCCGAGGTGGCGACCGATCCGCTCCTCGGAGAGACCATAGGAACGGGCCGTGTCGACGAGGGTGGCGCCCAGGTCGAGCGCGCCGTTGAGCAGGCGGCCCACCTCGCCCTCGTCAAGGGCGGGGTCGCCGAGCCCACCTGCGCCGAGGCCGAGCGGGGGGACCAGCAGGCCGGTGGCGCCGAAGCGGCGTCGCGACTCCATCTCCTCCTCCGTGGCGCGGCTCCCGGCCCGCTCAGGGCGCGGTGGCGATCACCAGCCCGTTGACGGTGCTCAACAGCAGGTCGCCGGCCGGCGTGATGGCGAGGCCGGACGGATAGGAGAGTCCGGCCGGGAATCGACCGGTGAAGGCGCCGAGCAGCCCCGGGGTGCCGATGCGCAGGGTGGTGGCGCTGGTGGCCGGTGGATCGGCCACCACCACCGAGAAGACGGCGTGGTTCCAGACATCGGCGACCCAGAGCGTCCCGGCCGCGTCGAAGGCCATCGCGCCCGGGCCGTAGAGGAAGGCGTCGGTGAGGAGCGTGGTGACGACTCCGGCCGGGGAGATCTTGCGGAGCCGGTTGTTGTTCATGTCGCCCACGATGACGTTGCCGAGGCTGTCCACGGCGATGCCGTAGGGCAGGTTGAACCTGGCGGCGGACCCCTGGCCGTCGACCAGGCCGGAGAGGCCGGGGCTGCCGGCCAGCGTCGAGACCACCCCGGCCGGCGTGATGAGGCGGATGGTCTGGTTGCCGACGTCGGTGACGTAGAGGTTCCCGTCCCTGTCGAAGGCCAGGTGGCTCGGGCTGTAGAAGCTGGCACCGGTCCCGGTCCCGTCGGCGCTGCCGCTCACGTCGAGCGTTCCGGCGAAGACCGAGACCGCCCCGGCCGGCGTCACCACCTGGATGACGTGGGAGCCCTGGCAGGCGACGTAGAGGTTGCCGGCGGCGTCCCTGGCCAGGCCGGTCGGGCCGGCGAAGGTGCCGGCCGGGAGGAAGGTGCTGACCGAGCCGGCCGGGCTCACCTTGCGGAGCGCGCCGCTGGTGTACTCGACGACGGAGGCCTCTCCGGCCTCGTCGAGCACCACCCCGTTGGGCCCCGCGAAGCGGGCCAGGTCGCCGAGGCCGTCGACGGTGCTCGCCTGCGCCGGCGCGCCGGCGACGGTGGAGACCTCCGAGCGCGCGAAGTCGATGGCCCGGACCGAGGCGTTGCCCTCGTCGGCGACCACCAGCAGCCCGGAGGGGAGGAAGGCCAGCCCTTGCGGGCCAAGGAAGCTGGCGGTGGCGAAGGGCCCGTCTGCCGAGCCAACGCCCACGCCGACGGGCGAGGTGACCACGCCAGCGGTCGTCACCTTGCGAACCCGGTGGCTCAGGTCCGACACCCAGAGATCGCCGGAGCCGTCTGCCGCCAGGTAGTGGGGGTTGGAGAAGCGGGCCGCCGCGCCGGTGCCGTCGGCCAGGCCGCTGAGCCCGGTCGCGCTCCCGGCCAGGGTGGTCACCTCGCCCGCGCTGCTCACCTTGCGGATGGTCTGGTTGAGGGAGTCGGCCACGTAGAAGAAGCCGTCGGGGTGGGCCACCACGCCCCACGGGTAGTAGAAGCGGGCCGCGCCGCCGGCGCCGTCGAGCCGGCCGGAGAGGCCGGGCGAGCCGGCCAGGGTGGTCACCACGCCGGCGGTGGTGACGCGCCGGAGCGCATGGCCGTTGTAGTCGACCACCACGAGATCCCCGGCCGGCGTCCAGGCGATGCCGATGGGGCCATTGAACCGGGCGGCGCTGCCGGTGCCGTCGGCCGAGCCCGGGTTGAAGGGCAGGCCGGCCAGCGTGGTGACCACCCCGGCCGGCGTCACCTTGCGGATGGTGTTGTTGCCCCGGTCGGTCACGTAGAGGTTGCCGGCCGGGTCGATGGCCATCCCCTCCGGATTCCTGAACCTGGCGACGCTGCCGGTGCCGTCGCTGACACCGCTCTCCCCGGGCTGGCCCGCCAGGGTGGTCACCACGCCCCCGGGGGCGATCTTGCGAATGGCATGATTGAGCTGGTCGACGACGTAGATGTGCGAGGCGCTGTCGACGGCGACGCCGCGCGGCTGGTTGAAGCGGGCCTCGGCCACGCCGTCCCGCCAGCCCGGTCCATCGAGGTTGCCGGCCAGCAGCTCCAGCCCCCGGGCCGCCACCGTCACGCTCGCCGAGCCGGTGCCGTGGGCGTTGGAGGCCTCGAGGCGGTAGGTCTGGCGTCGGCGCGGCGTCACGCTGCGTGATGTCTGCCCCAGCACGTCGAGGCCATCGAGCGTCGTGGAGGTGGCCGCCCGTCCGCCGAGCGCCCACTCCAGCAGCGCGGTGCTCCCCTGCAGTACGACCGGTGGCGTGGCCGTGAAGCTGGTGACGCCGGGGGCCGGCTCGTCGACGGCCAGCTCCAGGTCGACCGTGCTGCTGCCGCCGCTGTTCGAGGCGGTGACCTGGTGGACCTGGGCCGGCGCCGCGGCGGTGGGCGTCCCCTCCAGCCGGCCGGTGGTGACGCTGAAGGTGAGCCCGACCGGGGGCGGCGGCGTGATCTCCCAGCTGACCACCGCACCGCCGGTGCTGACCGGCGTCAGCGGCGTGATCGCCTCCCCCCGCCAGAGGCGCAGGGCGCTCCCGCCCAGCGAGAAGGCCGGGGGCAGGTCGTTGACGCTGATGGTGAGCTCGACGGTGGCGGCGCCGCCGGCGTTGCTGGCCTGGACCCGGTAGGCGCGGGTGGCGGCCAGCGCGGCCGGCGTCCCGGAGACCTGCCCGGTGACGGCATCGAGCGCCAGGCCGGCCGGGAGCGCCGGGGTGACGGTCCAGGCGGTCACGGGTCCGCCGCCGTGGGTCGGGCTGTTGGCGGCGATGGCGGTCCCCACCACGTAGGTCGCCGGGTTGACCGGGTAGGAGAGGCCGGTCGGCGCCGCCACCGGGGGCGTCACCGGTGCTGCGGCCGGGCTCGAGCTTCCGCACCCTGCCGAGAGGACGGCCAGCTGGGCGGCCAGCAGGGCGGGAGCGAAGGCGATGCTGCGGCGGTTGGGGCGGCCTCTGGACATGTGGACCTCTTCGAATGGAAGGATCCAGCCTAGGGCGGTTCTCGGTGCCGCCAAGGGGCCACTTCGCAGAAAGCGGTTGGGCCACCCGGCCCGGCGCCCTACTCTTCGCGGTAGGTGGCGAGCGAGCCCTCGTTCTCCCAGACGTCGACGCGGGAGACCGTGACCCGGCCCGCCTCGCTGGTGGCCAGCCGGGCCGCCATCTCCTCGTGGAAGTACTGGGCGATCAGCTCGGCGGTGGTGTTGCGCTCGTCGAAGGGCGGGATCTCGTTGACGTTCCGGTGATCGAAGCGCGCCCCGATCTCGGCCACCAGCCTCTGCAGGTCGGCGAAGTCGATGACCATGCCGATCTTGTTGAGCACCGAGGCCCGCACGTAGACGCGGATCCGCCAGTTGTGGCCGTGCAGCCGCTCGCACTTGCCGCCGTGGAAGCGGATCTGGTGCGCCGCGGAGAAGAGGAAGTCCTTCGAGATCTCGAATACCGGGGAACCCATGGCGCCGGGCGATATAGCAGAACGGACCGGCCGGCGCATCAAGCGCGCCGCAGCAGCCGGTGGCGGACCAGCAGCCGCCGCCCGGTCAGCACCACGTCGCCGCGCCGGGCCAGCTCGGAGAGGGCCCGGGAGACGGTCTCGCGGCTGGTCCCGATCATGGCGGCGATCTCGGCCTGGGTGGGCCGGTTGCGCAGCTCCCGCCCTTCCGGCGTCGGCTCGCCGTCGGCCAGCGCCAGGTCGCGCAGCCGGGCCGCCAGCCGCCCCAGGACGTCGAGCAGGGCCAGGTCGCCGATGACGGCGTCGGCGCGCCGCAGCCGCCGCGACAGCTCGGTCAGCACCTGGACCGCCACGCGCGGGTGGCGCGCCAGGTGGGCCCTGAAGTCGGCCCGGGAGAGGACCAGCAGCGTCGAGGGGGCCATGGCCAGCACCGTGGCCGAGCGCGGCTCGTCGTCGAGGAGGCTCATCTCTCCGAAGAAGTCGCCCGGCTCCCGGAAGGTGGAGAGGATCACCTCGCGCCCCGACTCGCCGTAGAGCACCACCTTCACCTTGCCGGTGAGCAGGACGTAGAGGGCATCGCCTCGCTCCGCCTCGGAGACGACGACCTCACCCTCGGCGTAGCTGCGGCGCCGCGCCAGCCGCTCCAGCGCCCCGGTGTCGGTGGTGTCGAGCCCGGCGAAGATCGAGACCGAGCGGAGCAGCCCGGGCGGCTTGCGGTCGGCGTCGGCCATGGCGGCGACGGTAGGTGGCGCCCGCCGGCCGGTCAAGGCACGGTCAGCCTCGGCCAGCCACGATCAGGGCCTGGGCGCGGCCACCGGCGCCGGCGCGGCGGCCAGCAGGGCGCGCACCGCCGCCGCCGGGTCCGGACCGGTCAGCCAGGCGCGGATGGCCGCCACGCCCCTGGCCCCGGCCTCGAAGGCGAGCGGCGCCAGCGCCGGCTCCAGGCCGCCGAGCGCCACCAGGGGCAGGCCGAGCCGGCAGGCCTCGCGCAGGGCCTCGAGCCCGACCGGCGCGCCGTGGCGGGCCTTCGACGGGGTGGCCCAGACCGGGCCGAAGGTGGCGTAGTCGGCGCCGCCGGCCTGGGCCCGCGCCACCTCCTCGGCCCGGTGGCAGGAGACGCCGACCAGCGCCCCGGGACCGAGCAGCCGGCGGGCCTCGGCCGGCCCGACCGCGTCGGCCGGCAGGTGGACGCCGTCGGCCCCGCAGGAGAGCGCCACGTCGAGCCGCCGGTTGATGAGCAGCAGCTGGCCGTGGCGGCGGCAGACGCCGGCCAGGGCGGTGGCGAGCGCCAGCAGCGCCGCGCCGCCGAGCGCCTTCTCGCGCAGGTGGACCGCCACCCGCCCCGGTTCGAGCCCGCGCAGCACCAGCTCGAGGTGCGCCGCGAGATCCGGCACCAGCGCGCCGTCCGTGACCAGGTGGACAACAGGGAGTCGCATGACTAACTTCATCCATCTTCGCCGCGGGAGGCAGGGCGTGTCGAGCCGGGCAGAGCGCGTCATCCAGTTCCTCGAGCTGCTCGGCGCCCGGCACGGGCCGAGCTTCCCGCAGGTGGCCGCCGAGAAGCTGCTCACCTTCATGGGGACGAGCAGCCTGGCCGGCTGCCACCCGACCGTCTCGCTCCACCGCGTCCGGGGCGTGCGCGGCACCGACCACCCCGGGCAGCTCGAGGTCGAGCTGCAAGGCCGCCTGCCGCGCGGCCCCAGGCCCGGCGAGTGCCTCTCGGTCCACCTGGCCCGGCTCGAGCAGTACCGGGGCTTCCAGGTGAAGACCCTGCCGCTGGCGCCGGGTGGCGCCGAGGCCGACCTGTCGAGCGGGCCGGGCGAGCTCCTCACGGTCCACGGCGCCCGCACCTACACGGTCCACCACAGCCCCTACACGCTCCGCTTCTTCGAGGAGATCCCGATCGCCGAAGTCAGCGAGCTGGCCACCGGCCTCCCCTTCGCCCTGGTGGCCATGGCCGAGACCGCCAACCTCTCGCCCCGCTTCGTCTTCCACCGCGAGCGGATCGACGGCCGGCTGGCGCTCTTCCATGGTGACGGCCTGGCGCTGAAGACGGCCATGAACCTGCGGACAAACCCGCTCGAGACCCGCGTGCTGCTCGACCTGGCCGAGCCGGGCGGCTGGCTGCTGCGCGGGGCGGTCGAGCCGATCGGCGAGCGCGACCACCCGGTCGCCTGGGAGAAGGTCCACGCCGGCTTCGCCAGCGGCGGCTGGGGACGCCCCTCGCGCGTCTACCGCTTCCTCGCCGACCTCGACGGCGCCGAGCCCATCGCCTTCGCCGGCGCGCCATAGCGGCAGCATCATCGGCCAGCGGCAGCGAAGGGCTGGCGATCGGCCCGCGGCGCCGAAGCGGCGGCGGCGGGCGGCTCAGCTCCCGATCAACCCGGACATGGGCGACGAGGCGGCGGCGTGCAGCCGCATGGGGATGCGCCCGGCCAGGAAGGCCTGCCGCCCGGCCCGGACCGCGTCGCGCATGGCGGCGGCCATCATCACCGGATCGCGGGCCCCGGCGATGGCGGTGTTCATCAGCACCGCCACCGCGCCCAGCTCGAGGGCGATGGCGGCGTCGCTGGCGGTGCCGACCCCGGCGTCGACCAGCACCGGCACCTTGGCGCTCTCCAGGATGATGCGCAGGTTGGTCGGGTTGCGGATCCCGAGCCCCGAGCCGATGGGAGCCCCGAGCGGCATGATGGCGGCGCAGCCGGCCTCCTCGAGGCGGCGCGCCGTCACCGGGTCGTCGTTGGTGTAGGGCAGGACCGTGAACCCCTCCTTGACCAGCACCTTGGCGGCCTCGACCAGGCCGACCACGTCGGGGAAGAGCGTGCGCGGATCTCCGATCACCTCGAGCTTGACGAGGTCGCCCATCCCCAGCTCCCGGCCGAGCCGGGCCGTCCGGACCGCCTCGTCGGCGGTGAAGCAGGCGGCGGTGTTGGGGAGCAGCGTCACCTGCTTCGGGATCCACTCGAGCAGCGAGGCCTCCCCCTTGGCCGACAGGTCGAGGCGGCGCACCGCCACCGTGACCACCTCGGCCCCCGAGGCCAGGTGGGCCTGCTGCATGGTGGCGAAGTCGGGGTACTTGCCGGTGCCGACCAGCAAGCGGCTGGTGAAGGTGTACCTGCCGATGCTCCAGGTGTCGGCCATGCTCATCCCCCGCCCACGAAGGCGACGATCTCGATCGAGTCGCCGCCCGAGAGCCGGTGCGCGGTGTACCGGTCCTTGGTCACCACCGACTCGTTGACCTCGACCGCCACGCGCGCCGCCTTGACGCCGAGGTGGGCGAGCAGGGTCTCCACCGTCAGGCCGTCGGGGAGCTCGCGCTGCTCACCGTTCAATCGAACCAGGATCGCCATGAGGGGGGCGATTCTCGCCTCGCCCGGGGTGGCGGTCAAACCCGACCGCGAAAAGGCAGCGCCCCCGGGGAGATCCGGGGGCGCTCTCGGCCGGTCGGGGCCGACCGAGGGGAGAAGGTGGGTCAGCGAACGAAGACCGTGACCGTCTTGTAGAGCAGCGGGTTTCCCGGCTGCGTCACCACGATGGTGGCCTCGCCCCAGGAGAGGGCGTGGATCAGGCCGGGGACGGCCGGGTCGGCCACCGCCACACCCGGGGAGTAGCTCTCCCAGTGGAGCTGCGCCGTGTAGTCGTGGCTGCCCTGGGTCTCGGCCTCACCTGCGTCCATGCCATCGTCGGAGAAGGTCGCCGTGGCGCTGAGCTGCAGGTCGCTCCCGGCCAGGGCCATCCGCCGCAGCGGGAAGGGGGCCTGGTCGATGACGATGCTCTTCACCGTGGGGGCGCCGACCTGGACCAGCGTGGTGGCCGAGAGGCTGGACCCTTCGAACTGGGCGGTCACCACCGTCTGCGAGCCGCGCCTCAGCCCGTAAGCGCGACCGGACCGGTCACGCTGGTTGGTGACCTGCACCGCCGAGGGGTCGAGCGAGGACCAGGTCACCTGCGAGCTCACGTCACCCATGCTGCCGTCGGAGTAGGTGGCGATGGCCGCGAGCGCCACGAAGTCACCGCGGGGGGCGGTCGCCAGCGGCGGGTAGAGGGCCAGCCCGACCACCTCGGCGAGGTCGACGGTCACGTCCACCGAGACGCTCTGCCCCTGGTAGCTGCCGACCAGGCGGGTCCTGCCATGGCCCACGCCGCGCACCCGCGACGCCACCACCTCGGCGATGCCCGGCTCGTCGCTCTGCCAGGTGACGTCGGCGCTGACGTCGAGCTCGGTGCCGTCGGTGAAGTCGGCGGTGACCGAGAGGGGCGAGATGGCCCCCTTGGGCAGGGCCGCCAGGCTCCGGACGCTCCCGGCCTGGAGGCCGACCAGCGCCGCGTCGGTCACCTCGAGGTCGACGTCGGCCTGCATGGCCTGGAAGCGGGCGCAGAGGCGCACCGGGCCCTTGCTGGCGGCGCGGCTCTGGCCGGGCGTCAGCAGGGTCAGGGCGCTGGTCGTGGCCGACCAGGCCGACTGGGAGGTCAGGTCGACCACGGAGCCGTCGGTGTAGTGCCCCCAGGCCGCCGCGGTCAGCGTGGCGCCGAGCGGGATCCGCAGCATGCTCGCGTCCAGCTCGATGGAGGCCAGGGCGGCATCGGAGACCATGAGGGCGGCCGAGCCGCTCAGCCCGTCCAGCGAGGCGCTGACCCGGGTGGTGCCGCGCAGCGCGGTGGTGACCAGCCCCTTGGCATCGACCCGGGCGATGGACTCGTCGACGATGCTCCAGGTCGCCCGGGCGGAGACGTCCTCCCGGCGGCCGTTCTGGAAGATCGCCACGGCGGTCAGCTGCTGGTCGACGCCGGCCGGCACGCTCGCGGTCGGGGGGCTCACCTGCAGCTGCACCAGCAGCGTGGGGGAGAGCTCGTTGCCTGCACCGCAGGCGGCACCCAGCATCGCCACCATCACCAGCATCCACTTCGTGGTCGTCGTCATGTCTGTTCTCCCTGGTCCTGCAGCCACCGAGACTCCCGGGCGCCCCGGCGCCCTCGTGACCAGCTCATTGCGCCCGCCGTGCCGGACCGGCGACGCCACCCCCGGACGGACGGTGGGAGCTGCAGACCTCGTTGGAACTTCTCTGGATTCGTTGCGGCGCCACCGACAGGCGTGGCGGGCCGGAGGCGCGCGTGCGCCGAACCCGGGTTGAGGAAACCCTCTCAGGCCGCACTTCTAGAGGTGCCGCGCCGTGCGTGCCGCTCCGACCTGCGCGGTGGCTGTCCCACCTCGCTCCCTGGCGGCGCTGCGGGTCGGCCCGGCCCCGGGTATGCTTCCCGGGTCATGGCGCTGCCCGAGGATCCGCCCAGCCGCTTCAACTACCCGGTCGAGTACCCGGTCAAGATCATCGGCCTCGCCGCCGACGACTTCGCCGAGCACGCCCGGCGGCTGGTGGCGCGGGTGGTGGGGGAGGCGCCCCCGGAGCAGGTCACGGTGCGGGCCAGCGCCGGTGGCAAGTACCACTCGGTGACGGTGACGGTGACGCTCACCAGCGAGCCGCAGCGGCTCGCCCTCTACGAGGCCCTGCGGAACGACCCGCGCGTCGTCCACGGCCTGTAGACCAAGGAGCCCGCCTGGCCACCACCCCGCCCCTCGACCTCACCGTCGGCCCGCTCGGCATCGGCGGCATGATCGACCGGGCCATCGCCGCGGCACGGGCCGGCTTCCGGCCGCTCTTCCTCGCCATGCTGCTGCTCCAGGCGCCCGCCCTGGCCATGACACGTCTCCTCTCGGCGCAGGCCCCGGCCTTCCTTCTCGCCAGCGGCGATCCGCGCCGCGCCGTCGAGCAGGCCCCGTCGGCGCTGGCGGCGGCCGGCGGGCTGCTGGTGATCCTCTTCCTGCTCCAGGCCCTGGCCACCACCATCACCGCGGCGCTGATCGCCCCGTCGCTGGCGGTGCCGCTCACCCCGGCCGGCGCGCGGGTGGAGGTGGAGCCTCGCTGGGGCCCACGGCTGGCCGGCGCCCTCGGCGCAGGGCTGGCGCAGCAGCTCCTGCTGGCGGCAGCGGTCGGCCTGGGCGCCCTCCCGGGCCTGCTGCTCCTCCTCTCCTCCAGGTCGACCCCGACCGCCCTGCTGGGCGCCGCCGGAGCGGCGCTGGGCGGGCTGGTCCTCTTCCTCGTGGTCCTGCTGCGCACCATCCTCGCCCCGGTGGCCGTCGCCGTGGAGGGGCTGGGGCCGCTCCAGGCGCTGCGCCGCTCCTGGCGGCTCATGGGGCCGCGGCCGGGCCAGCCGCTGGGTGAGCGGCCCGGCCTGAGGGCCTCGGTGCTGCTGCTCACCTCCTTCGTCCTGCTGCTGGCGGTCAACGGCCTGGCCGGGCTGCCGCGGGCGCTGGCCGGCGGCCTCGGCGGCGGCGGTGCCCTCCCCTTCCTGCCCCGGGCGCTGCCGCTCCCGGTCGAGCTGGGGCTCTCGCTCTTCGAGCTGGCGGCGAGCGCCGCTCTCCAGCCCTTCTCGCTGGCGGTGACGGTGGTCTTCTACTTCGAGCGGCGAGCCCGCACCGAGGGGCTCGACCTGGCGGCCTGGGCGGCCCGCCTGGAGCGCGGCTGATGGTGGGCGCTCCCCTGCTCGAGGGCGGGCTGCAGCCCACCGAGGCCGACCGCGCCGCGCTGGCCGAGGTGCTGGCCGGCGCCGACTTCCAGGCGGCGCGCTGGCGCGGCGATGAGCTGCGGCGCTGGCTGGCCGACGCCTGGGAGCGGCTCACCGCGGCGCTCGGGACCGCAGAGGCCGAGCAGTGGGCCGGGCTGGGGCGGCTGGTCTTCTTCGCCGCGGTGCTGGTGGCCGGGCTGCTCCTCTGGCGCGCCTCCCGCAGGCGGCGCCGGAGCCTGCCGGTCACCGGCGCCGGGCAGGCTCGGGCCGTTCCCCGGCCCGAAGCGGCCGGCACGGTGGTCGCCGACGGCGAGCGCGCCCTGGCTGCCGGCGACCTGCCGGGCGCGGTGCGGCTCGCCCTGCTGGCCGCCATCGGCGCGGCGAGGCGGCGGCTCGGTGGCGGGGCGGCCGAGGCGCTCACCGGCGGCGAGCTGGCCGGGCGGATGGCCGACGACGCCTTCAGCGGGCTGGTCCGGCTCCACGAGCGGACCGCCTACGGCCTGCGTCCGCTGACCGCCGCCGAGGCGGCCTCGGCCCTGGCGGTGGCGGCCCGCCTGGCGTCAGGCGCCGGGGCGGCCGAGCGCGGGGTGACCCGGTGAGGCGAGCCGGCCTGGTCCTCGCCGGCCTGCTCGGGCTCGGGCTGTTGCTGCTGGCGGTGCTCTCCCGGCCGCCGACCGGCGATCCGGCGCTGGTCCGCTACCCCTCCACCGAGTCGACGGGTGGTCCGGGCGTGGCGGCGGCGGCCCGCTGGCTCGAGGCGACCGGCCGGCCGGCCCGCCGGCTGGTCTCCGGCGACGCCGATCCCTCGCCGACGGAGACCTGGCTGCTGCTCGCCCCGGCGTCGCCGCTCGACGAGCAGGAGGTCTCGGCGCTGGTCGCCCACGCCGAGCGCGGGGGGCGGGTCGCCTGGGCGCTCGGCGCCGGCGGCGAGGCCGACCAGCCGGCGCTGGCCCGGCGCCTCTCGGCCCGGCGGCTGGCCGGTGACGGGGAGCGGCAGGTCGGTCCGCTCGAGCCCCACCCGCTCTTCGAGGGGCTCTCGCTGCGCGCCGGCGGCGCCGGCGTCAGCTCGTCCGCGCCCGGCGCCCGCCCGGTACTGGGCGACGCCGGGCGGCCGGCGGCGGTGGCCGTGCCGCTGGGCCGGGGCGAGCTGCTGCTGCTGGCCGGGACCGAGCTGCTCGACAACCGGCAGATCGGCGAGGGGCAGGCGCTCACGCTCTGGGTGCGGCTGGCGGCCCGCGGCCCGCTCGCCTTCGACGAGCGCCACCTGCGGCGCGCCGGCCCGGCCGGCGCCGCGGCGTCGATCGGAGGGCTGGCGCTCGGCCTGCAGCTGGCCCTGCTGCTGCTCCTGCTGGCCGCCGCCGCCTGGCCGCGCCTCGGCGCGGTCCGGCCCCCACCGCCCGACACCGCCGGGCGCACCACCGGCGACTACCTGGCCTCGCTGGCGGAGCTCTACCGGCGAGCCGGGGCCGAGCCCCAGCTGGCGGCCGCCACCTGGCGGCGGCTGCGACGCACGCTGGAGCGGCAGGCCGGGATCGGCGCGGCGCTCCCGGTCGAGGAGGCGGCGGGGCGGCTCATGGCCCGGGCCCCCAAGGCGGTCGGGCCGCTGCGGCGCGGCGAGGCGGCGCTGGCCCGTGGCGGTGACGGGTTGCTGCTCGAGGTGGCACGCGCCGCGGCCGATCTCGAGGCGGCCTGGCGACGGCCGGACGGTGGAACCCGCGTGCTAGGCTCGCCACATGTCGACCCTCGACGGTGAGCGTGGCGGGGCCGGGCTCGAGCCGGCCGCGCGGGTGGAGGCCGAGATCGCCAAGGCGGTGGTCGGGCACGCCGAGCCGGTGCGCCAGCTGCTCTGCGCCCTGCTGGCCGGCGGCCACGTCCTGCTCGAGGGCGTCCCCGGCGTCGCCAAGACGCTGCTGGCCAAGGCGCTGGCCCGCACCCTCGACCTGCGCTTCGGGCGCGTGCAGTTCACCCCCGACCTGATGCCGGCCGACATCCTCGGCACCAGCGTCTACCGGGCCGGGACCGGGACCTTCGAGCTGCGCCGCGGCCCCATCTTCACCGACGTGCTGCTGGCCGACGAGATCAACCGCACCCCGCCCAAGACCCAGGCGGCGCTGCTCGAGGCCATGGAGGAGCGGCAGGTCACGCTCGACGGCGAGCGGCTGGCGCTCGGTGGCGACTTCTTCGTGGTGGCCACGCAGAACCCGGTCGAGTACGAGGGGACCTACCCGCTCCCCGAGGCCCAGACCGACCGGTTCATGATGAAGGTCCGGGTCGGCTACCCCGAGGCGGCCGAGGAGCTGGAGATCCTGCGGCGCGCCGCGCTCGGCGCCGACGGTCACGATCTCGCCGCCGCCGGGGTCGGCACCGTGCTCTCCCGCCCCGAGCTCATCGGGCTGCGCGACCGGGCCCGGCGGCTCGCGGTGGCGCCGCCGCTGCTCGACTACGTGGCGCGGCTGGTGCGCGGCAGCCGGCAGCTGGCCCGGGTCCGCCTCGGCGCCTCGCCGCGGGCCGGCGTGGCGCTGCTGGCCGCCTCCCGCGCACGGGCCGCGCTGCGCGGCGCCGAGTGGCTCTCCCCCGACGACGTCAAGGCCTCGGCCCCACCGGTGCTGCGCCACCGGCTGGTGCTGCGCCCCGACGCCGAGCTGGAGGGGGCCAGCGCCGACGAGCTGGTGGCCGAGCTGCTCGACACCGTGCCGGTGCCCCGGTAACCGGCGGCCCCCACCAGCCGGCGGAGGGGCCGAAGGGCGGGGAAATGAACGTTGGCACCACCCTGGGCCGGGTGGGTGCTTCTGCTACCCATAGGGGTGCGGCCGAGGGCCGCCCGTGTTATGGCGCAGGCGTCGTCCGCAACTCGAACCACCAGCCAACGGATACCCGATCCATGAGCAGGATCCTCTTCATCGGCCCGCCGTACCTCTGCTGGGGCGTGCAGGTCATCGGCACCTGGCCGCCGCTCCAGCTCGCCTACCTCGCCAGCGTGGCCGAGAAGGCCGGGCACGAGGCCCGCATCTTCGATGCGATGAACAAGCCGAACGCCACCTTCGACGACGTCCGCGCCCAGGTGGCCAGCTTCCGGCCCGACGTGGTGGTCTCGCTCGACTACCTCCCGGTCACCGGCGCCATCAGCACCGCCACGGTGCCGGCCGCCCTCCAGGCCCTCAAGATCGCCAAGGAGGTCGACCCGAGGATCGTCACCGTGATCGGCGGCCCCCACCCGACCTTCATGTACCGCGAGATCTTCGCCGACACCGCCAACCGGGTCGACTTCGTGCTCTGCGGCGAGATGGAGGAGACCTTCCCCGAGCTGCTCGCCTCGCTCCCGGGTGGCGACCCCTCCGGCGTTCAGGGGATCGCCTACCAGCGTGACGGGCGGGTGGTGGCCACCCCGCTGCGCCCTCACATCGAGGACCTCAACGCCCTCGAGCCGGCCTGGCACCTGCTCGACTGGAGCGACTACCACTACAACATCGAGCCCTGGGGCCGCATGGCCTCCATGCTCACCTCGCGCGGCTGCATGATGGGCTGCTCCTTCTGCAGCCACCGGCAGTTCTGGCGGGGCGACTGGCGTGCCCGCGACCCGAAGAACGTCATCGCCGAGATGCACCGGCTGGTCGACGTCCACGGCGTCGAGTTCATCACCCTCATCGACCCCTACCCGACCAACGACCCGGTCCGCTGGGAGAAGCTCCTCGACCTGCTGATGGCCGAGAAGATGAACGTCAAGCTGCTCATGGAGACCCGCGTCGAGGACGTCATCCGCGACCGGGCCATCCTCCCCAAGTACCGGGACGCCGGCATCATCCACCTCTACCTCGGCGCCGAGGGGAGCACCGACGAGATGCTGGTCACCCTCAACAAGGGGACCAACATCGGCCAGAACAAGGCCGCGGTCGACCTGGCCCGCGACCACGACATCATGACCGAGGCCTCCTTCATGATCGGCGGCCCGACCGAGACCTGGAAGTCGATCGAGGGGACCATCGCCGAGGCCATCCGGGTCAACCCGGACATCGCGGTCTTCCCGGTGCTCACCCCGATGCCGTTCACGCCCATCCACGCGCAGTTCAAGGACCGCATCCGCGTCACCGACTGGTCCAAGTACAACCTGGCCACGCCCATCGTCGAGCCCTTCGACATGACGCTCGAGGAGGTCATGGTGGCGCTCGGCAAGTGCTACATGACCTTCTACGCGCAGAAGATGCCCGAGGTGATGCGGCTCCCCGACGGCTTCAAGCGCCGCTACATGATGAGCGCCTTCCAGGAGATGATGAAGGGCTACCGCGAGCACTTCTCCTTCCTCGGCATGAAGATGCCGAAGATGGAGCACCAGCCCGGGATGCCGCCCGGGACGCCCCACGGCATGCCCCACGGCGGGCCCCACGCCGTGCCCCACGCCGTGCCGGCCGGCGCGCCGAACCGGCGGCCGCACTCCTGACCGCGGCCTGGCCCGTGTGGCCAGTCCCGGTCGGGCCAGTCCGGTCCGCCGGGCCCCTCGCGCCCGGGGCGCGGTAGGCTGCTGCCCGTGCCAGTCCCCTCGCGCCGTGCCCTGCTGCTGCTCGCCCTCGGGCTCGGCTGGCCGCTGCTGCTCGGCGAGGCGCGGGCCGGTCTCCTCGTCCTGCTGGCCTGGGACGCGGCGCTGCTGGCGCTCGTCCTGCTCGACTGGAGGCGCGCCCCGGCCGCGAGCGCGCTCTCGGCCGAGCGGCGGCTGCGCGAGCCGCTCACCGCCTTCGCCGGGAACCCGGTCCAGCTTCGGCTCCGCGCGCCCCCCGGTCGGCCCCTCACCGTCGCCCTCGCCGACGCCCCCCCGCCCGGCGTCGACGCCGCCGGCCACCGGCGGGTGCTGCGCCTGCCCGGTGGGGACGACCCGGGCGAGGCGGTCGTCGACTACACGGTCACCCCCCGCAGCCGCGGCCGGCACGCCTTCGGAGACCTGCATCTGCGCCTGCGCGGGCCGCTCGGCCTCTGCTGGCGGCCCGTGCGGCTCCCGCTCGGGCGGGAGGTGAGCGTCTACCCTGACCTCGGCCTCGGCCTCGGCGCCGGGCTGGCCGCCGCCGGGCTCGCCTCCAACCCGGCGCTGGTCCACCCCGGGCGCGAGGCCCGCACCGGCCGCGCCGAGGGGCGCGAGTTCTCGGCGCTGCGCGGCTACCAGGCCGGCGACGACCTGCGCTCGGTCGACTGGAAGGCCACGGCCCGGCGCGGCTGGCCGGTGGTGCGCGAGTGGCAGCCGGAGCGCAACCAGACCCTCTGGCTGCTGATCGACTGCGGGCGCAACCTCGGCGGGCGCCTGGAGGGGCACCGCACCCGGCTCGACCGGGCCGTCGAGGCGGCGCTGGCGCTGGCCCGGGCCGCGGCCGAGCGCGGCGACCGGACCGGGTTGATCCTCTTCGGCGCCGAGGTGGAGCGGGTGGTGCCGGCCGAGGCTAGTCGGACCCGGCTCGGGCCGCTGGCCGAGGCGCTCCACCTGGCCCGCTCGCGCCCGGTCGAGGCCGACCTCGGCGCCGCCTTCGACGCCCTGCTGGCCCGCCAGCGGCGGCGCGCCCTGGTGGTGCTCTTCACCGAGCTGGCCGACCCGGACGCCACCGCCCTGCTGCTGGCCCGGGCCGCCGTCCTGCGCCGCCGCCACCTGGTGGCGCTCGCCTCGATCGCCGATCCCGAGCTGACCGCGGCCGCCACCGCCCGGCCCGGAGGCCCCGTGGAGGCCTTCGCCCGCGCCGCGGCCGAGCGGATCGTCGACGAGCGCGAGGGCTCCTCGCGGCGGCTGGCGGCGGCCGGGGTGGCGGTGATCCACGCCGCCGCGATCGACCTGCCGGCGGCGGTGGTGGCCCGGTACGCGGCGGTCAAGGCGCAGGGGCTGCTGTAGCAGGCGGCCCAGGAGGGACCGCCGGATGGGCTTGACGCCTCCGATGTCGCGCTGATATCATACTGACATCAGCCCCGGAGGTCACCCATGGTCCGCGAGAAGCCGAGCAAGCCGTCGTCCGGTTGGTCCGCCGTCGTCATCGGCATCGTGCTGGGCCTGGTGGCCGTGGGCGTGCTCGTCATCGGCTTCACCGACGGGAGCGTGCCCCTCATCCTCCTCTTCGTCGCCCTGGTGGCCGGGTCGCTCGTCGCCTTCACCGGGCTCTTCTTCGTCAACCCGAACGAGGCCCGGGTGCTGCAGCTCTTCGGCGAGTACGTCGGCTCGGTGCGCGAGGCCGGCTTCTTCTGGGCCAACCCGCTCTACGCGAAGCGCCGGGTCAGCCTGCGGATGGTCTCGGTCGAGGTCGGCAAGCTCAAGGTCAACGACCTCGACGGCAACCCGGTCGAGATCGCCGCCATCGTGG
Source organism: Anaeromyxobacter sp. (assembly GCA_031388695.1). Classification (GTDB taxonomy): domain Bacteria; phylum Myxococcota; class Myxococcia; order Myxococcales; family Anaeromyxobacteraceae; genus JADKCZ01. The sequence goes on along the minus strand of JANMRY010000062.1, from coordinate 3,069 downwards.
TCTGGAAGGTGATCGACAGCGCCCAGGCGGTCTTCGAGGTCGACAACTACCCCGAGTACGTCCGGGTCCAGGGCGAGTCGGCGGTCCGCACCCTGGCCTCGCGCTACCCCTACGACGCCCACGACGACTCCGTGCTCTCGCTGCGCGGCAACACCCAGCAGGTGGCCGAGCACCTGCAGCAGGAGCTCGAGGAGCGGGTCAAGCTGGCCGGCGTCAAGGTGCTGGAGGCGCGCATCAGCCACCTCGCCTACGCCCCCGAGATCGCCCAGGCCATGCTGCAGCGGCAGCAGGCCGGCGCCATCATCGCGGCGCGCCAGAAGATCGTCGACGGCGCCGTCGGCATGGTGGAGATGGCGCTGGAGCGGCTCAGCCGCAACCAGGTGGTGGTGCTCGACGAGGAGCGCAAGGCCGCCATGGTCTCCAACCTGCTGGTGGTGCTCTGCAGCGAGCGCAACACCCAGCCGGTCATCAACGCCGGCACCATCTACTAGGCCTGGAAGCCGCATGGCCGAGCGCAAGCCCTTCCTGCTGCGGGTCGATCCGCTGGTGCTCGAGGCGCTGCAGCGCTGGGCGGCCGACGAGCTGCGCTCGGTCAACGGCCAGGTCGAGTACCTGCTGCGCGAGGCGCTCCGCCAGGCCGGGCGGGAGGGGAAGCCGGGCAAGAAGCCCGGGCCAAAGGGACCCGTCTAGCCGCCGCGCCGCCCCAGCCGCGCCTGCACCGCCATGAGCAGGAAGGGGACCAGCACCGCCACCGCCCCGGAGAAGAGGGTCAGCCCCAGCATCCCCTCGAGCCGATCGTCCTGCCCGACGGTGAGCAGGCGCGCCGAGAGCCCGGCCCCGACGGCGCTGGCCAGGTGCTGCACCGCCGACTGGACCGACATGTAGCGGGCCCGCTCGGCCGGGCCGGGAACACGCGAGGTGAGCGTGTTCATGGCGACGTTGCGCAGCGAGTTGCCCATCATGAAGAAGACGAAGAGCGTGATGACGGCGCCGAGCAGCAGCCCCGGGCGCCCCGCCACCAGCGGGAGCCAGCCTTGCGGCCAGGCGAAGCCGAGCGCCAGCACCGCGACGAAGACGGCGGTGCCGCCCACCGAGACCACCGGGGCGCCGAAGCGGTCGACCCAGCGCCCGGCGATGCGCAGCGTGAAGAAGGCGATGGTGCCGCCCACCATGTAGACCAGCCCGAGCCGGTCGCGCGGGAAGCCGAGGTCGAAGCGCAGGTGCGAGGCGATGTTGGGGATGATGGCGAAGCCCGACATCATCGAGGTGGCGGTCGAGGCGAGCGCCAGCAGGGCCACCGGCTGGCGAAGCAGCGCCCGCACCGAGCCGCGCTCGGCCATGGGCCCGCGGGCCCGCTCCAGGTGGCCCCGCATGGGCGGCATGAGGAGGAGCGCCCCGCCGGCCACCAGCAGGCCGAGCGCCGCCACCGAGAAGAATGGGGTCCGCCAGGAGCCGAGGTGGGCCAGCTCCAGGCCGGCCGGCACGCCGAGCACCGAGGCGACCGAGAAGGCCCCCATCACCGCCCCCAGCGCCCGCCCCCCGCCGCTCGGCCGGGACGGCGTCGGCCACGATCGAGAGGGCCAGCGAGGTGGCCGGGCCACCGAAGAAGCCGGCCGCCACCCGCGCCGCCACCATGGTCCAGAAGCCGGTGGCGAGGCCACCGGCGGCGGTGGCCACCACCAGCCCGAGCATGGCCACCGAGAGGGCGCTGCGGCGATCGAAGCGGTCGAGGAAGGTGGCCCCGGCCAGGCCGGAGACGGCGGCCGCGCCGGTGTAGGCGCCGCCGATCAGGCCGAGCTGCGAGGCCGGGATGCCGAGGCCGACGGCGAAGTCGGGGCCGAGCGGCATCACCATCATGAAGTCGAGGACGTTGACGAACTGGACCGCCCCGACGAGGAAGAGCAGCGTCCGCTCGGAGATGGCCCTTGGCACGGGGCCGGTTCTAACAGGAACTGTTCCCCCGCGATCGGCAAGCTGCTAGATTCACTCCCCCGTCGCCGCAGCGGCGACGGGCTCGCCCGGGTGGCCGGGGAGCAGGCGGTGGACGGGCGCGCTTCACGGCGCGGCCCGAGGGTGGTGGGGAGGCGGCGGGATGGGCGTGGGGTCGGTCGTTGCGTCGCGTGCGCTGGGCGAGAAGCCCGCCGCGCTGACCCGTTTTCACCAGCGCATCGCCGCCGAGTCTCTGACCGCCCGGTCCGGGAGCGGTGCGTCGCGGCTGGCGCCGGCGCTGGCCCACTCCGCCGTCGACCTCAACCCGCACCAGATCGAGGCGGCCGCCTTCGCGCTCGCCTCGCTGGCCACCGGCGGCGCCGTGCTGGCCGACGAGGTCGGGCTCGGCAAGACCGTGGAGGCCGGGCTGGTGCTGGCCCAGCTGGCCGCCGAGGGGAAGCCGCGCGCCGTCATCCTGGTGCCGGCCTCGCTGCGGGCCCAGTGGCGCGACGAGCTGCGCAACAAGTTCGGGCTCGACGCCGACGTGGTCGACGGCGACACCTGCCGCGCCGCCGAGAAGGCCGGGCTGCGCACCAACCCCTTCGACACCGGCGGCATCGTCATCGCCTCCCACCCCTTCGCCGCCATGCGCGCCAGCGAGCTGGAGCGCGTGCCGTGGGACGTGGCCATCATCGACGAGGCCCACCGGCTGCGGAACGCCTACCGCAAGGATCACCGGACCGGCCAGGCGCTGCGCCGCGGCCTGCGCAAGTGCCCCAAGCTGCTGCTGACCGCCACGCCGCTGCAGAACGACCTGATGGAGCTGCTGGGGCTGGCCTCCTTCATCGACGACGCCCTGCTCGGCACCGAGGACGCCTTTCGGCTCCAGTACGCCACCGGCGAGCTGACCGAGGAGAAGGCCGAGGACCTGAAGGCCCGCCTCGCCCCGGTGGTCTTCCGCACCCTTCGCCGCCAGGTGCGCGAGTACGTGAAGTACACGGCGCGCCGCTCCATCGTCGAGGACTTCGCCCCGTCGGCCGAGGAGCAGGCGCTCTACGACCGGGTCTCCGACTACCTGCGGCGCGAGGACACCCACGCCATCCCGCTGGCGCGGCGCGCCCTCTTCGTCCTCGTCTACCG
>JANMRY010000058.1:0-8891 GCA_031388695.1 Anaeromyxobacter sp. | reverse complement strand
CCAAAGGTCGCCCTCGTCGCCGCCATGCGCAAGCTGCTCATCGCCGTCCACTTCGTGGCGAGGCACCGCAAGCCCTTTGTCCCCGTCCTTGCGGAGGCGACCGCATGAAACCCCTTGCTCAACGTGACGGTATCTCACGCCTGTGGCTTGAGCAGCGGGAAGAGGATGACGTCGCGGATCGAGGCCGAGTCGGTGAGCAGCATGGCGAGGCGATCGATGCCGATCCCCTCCCCGGCCGTCGGCGGCATGCCGTGCTCCAGCGCCCTCACGTAGTCCTCGTCGAAGGGCATGGCCTCCTCGTCGCCGGCCACCTTGGCGGCCAGCTGGGCCTCGAAGCGGGCCCGCTGGTCGGCCGGGTCGTTCAGCTCGCTGAAGGCGTTGGCCAGCTCCATGCCGGCCACGAAGAGCTCGAAGCGGTCGACGAGGCGCGGGTCGGCGTCGCGGCGGCGCGAGAGCGGCGAGGTCTCGAGCGGGAAGTCGACCACGAAGGCGGGGCGGTCGACCGGGAGCTTCGGCTCGCAGAGCAGCTCGAAGGCCACGGCCAGCGCCTCGCCGGGGCTCTTCTTCGCCGCCTCGCCCAGCTTCCAGGCCGGCTCCTTCTCGGCGATCCCGGCGGCGGCGCGGGCCAGCGCCTCGCCGAGGCCGCGGCCGGAGAGGGCGTCGTCGGGCGACAGCCCGAGCGCCCGGGCCGCCTCGCCCACCAGCGAGACCCGCGGGAAGGGGGCGGTCAGGTCGATGGCCTGCCCCTGGAAGGTGATGACCGGCCCGCCGGTCACCTCGACCGCCAGCGCGTGGAAGAGCTCCTCGGTCAGCTTCATCAGGTCGTCGTGGGTGGCCCAGGCCTGGTAGAACTCGATCGAGGTGAACTCCGGGTTGTGGCGCCGGTCGATCCCCTCGTTCCGCCAGATGCGGCCGATCTCGTAGACCCGGTCGAGCCCGCCGACGATGAGCCGCTTCAGGTGCAGCTCGGTGGCGATGCGCAGCTTGAGGTCGAGCCCCAGCGCGTTGTGGTGGGTCTCGAACGGCCGCGCCGTGGCCCCGCCCGCCTCCTCCGCCTTGTGGAGCGTGGGGGTCTCGACCTCGAGGTAGCCGCGGGCGTCGAGGAAGCGGCGGATGCCCGAGACGATCCTGGCCCGCTTCACGAAGGTCTCACGCACGCCGGGCGTCACCACGAGATCGACGTAGCGCTGCCGGTAGCGCTGCTCCACGTCGGTGAGGCCGTGCCACTTCTCGGGCAGCGGCCGGATCGCCTTGGTGAGGATGGTGAAGCGCAGCGCCTCGAGCGTCAGCTCGCCGGTCTTGGTCCGGGTGGCCGGCCCCTCGGCGGCGACCAGGTCGCCGACGTCGAGCAGCTTGAAGCGCTCGAAGCCGGCCTCGCCCAGCTTGTCCTTCTTGACCCAGACCTGGAGCTCGCCGCTGCGGTCGCGCACCTTCAGGAAGGCCGCCTTGCCGAAGCTGCGCACCGCCAGCACCCGGCCGGCCACCGACCAGTCGCCCGGGTCGGTGGCGATCACCTCGGCCGGGGCCTCGCCGTAGCGGACCTGGAGGTCGGCCGCCAGGTGGCGCGGGGTCACGCCGTTACCGTACGGGTTGACGCCGAGGGCGCGCAGCGCCCCGGCCTTCTCGAGGCGGGTCTTGATGATCTCGCGCTCTGTGGCGCCGAGGTCGTCGTTCGCAGGGGTCTTGTCGGCCATCTCTCGGTTTCGACGGGGAAAACGGGTTGGCGCAGGCTATTCGGCGGGGCGCCCTGCGTCAACGGAGCCAACACCCGGGAGGGCCGTATCTTCCCGGCGTTCCTCCGCGGTCAGCGGCGTTTCGTGGCGCGCCGCGTCGCCGGCTTCCGGGCCTGGTTCGCAGCCGCCTTGCGCCTCGATCAGCGCGAGCGGTAGACGGTGTGGTCGAGCTCCGGGAAGATGTTGTCCCGGGCCTCGACCGAGGCGAGCCAGCCCTCGTCGACCTGGTGGGCGCGCAGCTGGTCGTGGAGCCGCGTGAAGCGCAGCACGTGCTCCTTGGTGCGCCGGATGGCGTACTCGACCATGGTGCCGGTCTTCATGATGAAGGCCCAGTCGGAGGACTGCGCCAGCAAGAGCTCGCGGGCCGCCTGGTCGAGGGCGCGGCGCTCCAGCGGCGTGGGCTGCTGGATGTCGTTGCTGAGCGCGATCATCCGCTCGGCCGCCTTGTGGAGGTGGCGGTAGATCCAGTCGTTGGTGCCGTCGAGCCAGACCGCGGCGTAGCCGCCGGCGCCCCAGGAGCTGAGCGGCGGCGTGGCCAGCTGCTGCTCGGGGTTCTCGCGCAGGTAGTCGCCCGGGGTGGCCAGCTTGAAGACCTGCTGGTCGAAGGCCACCTTGCGGATCAGGTAGTCGATGAACTGCGGCCCCTCGTACCACCAGTGGCCGTAGAGCTCGGCGTCGTAGGGCGAGACCACGATGGGCCGGGTGCCGCCCATGGTGCCGGCCAGGTGCTCGATCTGCCGCTCCCGGTTGTACATGAAGTTGCCGGCGTGGGAGGCGGCCCGCTCGGCGGCCCGCTGCGGCGAGTAGGGCTCCTTGTGCGGGGTCTTGCCGGTGATGCGGAAGTACTTGATGCCGACGTTCTTGCGGGCCCCGGTCGGCTGCACGTAGGCCTTGACGTAGTCGAAGTCGAGGTCCCAGCCGATGTCCCGGTAGAACTCGCGGTACTCGGTGTCGCCCGGGTAGCCCGACTCGGCGCTCCAGACCTGCATCGAGGACTCGGGGTCGCGGGCGAAGGCGGCCGGCCCGCTCGGCGTGTAGAGCGGGGCGTAGACCCCGTGGCGGGGGCGCGGCGTGGCGTCGGTGACGCCGTGGGTGTCGACGAAGAAGTAGCGGATGTTCTCCTCGGCCAGCACCTTCTCGACGCCCGGGAAGTAGCCGCACTCGGGGAGCCAGATGCCGGCCGGGTCCTTGCCGAAGTGGCGCCGGTGGTGGGCGGCTGCCACCGCCACCTGGGCACGCACCGCCTCGGGGTACTGCTGCATGAGCGGCAGGAAGCCGTGGGTGGCTCCGCAGGTGAGCAGCTCGAGCCGGCCGGCCTCCTCGAGGCGGCGGAAGGCGCCCACCAGGTCGCGGTGGTAGCGATCGTGGAAGAGGGTGCGCAGCTCGAAGAACTCGTGCCTGTAGTGGTGGGCCAGTCCGTTGAAGGCCGGGTCGTGGCGGGTGCGGTGGACCTCCTTCTCGGCCAGCTCGCAGAGCATGTCGAGCCGGCGGGCGTAGCGGCCCATCAGCAGGTCGTCGCGCAGCATGGCCACCAGCGGCGGCGACATGGTGAGCGAGATGCGGAAGGGGATCCCCTCGTCGGTGGCCCGGTCGAAGACCCGCAGCAGCGGCAGGTAGGTCTCGGAGATGGCCTCGTAGAGCCAGTCCTCCTCGAGGAAGTCCTCGTACTCGGGGTGACGGACGAACGGCAGGTGGGCGTGGAGGTGGAGGGCGACGTAGCCCTTCGGCTCGGCCATCTAGCCCTCCTTCCTGCCCGGCGGGCCCGCCGGCGAGCTGGGGCGGGTCGGCGAGCTGGGGCGGGTCGGCGAGGACGGGCCGCCGGCCGGCGCGGCCGGGCCGGCGCTGCCGTCGGCGTTGCCGTCGGCGCGGCTGTGGCCGAAGCGGCTCCAGCCGGAGAGGCTGGCCAGCAGCGCCCGGGCCTCCTCGCTGAACGGGCCGCCGGGGACGCCCGGCCCCATCAGCTTGGGGAGCGGCACCTCCCAGGGGAGCGAGGCGTAGCGGTCGTCGATCACCGTCGACGGACCCTGCGCCGGCAGCGCGGTGGCGGCGGCGCGACCGGGCAGCATTCGGTCCTGCCCGTCCGAGCCGAGGAGGTGGAGCTCGCCGCGGTACGGGCGCCCCGGCTCGAGATCGTGCACGTACCAGCCGCGGGCCTCGAGGGCCACGTCGACGACGCGGACGCGGTCCCACCCGGTGGCGCCGCGGGCGAAGACCCAGAGCTCCACCCGCGGGCCCGGCAGGTTGGCGAAGGAGGCATCGAGCGTGGCCCGGGCGTGGTCCCAGTAGACGAACAGGGTGCGCGGGTCGCGCGGCAGGGCCACCAGCAGGTCTTCGCCGTAGGTCCAGGGCAGCTCGCCGAGCCCCTCCTGGTCGACCTGGAGCGGGACCGGCTCCTCCTCCCAGCCCCCCGGCTCCAGCATCTGGTGGGGCGCGTCGCGGACGGCATCCTCGCCGCGCACCCTGGCCACGAAGAACCCCTCGGGATCCGGGCCGTCGCGCCGGCCGGCCTGGACCGCCGGCGGCTTCAGCTTCGGCGCCGCCTTGCGCGCCGGCGCCTTGACCTTGGGTGCGGCCGGCCTGGCCGCCACCTTCGCGGGCGTCTTCTTCGGCGCCGCCTTCTTCGCGGCCGCAGGCTTCGGCGCGGGCTTCGGCGCCGCCTTCTTCAGGGCCGCCGTCTTCGGCGCCGCCCTCTTCAGGGCCGCGGGCTTCGCCGCGGCGGGCCTGGCCGCCGGCTTCCCGGCGGGCGCCCTGGCGGCGGCCGCCCGCTTCGGCGCGGCCACCTTCTTCCCCGTGGCCTTCGCTGCACCCTGCTTCGACTTCTTTCGATCTGGCGCTGGCATGATGGGCGGCAGCCTACACCAAGAACTTCGAGTGCGTCCCCCACCCGGACGGCCAGCGGCCGGCATCTCTGCTAGGCTCCACTCTTTCGGCACCGGGAGCCGCCGTGGACCGCGCTGGAGACCCCACCACCTGCCCTCGCTGTGGCGCCACCCACCCTCCGGGCGGGGCCTGCCCGCCGGTGCGCATCTCTCCCGGCAAGCCCGCCCCGCCGCCCGCCGTCGCCGAGGTCGAGACCCTGGTGACCGCCCCATCCGAGGACTCCTCCCAGAGCCCGACCATGCTCTTCGGCGGCGACGGGCTGGCCCCTCCCCCGGCCGCCGTCGCCCCGGCCACCGACCCGCTGGTCGGCACGCAGGTCGGCTCCTTCCGCCTGGTCCGGATGCTCGGCCGTGGCGGCATGGGGTCGGTCTACCTCGCCGAGCACCCGGTCATCGGCAGCAAGGTGGCGGTCAAGTTCCTCCACGAGTCGCTGGCGGAGAACCCCCAGGTGGTGGCCCGCTTCTACGACGAGGCGCGCGCCGTCAACCTGATCGGCCACGAGAACATCGTGGCCATCTACGACCTCAACCTGCTGCCGCCCAACCGCTACTACTTCGTCATGGAGTTCCTCGACGGCCAGACGCTCCACGCCGCCAACCATGCCCGGCACCTGACCCCGGTCGAGTCGATCGACGTCCTGCTCCAGCTCTGCGACGCGCTGCAGTGCGCCCACGAGCGCGGCGTGGTCCACCGCGACCTGAAGCCGGACAACGTCTTCCTGGTCACCCGCGGCGGCAAGCCGAACTTCGTCAAGCTGGTCGACTTCGGCATCGCCAAGCTGCGCGGCGGCTCGATCACCAGCCCCGGCCGGACCGCGGCCGGGCTGATCGTCGGCACCCCCGAGTACATGGCCCCCGAGCAGTGCGACGACGGGGCCATCGACGCCCGCACCGACGTCTACGCGCTCGGCGTCATGGCCTACGAGCTGCTGGCCGGCCGGCTGCCCTTCCTGGGCAAGACCGTCACCCAGCTGCTGCTGGCCCACCTGCAGCAGGCGCCGCCGCCGCTCTCGCAGCTGGTCCCGGGGCTCGACCCCGACCTGGAGCGGGCCATCATGAGGTCGCTGGCCAAGGCCCCCGACGACCGCCACGCCGACATGGCGCGCTTCGCCGAGGCGCTGCGAGGCGCCCGGGCCCACCTCGGCCAGGCCGAGGTCGCCGCACCCCCCTCGGCCCAGTCTCAGCCGTCCACCGCGCAGGCCCCGCCCCCACCGGTCAAGGCCGCGCCGCCGGCGCCGCCGGTTCCAGTGGCCAGCCCCGTGAAGGTGGAGCTGGCCACCGGCGACACCATCCGGCGGCTGACGGCGGTGGAGGTGACGCGGGCCGGCCTCTTCCTCGGCGCCGAGCGCGACCTGCCCCCGCTCTTCTCCCGGGTCTCGCTGGGGCTGCTCCACCCGTCGCTCAAGGCCCGGCTCCAGGTGACCGGCGAGGTGGTCCGCCACGTCTCCGCCGAGGAGGCGGGCCGCTGGCACATGGCCCCGGGCTTCGCGGTCCAGCTGGTCGAGCTGACGCCGGAGGCCCGCGCCGCCCTCACCGACCTGGCCGAGGCGACCCGCGGCGCGCCGCCGCCGGGGCAGGCCGGGAGCAGGGTCCCGGCCCAGCCGCTCGACTTCGCCACCCAGCTTCGAGAGCTGGAGGAGCGGCCGACGGCGCTCCACTACGGCCTGCTCGGGCTCCCCCTCGACGCCGAGTTCTCCGAGATCCGCCGGGCCGCCCGCGAGCTGCGGGTGCGCCTCGAGGCGATCCGGGCCCGGCCCGAGGGGTCGGACCAGCACCAGCGCGCCTCGGCCCTGCTGGCCCGCCTCGACCTGGCGCAGCACTCGCTCTCGGTCCCGGCCGAGCGGCTGGTCTACGACGCCGGGCGCGGCAACTACCTCGGGGTGGCCCGCTGCATGGCGGCCGGCGTGCCCCAGGCGCTCATCGAGGGGCGCCGGCGCGAGTACCTGGCGCGCCACCCGGAGCAGGCCAAGGCGGCTGCGAGCCACCTGGTCCGGGCGCGCGTCGCCAGCAAGTTGAAGAACTTCCCGGCCGCGGTGGCCGCCTACGAGGCGGCCCTGAACGCCGACCCGCTCGACCTGGCCACGCTGGAGGCCTACGTGGCCTTCCGGCGCCAGGGCCCCTGACCATGCTGGCGCGGCTCGGACTCCTGCTCGCCGGCCTGGCCCTCGCCGGCGCGCCCCTCGCCGCGGCCGCCCCGGCCGGAGCGGCGACGCTGCCGGTCGCCTGCCGCCTCGAGGCCGGGCGGGTGGTGGCCGCCGTCGACCTGGGGCCGGCCCTCGCCCCGGCGCTGGAGGAGCGACTCGGCAGCGGCCTGACCGGCACGGTCCGGCTCACGGTGACCGCCGCCGGCGGGCCGACCACGGTCCGCGACTACCAGGTCCGCTTCGACCCCTGGAGCGAGGCCTTCACCGTGACCACCAGTGAAGTCGGATCGCCGAGCCGGTCGCGGCAGGTGGCCGGCTGGCCGGCGCTGCGGCGGCTGCTGGCCGCCCCCGACCCCTTCGACCTCGGCGCGCCGGCCGCGCTCGCCGAGCCCTTCACCGTCGAGCTGCAGCTCGAGCTCGACCCGGTCACGCCCCGCCTCCTCGGGCTGACCCGGGAGCAGCTCACCCACCCGGCCGGCGGCCCGACCGCCGGGGCCCGCTCCCTGCTCGGCACGCTGGCAGCGCTGCTGCTGCGCCCGCCGCCGCCAGAGGTCACCCTGCTCCGCTCGGCGCCGCTCACGCGCCCCGCGCCCCCGGTGGCGCCCCGGTGATCACGCCGCTGGCCACCCCGGCGGCCTCGCCGCCGCCGCCGCCCCCCCCTCGGCCGCCGTGGCGCTCCCGCTTCTCGCTCAAGCTGGTCGCCGCCCTGCTGCTGGCGGCCACGCTCCCGCTGGTCCCGGCGCTGCTGCTGGCCAACTGGCTGGCCGACTCCAACGCCGGGGTCTGGCTGGCGCCGCGCGTCGCCGAGCGGCTCTCCGAGGTGCCGGGCACCTACCAGGAGCTCTTCCGGGCCCGCAAGGCGCTCCACGCCGAGCAGGCGCTCGGCCTGGCCCGCAGCCTGCCGCGCCCGCCAGCGCCCCCCGGCCCCTACCTGGAGTGGGCCGTGGCCAGCGTGGAGCGGCTGCAGCGGCTCGAGCTGGTCGGCCCCGACGGCCAGCTGCTGGCCGCCGCCGAGCGCCCCGGCGCGGTCGAGGAGGAGGGGGGCTGGCGGCCGGTGCCGGCCGAGGTGACGCTGCCGGGCGGCGGCGCGCTGCGCGCCATCTTCACCATCGAGGCCTCGCTCTTCGCCGAGCTCGACGAGACCCGCGAGCTGGCCGAGACGGCGCGCGACATGGACCGGGCCCGCGGCGAGCTGCGCCGCAGCGTGCTGCTGGTCTTCGCCGGCATGGTGCTGGTGGCGGCCCTGCTGGCGGCGCTGCTCGGCCACCTCATGGCCCGGCGCACCGTGGCGCGGCTGGCCCGCCTCGCCGAGGCCCACCGGCGCGTCGCCGCGGGCGACCTCTCGGCCCGCGTCGAGCGCTCCGGCGGCGGCGACGAGGTGGCGGCCCTGGGCGACGGCTTCAACCTCATGGTCGAGGAGGTCCGGCAGGGGCGGGACCGGATCGTCTACCTGGAGAAGATCTCCAGCTGGCAGGAGGTGGCGCGCCGGCTCGCCCACGAGATCAAGAACCCGCTCACCCCAATCCAGCTCGCCTTCCAGCAGCTCGAGGCCCGCTGGCGCGCCACCCCGGGCGGCGATGAGCGGTTCGGCCGGCTGCTGGGCGAGGCCGGCGAGATCGTGCGCCAGGAGGTGGCCACGCTGCAGCGGCTGGTGGAGGAGTTCTCGGCCTTCGCGCGGCTCCCCGACGTGGCCGCGGCGCCGGCCGACCTGGGCCGCTTCGTCAACGACTTCGTGCGCACCAGCCCCCAGCTCACCGAGCGGGCCGAGGTGCTGGTGACCGTGGCCTCCGACCAGGTGCCGGTGGCGCTCGACGCCGCGCTGATGCGCCGCGTCCTCGTCAACCTGGCCGAGAACGCCGTGCAGGCGGCCGGCGCGGACCGCGCCCGCCTCCACCTCGGCGTGGCCCGGGGCCGCGACCGGGCGGTGCTCACCGTGGCCGACGAGGGGCCGGGCGTGGAGCCGGAGCTCCGGGCCCGGGTCTTCGATCCCTACTTCACGACCAAGGGGGAGGGGACCGGCCTGGGGCTGGCCATCGTCAAGAAGATCGTGCTGCAGCACGGCGGCGAGGTGGAGCTGGGGGAGCGCCCCGGCGGCGGTGCCAGCTTCACCATCTGGCTGCCGCTGGCCTGATGGC
>JANMRY010000007.1:0-28469 GCA_031388695.1 Anaeromyxobacter sp. | reverse complement strand
GAGCCTGGGGTCGGCGAGCAGCGCGAGGGCGAGCGCGAGCCGCCTGCGGCGCGTCCAGCGCGGCCGCTGGGCCGGGTTGAGCTGGCCGACCTGCGACGACCGGAGCGTGAGGCGACGGGCGTGGAAGGCGCCACCGAGCAGGGGGTAGGGGATCCAACCCACGGTTCGCGTCTGATAACGTTCGCTATGGTGACAGAGGACCTACTGGTTCAGAGATGGTGACAGAGGACCTACTGGTTCAGAGCCCGTTTCCTCGACTCCCGGACGCTGCCACATGCCCCGGACGCTCCACAAGGGCACCGCCATGGGCGCTGGAGGCTGACCCAGGGCGTGGCTCCGCCACCGGCCGGCATCCAGGGCCCAGCCTTTAGCAGTCAGTCGTCGTAGGAAGGATCTGCCCCGCCGTATTCAGGGCCGGGATCGGCGTGCTCCTCAGGCGCCGCGGCCCTCAGCAGCAGTGGCGGTCCGGTGGAGGCTACCCCGAGGTGGTCGAGGATGCGCTTCGCTATCCCCGCCTCGGCGATGAATGCCATCAGTTCCATTCGCCCGCCGCATTCGGGGCACGACAGCACGTCGAGGGAGAAGACCTTCCTCAGCAACTCGGCCCAGGGCACCCGGTAGCGGGGGCCGCACCGGTCGTCCCCAGGCGCATCGTCCGGCGCCGCGAGGGTGAAGCCGGCGGCCGTCGCCGAACCGGCAGGGGGGCCCTCCGTAGCGGGCGCCCCGAGTGCTGGCCGGCCCGAAACGCCATCCTCTCCGCCGTGCGGCAGGCGTCCTCCGGTCGCCGTGGGCGGCGCGACCGCTCCCCCCGGCACCACTCTGGACCTGTCCTTCGAGTTGGGCGCGAACACGCCGTGGTACCTGAGCGCGTGCGTCCGCGGCGGCGGCACCAGGGTGGCGATGCGGGCCAGCAGCTGGTCCGGAGTGAGCAGCAGGAACAGCGCGCCACTCCGCGCCCGCTTCATCTTGTAGAGCAGCTTCCCGTCCGGACCCTGGGAGAGCCGGTGAAGCGCGACGGGCGGCCGGAGCGCATACCGGCAGAGCTGCTCCAGCCCGGCGCGGTCGTGCTCGTGGATCCGCACCCCGGCATGGAGCGAAAAGCCATCGAGGGCGACCGAGTGGCGGGCGTGCTTGAACGGATCGGGGAAGCGAATCCGCCGGTCCACCTCGGCCGCCTGAAGCTCGGCGAAGCCGTCGTCGTCGAGCGCCCGCGCCACGGCCTCGTCGGCCGAGACGACCCGGGCCACCTTCCGGATGATCCTGGTCAGGATCCGCTCCAGCTCATGGTCACTCGGCGCCGGCAGCCGGACGAAGAGCCCCCTCCCAGGCCGCGACAGGTCGAAGACCCCGTCGGGGATGAGCGTGTGGAAGTGGACGTTCAGGTTGATGGCCGAGCCGAATCGCTGGACCGCGGTACAGCCGCCGGTCCGCGGATCGGCCACCCCAGCCAGCCGGCCGCGCCGCCGCTGCCAGGCGAAGACGGCCCGCGTGAAGAGGTCGAGCAGCCTCGAGCAGAAGGCCGGATCACGTGCCGCCAGGAACCGGAGCCGCCGCGGGAATGAGAGCACCCACTGCCTGACTGGCACCCGCGGGAAGACGTCGTGGACGAGGTGCTCGGCAGCGTCCTCCATGCGCCTGGCGTTGCAGCTCGGGCAGGAGCGCGCCTTGCACGAGAAGGCCACCAGCCGCTCGAAACCGCAGTCGGGACAGCGGATCCGCGCGAAGCCTCGCCCCAGGATCCCGCAGTCGAGGTAGGCCCGCAGGTCGCGCTCGACGTGCGAGGGCAGCCCACGCCCGGTGGCGCTCCGCTCCCAGACCGAGGCCAGGAAAGGCTCCAGCCGCTCCCGCACCACCCGGTGGAGCAGGGTCTTCTCCGGCTCCCGCCGCCGGTAGCCGCCGAGCGGGGCCGTGGCCGCGCCAGGTCGGCGCTCCCAGCTCTCGACCGGCTCGTACCGCGGGGACATGCCCTCGCGGCAAAGCAAGGCGCGGGCCGCGACAAGGAACCTGGTATGGCGACCGCGACCGGTCGCCGCCGGGCCCTACTTCGGCGCGTGGCTGTGCCCCGCCAGCCCGGCCACCTTGCCGAGCAGGCCGTGGTCGAGCCGCAGCGCCTCCAGCCAGGCCACCCAGCTCTCCCGGTGCCACGTACCCAGAGTCATTTCGGACTGAACCAACCCTTCGCAAGTCCGGCTGTTCCACGGGGTGAAGCACGAGGCGTCGGCTGTGGGCTGTCGGCTGGCGCGAGTTCTGACGTCAGAACCAAACCCAGAGTCAAACAAGGAATAACCGACGTCATTGCCAACGGTTGCCACTCGACGCGGACTGAGAGTCATTTTGGGCGTCCAAAGTTGCGAAGGAGGGGCCCCGAGCGGGATACGAGGTTCGTCGCGGGTCGATGTCGCGGGTCGATGTCCGGCACCGCCACCCGGCACCGCCACCCGCGGCACCGCCACCCGGCACCGCCACCCTGATGCGCCGGCTCACCGGCAAGCCGGGCAAGCGCTGGGGGCCGAGCATCATCGGCTTCAGCCAGGTCCGGCTCCGCTACGCCAGCGGGCGGGACCTCGACTGGTTCCAGGTCGGCTTCGCGCCGCGCAAGCCGGCGCTGGTGCTCTACCTCGGGCTCGGTGGGTGCTGACGGCGGCGGCGCTCAAGAAGCTTGGGCCCCACCAGCGCGGACCCAACGCCAACTCGGGCCGCCTCTACCTGAAGACGCTCGAGGGTGTCGACCTGACCGTGCTCGAGGGGCTCGTGAAGACCGCCATCGAGCGGGTGCGCGCCAGCGCCGACGGCAGCCCCACGCCATGCGGCGACGGCCCGGCCGGCGAGTGGAGCGCCTCGAGCGGCAGGGCGTGGACGGTGCCGGGCGGGTGCTGCCCGGTCTGGATGGCGTCGACCACCACCACCCGGTCGAACCCCTCGGGGGTAGGGGATCCAACCCACGGTCCGTGTCTGATGACGATCGCTATGGTGACACGGCTTGTAGCGCCCGCCGCCGGTGCGTCCAGAGAGAGCGCGCGCGCTCGCACAGCGGTCTCTGGTCGCGTCCCCATGACACCTCACCTGCTGTCTAGGAAGCCTCCGTAAGCTGCTGCCGCTGAGTGGCAGCGCGACACGCAACCCAACTCGAAGACCCGAAGGAGCGTCATGGACGACAAGGTGCAGCTGGACAGGCGGAGCATGCTGGTGCGTACCGGGCTCGCCATCGGAGGCGTCATCGGCGCGAGCGCGCTGCAGGCGTGTGGCAGCGACAAGACCGCGGCAGCGCCCCTCGATCCAGGCCCGACCGTGGCCGACTTCCCCTACGCCCAGCACGTGGCGCTCGGCTACAGGCTCGACGTCGAGGCCGTGAAGGAGGCCGCCTATCAGGCATACTACGCGGGCGGCTGCTGCCACGGCGCCTACAGCGCGCTGGTGGGCCACCTGGCCCAGACGGTCGGGAAGCCGTTCAACCTGCTCCCCATCGACTTCGGCAAGTTCGGCGGCGGCGGCGTGGCCGGCTACGGCTCGATCTGCGGCGCAGCGCTCGGCGGTGCCCTCGTCATCAACATGATCGTCGCCGACCCGGCCTCGCCCGCGCCGGCGGTGCGCAATCCGATGATCGCAGAGCTGCTGCGCTGGTACGAGGGCTTCGCCTTCCCGTCCTACGTACCGGTGGCCATCAACACGGCCGAGCAGACCACGCTCGACTTCTCGGCGGCGAACCTGGTCGCCCTGCAGCGGGTCCCAGGATCGCACCTCTGCCACGCCTCGGTCTCCGGCTGGTGCTCCGCCGTGGGCGTGGCGGCCAACGGCAAGGACAAGTCGGCCCGCTGCGCCCGCCTGACCGCCGACGTGGCCGGCAAGACGGTGCAGCTGCTCAACGACTACCTGGCGAACGTGGCGCTGGCGCCAACCGCGCGCGATGCCGCCTCGGCGAGCTGCGTGGTCTGCCACCCGGCCACGAGCGTCACCAGGCCCGTCAACTCCGGCATGGGCTGCGTCTCCTGCCACGCCGACAAGGTGAGCGCCCACCCGTAGCCTGGCTCGACCCGGCCAACCCGGGCAGCGCCGACATGGAGTGGCCCACCGCGGTCATCCAGGCCGGCGCCGCCAGGCAGGCCTCCGGGACCCCGGTGAGGCGGAGCCCGATCTCCGCCGCGTCGCCTTGCGCCTCGATGGTCCAGTCCCCGCAGTCCCGGAACATGAGCCGCCAAGCCTTGGGAGGACAAGCCATTCAACCCGCCGTTCATGCCCGATAACAGGGACTACGGTGAGTCGGCCTGAGCTACTGGTTCAGCTGCGGGGCTGAGGAGCACCTCCTACCCTGCGGCGAGGTGAGCGCGGGTGGCGCTCTTGGTCTACAGCTTCGGACCGCTGCCGCGGGGCGCGCCCCACACCGCGAGAACCTGGACGACCTGGCTCGGAACATCAACTCGGAAGTACAGGTGGTGCCTCGTGCGCGGCATGATCACGCGCCGCAAGTCCGGATGGCGGTCCGTCGGCCAGCCGATGCCCACCCCGGGATTCGTACGAATGAACTCCAGGGTATCCCGGAACTCCTGGGCGAAGAGACTGGAAGCCGCAGGCCGGTTCTCGGCCCACCACCCCTCGATGTCTGCCGCCTGGCGCTGCGCCGGCTCAGCGAGTTCGAGCTTCACGTCTCGCCAGGAGCTCATTCGCAAAGGCGATGCCGTCCACGACCTGACCGCGCTCGATGGCCTCGGCCCCTTCCTCGATGGCTCGGAGAAGCCTGGCGCGTTCCTCAGGTGAGAAGTCGTCGTCGTCGACCGCCACGAGCTCG
The DNA here is from genome assembly GCA_031388695.1 of Anaeromyxobacter sp. Taxonomy (GTDB): domain Bacteria; phylum Myxococcota; class Myxococcia; order Myxococcales; family Anaeromyxobacteraceae; genus JADKCZ01. Next base: position 23,686 of record JANMRY010000007.1, on the reverse strand, counting down.
ACCTCCGTGCCCTCGGGCAAGCTGGTCGGCTCGTCCACGATCAGCCACCCGCCCCTGACGTGTGCCTTGAATGCCTTCATGCGACTTCATCATACTGCCTCCCTCGGCCGTGTGCAGCCCTGCCAGTTGGCCTACCCTCCCTCCTCTGGGTCCTTGTCGCCCGCCCGCCTCACCGCCAGCAACGCCGCCGGGTGCGTGGCGGTCTGGACGGCCTTCAGCCTGACGATCGAGAGGCGGGTGTAGACCTGCGTGCTGGTCAGCTTGGCGTGGCCCAGCATCTCCTGGATGAACCGGATGTCGGCGCCGTTCTCCAGCATGGCGGTCGCGGCCGAGTGCCTGAAGACGTGGCAGGAGGCGCTCTTGCCCTGAACCAGTAGGTTCTCTGTCAAACCCGAGTAGAGATGTCCGCTTGCCGCCCAAGTAGAAATGTCCGGTCCTTGGGCTTCGGGCGGGGCTCGAGCGGGGGCGCTCCTGCGCGGGACCGGGTGGCTCGCACCCGGTCCTTCTCCCGGAGGGTGAGGGTTCTGGAGGCCAGCTTGGACCTGTCTCGCTCGGCCTGGGCGGCCAGGCTCGACAGCATGTCCCTATTCCAGGGTGCCCTCCACCGGCGTCGGCCTTTCTGGCCCGATACGGCAGGCGCAGGACCCCGAGGCGCCGCTCATGGCTTGCGGCGGCGCCACTAGAAGCCGGCGCCGCCGCGACTGGGGGCGTGGACGTGCGCCGCCAGCCCGGCCACCTTGCCGAGCAGGCCGTGCTCGAGCCGCAGCGCCTCCAGCCAGGCCACCCAGCCGGCCAGCCCCTCGCCGGTCCGGGCCGAGACCTTGAGCACCTTCGGCCTCGGCATGACCCGGGCGATGGCGTCGTCGAGCTTCGCCATGTCGAAGTCGAGGTGCGGGATGAGATCGCACTTCGAGACGATCACCAGGTCGGCGGCCAGGAACATGGTCGGGTACTTGAGCGGCTTGTCCTCGCCCTCGGTGACCGAGAGCACCACCACGTTGGCGGCCTGCCCGAGATCGTAGATGGCCGGGCAGACCAGGTTGCCGACGTTCTCGATGAAGAAGACGTCGGTCTTCTGCCAGGCGATGCCGTGGAGCGAGCGGTGCACCAGGTCGGCGTCGAGGTGGCAGGCCTGCCCGGTGGTGATGGCGTGGGAGGGGATGCCGGCCTTGACCAGCCGGACCGCGTCGTTGTCGGTGGCCAGATCGGCCGAGACGGCGCCGAGCCGCCAGCCCTTGCCGGCCGCCGCCTTGGCGGTCGCCTCGAGCACCGCCGTCTTGCCGGCGCCGGGCGAGCCCATCAGGTTGAGGGCCAGCACGCCGGCCTCGAGGAAGTGCTCGCGGTTGTGCCGCGCCGCCCGGTCGTTGCCGGCCAGGATCTTCTCGTGGAGCTCCACCGGGACCAGCTCGGTGTCGCCGCAACCGCAGGTGGTGCACATGGTCAGCTCTCCATTCCACGCCAGCCGGCGGTGCCCATCACGGCACCTCCAGGTCGATGCCGTCGAGGGTGAGGGCGTCGCCGCCGTCGTCGAGCCGGGCCGGCTCACCGCAGGGCTGGCAGCGCAGCGCGGCGCCGCGCGGGATGGCGGCCCGGCACTTCGGGCAGGACCAGCTGGCCGCCACCTGCCGCAGCGTCAGCGGCGCCTCGGCGCAGCCGGTGCCGGCGCGGAAGGTGTCGTAGGCGGTCTGGAAGAGCCCGGCGTCGACCCCTGCCAGCTCGCCGATGCGCACCGAGAGGCCGTGGACCTTGAGGGCGCCGCGCCGCCGGGCCTCGGCCTCCACGCGCGTGATCAGCGCCTCCACCAGCGAGTACTCGTGCATCAGCGGGGGCCCATCAGCAGATCCGGGGCAGCAGCTCGCCCTCGGGCTCGGCCAGCAGCCGCTTGCCGAGCCCGGTGTCGAGGATGACCGCGCCGGGCCGCTCGGCCAGCGCCCGGGCGAAGATCGCGGCGTCGCGCCCCAGCGGGTGGGCCCGCAGCGCCGCCAGCACCCTCTCGGCGGCGGCCGCCCGCACCCCGATGACCGCCTTGCCCTCGTTGGCCACCAGCAGGGGATCGATGCCGAGCATGTCGCCGGCCGCCCGCACCTCGTCGCGCACCGGGACCGCCTGCTCGTCGATGAGGATGCCGACCTTCCCCTTGGCCGCCATCTCGTGGAGCGAGCCGGCCACGCCGCCGCGGGTCGGGTCCTTCATGGCCACCACCTCGTCGCCGCCGGCCGCGAGCGCCGCCCGGATGAGGCCGTTGATGGGGCCGACGTCGGAGCGCAGGTCGCCCTGCAGCCCCAGGTCGTGGCGCTTCGACATGATGGCCATGCCGTGGTCGCCGATGTGACCGGTGATGATCAGCAGGTCGCCGGCCCGCAGCCCGGCGTCGCTGACCACCCGACGGGTCAGCCCCACGCCGGTGGTGTTGATGAAGAGGCCGTCGCACTCGCCGCGCCCCACCACCTTGGTGTCGCCGGTGACGAAGGGGGCGCCCGCCTCGAGCGCCGCCGCCTTCATCGAGTCGCGGACCCGCTCCAGGTCGGCGCGCGGGAAGCCGTCCTCGATGATGACGGCGCAGGTCAGCCCGAGCGGCTCGGTGGCCCCCATCATGGCGAGGTCGTTGACGGTGCCGGAGACGCTGATGCGCCCGATGTCGCCGCCCGGGAAGAAGAGCGGGTGGACCACGTGCGAGTCGGTGGTGATCACCAGCCACTGGTCGCCGATGCGCAGGGCGGCGCCGTCGTCGAGGGCGGCGAGGCCGATGCCGTCGACCGGCGAGGCCAGCTCGAGGAAGACCTCCTCGATCAGCTGGCGCATGGCGCGCCCGCCCGAGCCGTGCTTGAGCCCGATCTTCTGGACCGGCTTCTCCATTCAGCGCGCCCCTTCCGCGCCGGCCGCGCCGGCCGCGCCGGCCGCGCCAGCAGGGCCGGCCGGGCCGCCGACGCCGCGCAGGTCGGGGGCGCCGCCGTAGGTGTGCCAGATGCGGCAGGTCCCCTCCGAGGAGACCATGCAGGCCCCCACCGGCGACTCCGGCACGCAGGCCTTGCCGAAGAGCGGGCCGTGGTTTGGGCTGGCCAGCCCCATCATGATGGCGCCGCAGATGCACTCGGCCTCGAGGCCGGTGGCGGCGTCGTCGCGGACCGACGCGGTGTCGATCTGGAAGCGCTTGCGGGCGTCGAGGTGCGCCAGCTCGGGCCGCAGGTCGAGGTTCCCCTTCGGCACCGCGGCGATGCCGCGCCACGTGCCGGAGCGGGCCTCGAAGACCTTCCAGAGCACCCGCTGCGCCGGCTGGCTCCCCTCGCGGGTCACGCAGCGCGGGTAGGCGTTGAAGACCTCGGCCTTCCGCTCGCGGATGAGATCGGTGAGCTTGACGATCGAGGCCAGCACGTCGAGCGGCTCGAAGCCGGCCACCACCACCGGGGTGTTGGTCTTCTTCGCGAAGGGCTCGAAGATCCCCCAGCCGGTGATGATGGCGGCGTGGCCGGCGGCGATGAACCCCTCGATCTTCGTCTCCTTCGACTCGGCCACCAGGTCCATGGCGGCCGGCACGTACTTGTGGACCGAGAGGATGGAGAAGTTGGCCGGCGGCCCGGCCAGCGCCGCGGCGGCGGTGGCCACCGCGGTGGTCTCGAAGCCGGAGGCGAAGAAGACCACCTGCTCGGCCGGGTGGGCCCGGGCCAGGTCGACCGCCTGGTCGATCGAGTAGACGACGTGGACCTTGCCGCCGTCCCCCTGGGCGTCGGCCAGCGAGCGCGAGGTGCCGGGCAGCCGCAGCATGTCGCCGTAGGTGCAGACGTGCACGCCCATGCCGGCCAGCGCCACCGCCTCGTCCACCTCCGGGCCGTCGGTGACGCAGACCGGGCAGCCCGGCCCCATGATCAGCTTGAGCTGGGCCGGCAGCACTGCCCGCAGCCCGAAGCGGGCGATCGCCTGCTCGTGGCTGCCGCAGACGTGCATCACCGAGACCTCGCGCCCGATGGCGTCGAGGTTGCGCTGCATGGCCTCGGCCAGGGCCCGGGCCTTGGCCGGGTCGCGGAACTTGAGCTCGCTCGTCAGGTCCTTGGCCATGCGCCGCTCCTTGCTGCCTTCAGGCCTTGGCCTTGCCGGCGGCGATCTCGCCCTGCACGTCCATCGCCATCAGGTCCTGGCGGGCGCCGGTGATGTCGAGGATCTGCTCGAAGAGGGCCAGCGTCTCCTGCACCTCCTCGGGCGGGATGCGCCGGATGGCGTAGCCGACGTGGTTGAGCACGTAGTCGCCCACCGAGACCGGCTCGTCGACGATGTCGAGCCGCAGCTCCTTCTTGACGCCGAAGAAGTCGACGGTCGCCACCATGTCGTCGATGGCCAGCACCTTGCCGGGAACTCCGAGGCACATGAGCTGCTCCCTTCGCTACGCCCCGCGGGCCACGGCGTCGGCGACCAGGGCCTGGCCGAGCGCCAGGCCGCCATCGCCGGGGGGGACGTGGCCATGCAGGTATACCTTGAACGCGGGCGAAAGCTCTCGCTGGATCCGCTCCGCTAAATGGGCGTTTGCGAAGCAGCCGCCGGTCAGCACCACCGGCAGCGCGCCGTCCCGCGCCGCCGCCTCGCGCACCAGCGCGGCGCCGGCCAGCGCCAGGGTGAGGTGGACCCGGGTCGCCAGCAGGCCCGGCCCTCTCCCAGCCCCGCTCCCGGCCCGCAGCGCCCCGACCAGCCCGCGCCAGAGCGGACGCAGGTCGACCTGCGTGAGCGGCCCGGCGCGGTCGAGCTCGAAGGGGAAGGGCTCGGCCCCGGCCTCGAGCAGCCCCTCGTCGACGGCGCCGTCGAGCGCCAGCGCCAGCTGCCCCTCGTAGCGCGCCAGCGGCCGTCCCAGCGTCAGCGCGGCGGCGGCGTCGAAGATCCGCCCCACCCCGTGGGCCGGCGGCGCGTTGAAGCCCCCGGCCACCATCCGCCGCGCCACCGCGAGCTCGGCCGACGCCACCGCCGCGAAGAGCGGCAGGTCGAGCGGCGGCTCGCCGTCGAAGGCGTCGAGCAGGGCGGCCAGCGCCACCCGCCACGGCTCGGCCACGGCCCGGTCGCCGCCGGGGAGGGCGAGGGGGCGGAAGGTGGCGAGCCGCTCGAACCGCTCCGGCCAGCAGCGCAGCAGCTCGCCGCCCCAGGCGGCGCCGTCGCTCCCCAGCCCGGTGCCGTCCCAGCAGAGCGCCAGCACCGGCCCGGCCAGGCCGTGCTCGGCCATGGCCGAGGCGGCGTGGGCGTGGTGGTGCTGCACCTCGACCAGCCGCACGCCCAGGGCGGCGGCCCGCGCCTTGGCGTAGCGGGTCGAGTGGTAGAGCGGGTGCAGGTCGCAGCCGATCACCTCGGGGCGGAAGTCGAGGAAGGCCTCGAGCCGGTCGATGGCCGCCTCGAAGGCGGCGTAGGTGGAGAGCTGATCGAGGTCGCCGACGTGCGGCCCCAGCGTCGCCTCGTCGCCGCGCCCCAGGCAGCAGGCGTTCTTGAGCTGGGCGCCGACGCCGAGGGTGGGGCGCTCGAAGCGGCGCCTGACCCGAAACGGCCGCGGCACCCAGCCGCGGGCGCGCCGCAGCACCAGCGGCCGCCCCGCCACCACCCGGGCCACCGAGTCGTCGCAGCGCGAGGCGATGGGCCGGTCGTGGGTGAGGAAGAGGTCGGCCACCGGGGCGAGCCGGGCCCGGGCGTCGGCGTCGTCGAAGGCGATCGGCTCCTCCGAGAGGTTGCCGCTGGTCATCACCAGCGCCCGCCCGGCCTCGCCGAGCAGCAGCTGGTGGAGCGGGGTGTAGGGGAGCAGCAGGCCGAGCCGGGGGTTGCCGGGGGCCAGCTCCGGCGCCAGCGCGGCGTCGGGGCGCCGCCGGCAGAGCACGATGGGGCGCTCCACCGAGCCGAGCAGCGTCACCTCGGCCGGGGTCAGCAGCGCCACCGCCCCGGCCGCGGTGAGATCGGCCACCATCACCGCCAGCGGCTTCTCGTCGCGCCGCTTGCGCCGCCGCAGCTCGGCCACCGCGGCGCTCGAGGTGGCGTCGCAGCAGAGGTGGTAGCCGCCCAGCCCCTTGACCGCCAGCAGCCGCCCCTCCCGCAGCGCCGCTCCGGCCAGCGCCAGCGGGTCGCCCGGCAGCGGCGCGCCGGCGGCGTCGAGCAGGGAGAGGCGCGGGCCGCAGGCCGGGCAGGCGTTGGGCTGGGCGTGGTAGCGGCGGTCGCGCGGGTCGTGGTACTCCGCGGCGCACCGTTCACACATGGTGAAGCCGGCCATGGTGGTGGCGGGGCGGTCGTAGGGGACCGAGAGCGCGATGGTGAAGCGCGGGCCGCAGTCGGTGCAGTTGGTGAAGGGGTAGCGGTAGCGCCGGTCGGCCGGGTCGGCCACCTCGGCGGCGCAGGCCGGGCAGGTGGCCAGGTCGGCGCCGATGCTGACCCGCGGGACCCCGCCGGCCAGGCTCGGGGCGATCTCGAAGCGGGCCGGGGGCAGGCCGGGGAGGGGGCTGGCCAGGAGCGACGCCACCCGGGCGGCCGGTGGCGGCGCGGTCTCGATGAGCCGGGTGAGCTCGTCGAGCCGCTCGGCCGGGCCGAAGGCCTCCACGGTGACGCCGTCGCCGTCGTTCCAGACCCGGCCGGTCAGGCCGAGCCGCTCGGCGAGGCGGAAGACGAAGGGGCGGAAGCCGACCCCCTGCACGGTGCCGGTGACGGCGAGCCGCCGCCCGGTGACCGGGCCGTCGGGCGGGGCCGTGGCGCCGACGGCCGCGGGGAGGCCGCTCGCTGGGGGCTGGGCCCCGCCGACCGCGGTGGGGCGCACGGGAGTCACGCCGACTGGGGCTTCTCCCACCAGAGGTCGGGGGCGAGCGGCGGGTCGCGCTTCACCGGCTCCACGCCCATGGCCGAGAGCGCCGCCCGGACCGCCTCGACGGCGCCGTCGACGGCGCCGCGCACCTCGGGGGTGAGCTGGCAGCCGAACTCGATCGAGCCGGCCACCACGCCCACCAGGTTGATGACCGGCGGCGAGACCCCCTGGAACTCGGCGTGCAGGATCGACTCGCGCAGCCCCGGCTCGTGCGGGCTCAGGGCCACCATGGGGCCGCGGTTGAGGATCCCCTTCTTGTCGTAGACCTTGACCTCGCCGGCCCCGCCGCTCCTCGTCTTGATGGCGTCGATCACCACCAGGCCGTCCAGCCCCATCATGTAGGCGGTCAGGTCGAGGCCGGGGGTGCCGCCGTCGATGACGGCGACGTCCTCCGGCACCGCGTAGCGGGCCTCGAAGACGCGGACCACGGTCGGGCCGATGGCGTCGTCGCCCTCGAGGACATTGCCGATGCCGATGACGCTGATGCGAGCCACGCGCGTTCCTCGCTTCCCGCCCCGGAAGGCGACGAGTCCGCTGCCGGTCCACCCGGCGGCGGGATGGGAGTATGGCACGGCCGGCGGCCGCGCCCCTCAGGGCCTCACGGTGTCCCAGGCCGGCGACCCGGAGAGCATCTCCTCCAGCCAGTCGGCCAGGGTGATGCCGCCCGCCGCGTGGGAGGCCACGTAGGAGCCCGGGCCGCAGGCCTGTACCGGCGTGAGCAGCATGTGGCCGGAGCCGGCGTCGATGAAGGCCCGGGCGCGGCCGGTCGGCCGGAGCACGCTCGCCTCCAGGCGGTCGAGGGCGCGCGCGAAGCCGGCCCCGGTCGGGAAGAGCATGAAGGGGCCCATCACGCCGTCCTCCGCATGCGAGAGGAGCGCCAGCCGGTCCTGCCGGTGCATGTCGGAGAGCTCGGTGAAGGCCGAGGAGAAGTCCTCGCGGCAGCCGATGCAGAAGGGATCGGTGGCCAGGCCCAGGTGCCAGGAGTTGTACCAGGCGTCCCGGAAGGCGGTCGGCACCTCGCCGCCGACCAGGGCCGGCCCCGAGTCGTCGATGAGAAAGCCCTCCGCGTCCGGCCAGTACCAGCGGAAGGCCTCGTAGTTCACCAGGGCGCCGAAGCCGCCGGCCGAGGAGCCGGCCACCACCACCTTGCCCGGGCTGGGCCAGGTGGCCTTGAGCCGGCGCAGGTAGGCGAGCACATTGGCGTGGCCGGCGTGGCGCCAGGTCTCCGTGAGGGCAACGTTTCCGTACTCCTTCAGGTTGCTGCCGCCGTGGACGTCGCCGGTGCAGTACGGCACGAAGACGATGGTGGCGCCGGTGAGCGAGGGCGGCAGCAGGGCGCGGTTGGTCACCGAGCAGGGGATGAAGTCGCGGGCCTCGACCAGGAATTTCTCCAGGCCGAAGGTCCGGTCGCTCGCCGCGCCCGCGGCGCAGGTCTCGTAGCTCCAGCAGGCCCCGCCCCCGTCGAAGAAGACCAGCAGGTCGCCCGAGGTCCCGGGGTCGATGGCGAGGCCGGTGGTGCTGCCGCTGGCGCAGGTGGCCACCTCCTCCAGGCCGGTCGAGCCGTCGAACGGGATCCACCACCAGCCGTCGCCCGCGCCGTCGCCGTCCACGTCGAGCTCGTCCTGCGGCGCGAAGGTGATGGGCGTCCCGGTGGCCGGCTGCCCCTTGTAGCCCTTCTTGGTGATGGGGGTGGCGTTGGGGGCGCAGGCTCCGGCGAGGAGAGCGGCAATGGCGATGGGGGCGAAGCGGCGCATCATGGCGGGCTCTCCGGGAACGGGTCGAGCTCCATGCTTACGCCGGCACTCCGTCCGGAGTCACGACCAGACCGCCGCACATGGAGTGGAAGGAGACTCGCGTCCACGCCCGGCTCGACGCCTGCCCCTGGCTCCCGCAGCCTCCAGCCGCCGGGCTCCCGGTCCTACCCGCCGACCTTGACCTGCCCGAGCTCGTTGCCGTCGGCGTCGTGGGTGTGGATGGCGCAGGCCAGGCAGGGGTCGAACGAGTGGATGGTGCGCAGCGCCTCGAGCGGCAGCTTGGGATCGGCGATGGGGTTGCCCACCAGCGAGGACTCGTAGGGGCCGGCCTGGTCGCGCTCGTCGCGGGGGCCGGCGTTCCAGGTCGACGGCACCACGCACTGGTTGTTCTTGAGCTTCATCGCCTTGCCGTCCGACTCGATGACGGTCCAGTGCGAGAGGGTGCCGCGCGGCGCCTCGTGGAGGCCGACGCCCTCGTAGGTGCCGGCCTTCAGGTTGGCCATGGGGTCGTTGAAGATGGTGGTGTCGCCCTTGCCGATGTTCTCCACCAGCAGCCCCCAGTGCTTGAGGGAGAGCTCGCCCATCATGGCGCAGCGGATGGCGCGGGCGGCGTGGCGGCCCAGCGTCGAGTGGAGCATGGCCGGGGTGACGTCGATGCCGTGGATGGCCTTGACCGCGCCGATGGCGGCCATGACGTACTTGGTGGTCAGCTCGTGGCCGTTGAGGAAGCCGACCAGCACCTGGGCCAGCGGGCCGACCTGCACCGGCTTGCCGTCGAGGCGTGGCGCCTTGACCCAGGAGTACTTCTCCGGGGCCTCGGTCTCCTGCTTCCACTCACCGGTGTACTTGGGGTTGGTCTCGCCCTTCCACGGGTGCAGGGTCGACTGGCCCTCGTAGTAGGAGCGGGCCACGCCCTCGGTGACCTTCTGGATGAAGGGCTGCTTCTTGTCCCAGCCGGTGATCAGCTCGGGCTTGGCCGCCCCGGCCATGATGATGCCGCCGGGGAGGTCGAACTTCGTCATCCTGGCGTCGGTCGGCATGTCCGGCACGGCCAGGTAGTTGGTGACGCCGGCGCCGTACTTGAACCAGTCGGGGTAGAAGCCGGCCACCGCCGCCACGTCGGGCAGGTAGCACTGGGTGATGAAGGACTGGACCTCGTCGAGGATGTCCTTGACCCGGTAGAGCTTCTCCATGTTGAGGGTGGCCGGGTTGTCGAGGTTGATGGCGTTGGCCACCCCGCCCACCGCGAGGTTCTGGATGTTGGGGGTCTTGGAGCCGAGGATGGCCACCGCCATGTTGGCCTTGCGCTGGATGTCGAGCGCCTGGAGGTAGTGGGCCACCGCCAGCAGGTTGACCTCGGGCGGCAGCTTCATGGCCGGGTGGCCCCAGTAGCCGTTCTGGAAGGGGCCAAGCTGGCCGGCCTTGACGAAGCTGGCCAGCTTCTCCTTGACGGCGATGAGCGCCTTCTCGGAGTTGCCCGGCCAGTCGCTGATCTTGGCGGCCAGCGCGGCGGTGGCCCTGGTGTCGGCCTTGAGCGCCGCCACCACGTCGACCCAGTCGAGCGCCGACAGGTGGTAGAAGTGGACGATGTGATCGTGCTGGGCGTGCGCCGAGATGATGATGTTGCGGATCAGCTGGGCGTTGAGCGGGATCTCCAGGTCGAGGGCGCTCTCCACGCTGCGCACCGAGGCGATGGCGTGGACGGTGGTGCAGACGCCGCAGATGCGCTGGGTGAAGACCCAGGCGTCGCGGGGGTCGCGCCCCTTGAGGATGGTCTCGATGCCGCGCCACATGGTGCCCGAGGAGTACGCCTTGGAGACGCGGCCGCCCTCGACCTCCAGGTCGATGCGGAGGTGTCCCTCGATGCGGGTGATGGGGTCGATGGTGATGCGCTGGCTCATGGTCTAGGTCCTCGAGGGGGTGGCGGCGTCCTCGCGGACCACCACCGGGAACAGGCGGGAGATGCCGATGAAGACGGCGAGGCCGAAGGAGATGGCGCCGACCGTGACCAGCGTCTCGCCCAGTGACGGGAAGTAGTTCCAGTGGGCCGGGACGGCCACCCCGTCGCTCCAGCCGGCCGGCCGGTACATGGTCAGGTAGACGTCGATGCGGTAGACGGCGCCGGCGGCCAGCGCCAGCAGCGCGGCCAGGTAGAGCCGGCCCCGGTTGGCCACCACGCTCCCGGAGAAGAGCATGATGGCGGGGGCGGCGAAGAGCCCGAGCTCGAAGAGGAAGAGCAGGGTGGCGAAGTTGACGCCCAGGTAGCGCAGCTTGCCGGTCACCACCACCTCGCCGAGGCGCAGCACCAGGTAGAGCACCAGCAGGACGGCGTTGACCTTGGAGAGGCCGGCCAGCAGCGGCAGGTCGGCCTTGGCCCGCCAGGTGACGCGCAGGACGGTGGTCAGCGCCACCACCGCGCCGTAGCCCATGGAGAGGCAGGAGACCAGGAAGAGCGTGGGCAGCAGCGCGCCGTGCCAGAGCGGGTGGATCTTGGGGCCGGCGATCAGCATCAGCCCGCCCAGCGAGCTCTGGTGCATGGTCGGCAGCACGATGGCCAGGGCGATCAGGTAGGGCATGGCCTTCTGCAGCCGCGGGCCCCAGCGGGTCGCCAGCGCCCGGAACCCGGGGCGCTCGCTGCCGGCCGCCCCGTCGATGACGGCGGGGAGCACCTCGAGCCAGAGCACCATCACGTAGCTGAGGACGCAGAGCGCGACCTCCAGCAGGTTGGAGCTGAGGTTCCAGTACGGGGCGTAGGGCAGCCAGAAGGAGTTCCAGGGGCGGCCCAGCGCCACCACGATCGAGGTGGCCCCCAGCGTGTAGGCGATGGCGCCCACCAGCACCGAGATCCGGACCAGCGAGTGGTACTGCCCCTTGTTGAGCAGGTAGCAGAGCAGGGCGACGCCGTAGGCCCCGGCGCCGACGCCGGTGAAGACCACCACGTTGACCGGCTCCCAGATGCCCCAGGTGTAGCCGTCGGTCATGTTGGAGACCGGGCCGAGCCCGACCGCGAAGCGGTAGATCACCACCAGCGCCGAGATGGCGAAGAGGACCAGCAGCCCCTTCATGGGCCAGTCGAGCAGCTTGCCGCCCATCGGCACGGCCTTCTCGTGGCTGCTCATGGCCTGCCCTCCCCGGCGTCGTGCTTCTTCTGGTTGCGGTTGATGACGAAGGCGACCGCCGCGTAGAGCGCGATGGGGGTCACGCCCATCAGGTAGGGGGCGTGCGAGACCGACTCCGAGAAGCTGGCGCTCGACCGCTCCGGCAGCCGGGGCAGCCCCAGCTGCTGGAAGTCGATCCCCTTGGCGGTGAGGTAGAGCACCTGGGTGCCGCCGCCCTCGGTGGCGCCGTAGACGTGCTGGTTGTAGGCCTCTGGCCGGGCGGCGACGCGCGCCGTGGCCTCGGCCAGCAGCGCCTCGCGCTCGCCGTAGATCACCGCGCCGCGCGGGCAGACCTCGCAGCAGGCCGGGTTGGCCTGCTTGAGCGGCCCGGACTTCTTCTCGTCGCCGCGGTGGAGGCAGAGCTCGCACTTGACGATGAGCGGGGCCGGGTCGCGCCACTCGAACTTGGGGATGTTGTAGGCGCAGCCGATCTGGCAGTAGCGGCAGCCGACGCAGAGCCCCTTGTCGTACATGACGATGCCGGAGCCGGCCTGCTCGGGCCGGGCGCCTGGGAGCGGGCGCTTCCCCTCGCCCTCCTTGTGGAGGGCCCCCATCATGCAGACCGAGACGCAGGAGGGGTCGACGCAGTGCATGCACTGCTGCTTCATGAACTGGGTCTGCTCGCCGCCGGAGAGCAGCTTGATGACGTTCTTGGTCGAGCCGTTCAGGTCGACCGGGGCGTCGTAGACGCCGCCCTCGGCGTGTGAGACGTCGGGCGGCAGGTCGTTGGCCACCTTGCAGGCCTGCTGGCAGGCCCGGCACCCGACGCAGAGGGTCGAGTCGAAGAGCATGCCGACCGCGTGCGGCCGGGCCGGGCGGGCGGCGCGGGCCTGGGCCTCGCCGGGGAGGGCGGCGGCGGCGCCGGCCACCGCGGCGCCCTTGAGCAGATCGCGTCGAGAGATGCGCATGGCGACCTACTCCTTCTTCTCGGCGTCGGAGGCGATGGAGATCTTCTTGCTGGCCACCACGCCCGCGCCCACCAGGGCGCCGATGACGGCGCCGCCGACCCCGACCGCGATCGAGCTGGTGCTCACCACCCCGTGCTCCGGGTTGATGGCCGGGTAGGCCATGGGGGCGGTCGGCTTGGCGATCTCCATGTTCTTGTAGATGGGCACGTTGAAGGCGATCCCCTGCTCGGTGCAGCCGATGCACGGGTGGCCGATGCCGATGGGCCAGGCGCCCGGCGTCTCGCAGAAGTGGAGCAGCGAGCAGTTGGCGTGGGTCTGGGGGCCCTTGCAGCCGAGCTTGTAGAGGCACCAGCCGGCGTTGTGGCCCGGGTCGCCGAAGGCCTGCGCGAAGCGGCCGTTGTCGAAGTGGGCGCGGCGCGGGCAGTCGTCGTGGATGACCCGGGCGTAGGCGAAGAGCGGGCGCGCCTTGTCATCGAGCTTCGGCAGGGTCTTGAAGGTGGCGTACTGCAGCACCGTCCCGAGCAGGTTGTACGGGTTGGCCGGGCAGCCGGGCAGGTTGACGATCTTCCCGGCCTTGAAGGCCTCGGGGAGGATCTCCTTGACGCCCACGGCGTCGGTCGGGTTGGGCGCCGCCGAGGGCACGCCGCCCCAGGAGGCGCAGGAGCCGATGGCGATGATGGCGGCCGCGTCGGCGGAGAGCGCCTTGAGCGTGTCGGTCGCCTTCTTGCCGCCGACGATGCAGTAGATGCCGTCGTCCTTGCGGGGAATCGCCCCCTCGACGACCAGGATGTACTTGCCCTTCTCGCGCGCCACGGTGGCGTGGAGGGCCTCCTCGATCTGGTGGCCGGCCGCGGCGGCCAGGGTCTCGTGGTAGTCGATCGAGACCAGGTCGAGGATCAGCGAGCCGAGGTCGGGGTGCGCGGTCCGCAGCAGCGACTCGGTGCAGCCGGTGCACTCCTGGAAGTGGAGCCAGATGACCGAGGGCTTCTTCCCGGTCGCCACCTGCTCCGCCATCTTCTCGCCGGCCCAGGCCGGGAGGCCCACGGCACCAGCGGCCATGGAGCAGACCTTGATGAAGTCGCGGCGGGAGAAGCCTTCGTTCTCCAGCGCGGGGATGACGTCGACACCGATTTCGTTCATTGAGCGGCCTCCGAAGTGCGCGCACACTACAAAAGCGCGCTGGCTTTGCAACTGTCTAAATTTACGCACGTTTTCCGGATTCCCCGCCGCGCACGAATTGCGGGCCCTGTCGGTGCGGCAGAGTGCAGCAGGGTCCTGATTGGCGGTGGGTTGGCGGTGCCGGACATCGAGATTCTTGATCGACGTCAGGCCTGTCCCGGACAAAATGTCCAGACCTCCCCGATATTCGGCCTTTGTGGAGTGGTGCCGACAACATTGACCAGATGAGTCCGGGTAAATTTTTCATGTCGATTTTTGTCGGATCTGGCGCCATCTCCGCTCCCGGGGTAATGGAAGGCCAGCCGAAGGAGGCCGCCATGGAGCCGAAGACCGCGTGGGAGCAGCAGCAGCAGCTCGGCGTCGCCACCATCGACTCGGAGCACGCCCTGCAGGCCCGCCTGGTGGCGGTGCTGCGCGACGCGGTCGAGACCGGCCGTGAGCACGCCGTGATCGGCGAGATCCTCCGCCGCGTCGAGGACACCTCAAACGTCCACTTCATGAGCGAGGAGCTGCTGATGCGGCTCGACGCCTATGACCAGTACGGGCAGCACGTCGAGGAGCACCGCAAGCTGCTCCACCAGCTCACCCAGGTGCGGGCCCGCTTCGAGGCCGACCCGGCCTACGACCTGAAGCCGAGCCTCGGCTTCCTCGAGGACTGGCTCCAGAACCACATCAAGGGGATGGACAGGCGCTTCGCGGACTCCCTCAAGCAGGGCAAGCCGGGCATCCCGTAGCCGATGCTCCGCGCACTCGTCGGCGCACTCCTCCTGGCCGGGAGCGCCGCGGCGGCGACGGCGGCCCCGGCCCCGACCCCGACCGCGACCCCGACCGCGACCCCGACCGCGACCCCGACCGCGACCGCGACCCCGAAGCCGGCCGCGCCGGCCCGCCCCTCCACCGCGCCACCGAGGCTGCGGCTGCCCGACACGGTGCGCCCCACCCGCGGCGCCATCGACCTCTTCACCGATCCGGCCGAGCCGCGCTACCGCGGCACGGTCCGCTACCAGGTGACGCTCACCGCCCCGACCGCCGTCATCTGGCTCCACGCCGAGGGGCTCACGCTCGGCGCCGCCACCGTGGGCGGCAAGAAGGCCCGCCTCCGCACCGCCCCGGGCGGCCTCCTCGGCCTGGTCCCCGAGGCGCCGCTGCCGGCAGGAAGCGTCGAGCTGGTGCTGGAGTTCTCCGGCGCCTTCGACCGCGCCCTCTCCCGCGGCCTCTACGCCGTCGCCGAGGGGGAGCGCTGGTACGCCTACACCTTCTTCGAGCCGGCCGACGCCCGCCGCGCCTTCCCCTGCTTCGACGAGCCGTCGGCCAAGATCCCCTGGCGCCTCTCGCTCCACGTCAAGCCGGGCGACCTGGCGCTCGGCAACGCCCGGGTCGCCACCGAGACCGCCGAGGGGGCGCTGCGCCGCGTCGACTTCGAGGAGACCAGGCCGCTGCCGGCCTACCTGGTCGCCTTCGTGGTCGGCCCCTTCGATCTCGTCGACGGCGGCGCCGGCGGGGCGGCCAGGGTCCCCATCCGCTTCGTGGTGCCGAAGGGGCGCGGGGCCGAGACCCGCTACGCCGCCGAGGTGACGCCGCGCATCCTCGACGCCCTCGAGGCCGAGCTCGGCCGCCCCTACCCCTACGAGAAGTGTGACGTGGCGGTGGTGCCGCGCTTCTGGGGGACCATGGAGCACCCCGGGCTGGTGGCGCTGGGGCAGCCGCTCACGCTCATCCCGCCGGGCGAGGAGACGCGCGAGCGGCGCGAGCGCTACGCCAACATCGCCATCCACGAGCTGGCCCACCACTGGTACGGGGACCTCGTCACCCCCGCCTGGTGGGACGACAGCTGGCTCAACGAGTCCTTCGGCACCTGGGAGGACGCCAACGTCACCGAGCGGTTCGAGCCGGCCTGGCGGGCGCTGACGACCGGCCGCTGGGCGCGGCGCGCCGGCGGGCTCGTCGCCGACGTCCTCCCCTCGGCCAAGCGGCTGCGCCAGCCGGTCACCTCGCGCCACGACATCGAGGGCTCCTTCGACAACGGCATCACCTACGAGAAGGGCGCCTCGCTGCTCACCATGTACGAGGGGTTCCTCGGCCCGGCCCGCTTCCGCGCCGTGGTCCAGGCCCACCTCGACGCCCGCGCCCACGGCGTGGCCACCGCCGAGGACTTCCTGGTGGCCCTCTCGGCGTCGGGCGGGCCGGAGCTGGCCGTCTCCTTCCGCGGCTTCCTCGAGCAGCCGGGCGTGCCGCTGCTCCAGCCGACCGTCCGCTGCGGGCCAGGCGGCGCCAAGGTCACCTTCACGCAGGAGCGCTTCCTCGCCACCGGCTCGCGCGACCGGGCCAGCCGCTGGAGGGTGCCGGTCTGCGTCCGCGCCGGGGCCGGCGAGCAGGTGGCGGTGAGCTGCGGCCTGGCCGGCGGGCCAGCGGACGAGCTGACGCTCCCCTTCTGCCCGGAGTGGCTCTGGCCCAACGCCGGCGGGCTCGGCTACTACCTCTCTGCCCTCTCGCCGGCGGCGCTGCCCGGCCTGCTGCCCCACCTCGACCTCCCCGAGAAGCTGGCGCTCACCAGCGACGCCGAGCTGCAGGCCCGGCGCGGCGACCTGCCCATGGCCGACGCGCTCGGGCTGGTCGCCCCGCTGGCCGCCGAGCGCGACCGGCTGCTGGTGACCGCCTCGACCCGGCTGGCCGGCCTGATCGACCCGAACCGGCTCGGCGACGCCGACCTGGCGCGCTGGCGGACCTTCGCGCGGCGCACCTGGGGGGAGCGGGCCCGCGCCCTCGGCTGGCTGCCCCGCCCCGACGACGACGACGAGACCCGCGCCCTGCGCGCCCTGCTGCTGCCGCTGGTGGCCGGGGCGGGCGAGGAGGCGGTGCTGTCCGGCGAGGCGCAGGCGCTGGCGCGGCGCTGGCTCGCCGACCGCCGCCAGGTCCCGGCCGAGGTGGCCTGGCCGGCGCTGCAGGTGGCGGCCCGCCGCGCCGACAGGGGGCTCTTCGAGCGGATCGTGGCCGAGGCCGGGCGCACCACCGACCGGACCGAGAAGGGGCGGCTCCTCGCCCTGCTCGGCGGCGTGCAGGATCCGGCCCTGGCCCGCGCCGCGCTGGCGCTGCTGCTCGCCCCCGGCAACGACCGGCGCGACACCGGCCCCATCCTCTCGCGCATGCTCTCCACCCGGGCCTCGCGCGGGCTGGCCTGGAGCTTCCTCGTGGAGCACTGGGCCACCCTCAGCGGCGCGCTGCGCGCCGACGAGGGGACCTGGCTCATCACCACCGCCGCCGCGGTGGCCTGCGAGCCGGGGCGGCGGGCCGAGGTGGCCAGCTTCCTCGGGCCGCGCGCCGAGCCCTTCGACGGCGCCCCCCGGGCGCTCGCCTCGGCGCTCGAGGAGGCCGACGCCTGCTCGGCCGCGCGGGCCCGGCACCAGCCGGCCATCGCGGCCTTCCTGGTCCGTGCCACCATGCCTTGACCGGTCGCGCCGGCCCGGGCACTACTTGTCTCCATGCCCACCAACCTGTCGGCGCTCGAGGCCCTCGACCGGCTCCGGGCCGGGAACGCCCGCTTCGCCTCCAACGTCATCTCCATCGACTCGCTGGCCCGCCAGCTCGACCGGGCGGCGCTGAAGAAGGCCCAGTCCCCCTTCGCCATCGTGCTCGGCTGCTCCGACTCGCGGGCCCCGGCCGAGCTGGTCTTCGAGGCCGGGCTCGGCGAGCTCTTCGTCATCCGCGTGGCCGGCAACGTGGTCTCCCCCTCGCAGGTCGGCTCGGTCGAGTTCGGCGCCGAGCGGTTCGGCTGCCGGCTGGTGGTGGTGATGGGCCACACCCAGTGCGGCGCCATCGACGCCACGCTCGAGGCGGTCGAGAAGGGTTCGCCGCCGGCCTCCGACAACGTCATGTCGATCGTCGAGCGGGTCCGTCCGGCCGTCGAGGCGGCCCGCATGGCCGGCGGCGACCGCGAGGCGATCGCCCGGGCGGCCACCCGCATCAACGTTCGCATGGCGGTGCAGCACCTGCGCCACGGCACCCCGGCCATCGAGCGGCTGGTGACCCAGGACGGGATGATGGTGGTCGGCGCCGAGTACGACCTCGAGTCCGGGCGGGTCGAGTTCATCGGCTGAGCCGGGCGCCGCCCCGAGAGCGACTCCCTGGCGAGCTGACGTGACCGACGAGCTGAAGACCCTCGCACTCACCGACGACGACCTCGTCGAGCCGCCGCCAGCTCCGGGCCCGCTGCTCGCGCCCGGCGTGCTGCTCGACGGCCGCTACCGGATCGACCGGCTGCTGGCCGAGGGGGGCATGGGGGCGGTCTACGCCGCCGAGGCGATCCGCATCGGCCGGCCGGTGGCCGTCAAGGTGCTCCACCCGCGCATCGCCGACAGCCCGCTCGAGGTCGAGCGGTTCCGGCGCGAGGCCCGCATCGCCACCCAGGTCTCCTCCCCGCACGTGGTGGAGATGCTCGACTTCGGCCAGGCCCCGGGCGGCGAGCTCTTCCTGGTCATGGAGCTGCTGCAGGGCGAGTCGCTGCAGCAGCGGCTCACCCGCCAGGTGTCGCTGCCGCCGTCGCAGGTGGCCGACCTGATGCGCCAGCTGCTGCGCGGGCTGGTGGCGGCCCACGCCGCCGGGATCACCCACCGCGATCTCAAGCCCGACAACCTCTGGCTGGTGCCCGAGGAGGGGGGCGAGCGGCTCACCATCCTCGACTTCGGCATCGCCAAGCAGCGCAACGCCGTGCCCGGCGCCGCCTCGACGCAGGCCGGGCTGGTGGTCGGCACCCCCGAGTACCTCTCGCCGGAGCAGGCGGTGGGGGGCGAGCTCGACCACCGCTCCGACCTCTACAGCGCCGGGCTGATCGCCTGGGTGCTCTTGACCGGGCGCCACCCGTTCCCCACCGCCGACACCCGCGCCCTGTTGAAGGCCCAGGCCTTCGAGCCGGTGCCGTCGCCGGAGCGCGAGTCGCCCGAGCTGGCCGCCTGGCCCAAGCTGCTGCGCTTCGTGGCCCGCGCCACCGTCAAGGATCGCGCCGGCCGGGCCCAGTCGGCCGCCGAGCTGCTGGCCATCCTCGACGGGCGCGAGGGCGGGCGGACGGTGCTGCGCGACGCCCCGCGCCGGCTCGATCCGCCGCGCCGCGGCGGGGTGCGGCCGGTCACCAGCCTGCTCTGGCCGGTCACCTCCGGCCTGCCGCGAGCCCGCACCCTGACGCTGCTGGCGGCCGAGCTGGCCGGCTGGGGGCCGCGCGCCGAGGCGCTGCCGCCCGAGGAGGCGGCCCGGCTGCTGCTCTGCCACGACCGGCTGGTGCTGCCGGCGCTGCTGGCCTTCGAGGGGCGCCGCGCCCTGGTGGCGGGCGGGGCGCTGGTGGCCGCCTTCCGCTCGCCGACCAACGCGGTGCTCTGCGCCATGGCCATCCAGGACCGGCTGGCGGCCTGGAACGCCGAGGCGCCGGAGGGTGACCGGCTGGCGCTGCGGCTCGGGCTCGACACCGGCGAGCTGGCCGGGGGCGAGGTGGTGGCCGGCGCCTCCCCGCTGCTCACCGCCGAGGCGGCCCGCGCGGCCGCCCCGCCCGGCGAGATCCGGCTCACCCGCACCGTGGCCCTCACCATGAACCAGACCGAGGTGCCGCTCGAGCCGGTGGCCGAGTCGCTGGAGCGGCCGGGCGGCGCGCCGCTGGCGCTCTACCGGGTCCGCCCCTCGAGCGGGGCGCGACCGTTCGGCGGGCGCGAGGCCGAGCGGGTGCCGCGCCACACCTCGATCTCGCGGCTGCTCGAGCCGGTCACCGACACCTTCGGCTCGCTGGAGGATGGCGGCGAGGCGCGCTGGCGCTGCTGGCTGCGGGTGACCGGCTCGCTGCTCGCGCTGCTGGCGCTCCTCCTGGCGGCGCTCGCCTCGCTGCTGGCCAGCCTGCTGGTGGTGCTGCTGGGGCGGCTCTGGGGGCTCGGGAAGGCCGCCCCCTGGTCGACGCGCTGGCGCGCCGGGCTGGCCACGGCCCGCGGCTGGCTGCGGCGGCGCTGGACGGTGAGCCGGGTGGCGCTGGCCCGGCCGCTGCCCCGGCGCAGGGCGGCGCCGGCGCTGGCGACGGCGGCGGGGAAGGGGTCGCCCTGACGCCATGCTGACCGAGAGCCGCGTGGTGATGATCACCGACATGAAGGGCTTCACCGCCGCCACCAGCCGGCAGACCCGGGAGGAGAACGCCCGCATGCTCCGGCTGCACGACGCGCTGCTCTCGCCGGTGATCGCCGCCTTCCGCGGGCAGCGGGTCAAGAGCATCGGCGACGCCTACCTGGTGCTCTTCCCGGCCCCCACCGAGGCGCTGCTCTGCGCCGTGGCCATCCAGGACCGGCTCGCCGACCACGCCCGGCGGGTGGTCGAGGGGGACCGCATCGAGGTGCGCATCGCCCTGGCGCTCGGCGACGTCCGGCTGGAGCGCGGCGACGTCTTCGGCGAGGCGGTCAACCTGGCCTCGCGCATCGAGGGGCAGGCCGAGTCGGGCGAGGTCTGGTTCTCCGAGTCGATGGCGCTCACCGTCGACCGGGCCCGCGTCCCCGTCGAGGAGATGGGCTGGCGGTCGCTGCCGGGGATCAAGGAGGAGGTGCCGCTCTTCCGCGTGGCCCGCGCCGCCACGCTGGCCGAGGGCGATCCCCCCTACGCCGGCATCGGGCTGTCGCTGGTCTCCGGGCTGGCGCCCCCCGAGCCGGAGAAGCTCCTGCGGACCCGCCCCCGGCGCCGGCCGGCGGCGCTGGCCAGCGGGGCGCTGCTGCGGCTGGCGGTGATGGCGCTGCTGGTCTTCGCCCTCGGGCTCGGCTGGTGGTGGCTCGGCCGCCACGCCACGCTCCGCTGAGCCGCCGCACCGCCGCTGCGCGACGCCGTCGTGCCGCGGCCGCTCAGTGGGCCGGCGGGGGCGGCGGCAGCCAGCCGATCTCGGAGGCGGTCACCGGCCCCACGCCCAGCTCGGCGACGCTGTTGGGGAGCCGCCCGGAGCCGGGCGCCAGCGCCACCTCGCCGACCATCAGCTCGGCCAGCCGTTGCGGGAAGAGGGGCTGCAGGCCGGGCTCGGCCAGCCCCTGCGGGAGCTGGGCGTGGCCGCGGTCGTCGTACTTGTCGCTGGCGCCGAGGCAGTGGAAGGCCTCGTGGAAGACCGCGGCGGCGGCCAGCGTCGCCCCGCCCCCGTTGAAGCGGGCCCGCACCACCCCCACCTCGCCACCCAGCTCGCCGATCCCCTCGGCGAAGCGCGGCGCCTCCTCGTCGTCGGCGGCCGCCAGCAGGTAGACGCGGACGTCCCAGGCGCCCGGCACGAAGTCAGGGGGCGGCGGCGTGGGCGGCCCGGGCGGCGCGCCAGAGCTCGAAGGCGTGGCCGAGGCGGGCCAGCGGGCCGGCGCCGGGGGGAGTGACCGGCGGCAGCCGCTCCGGCTGCAGCGGGCCGACCAGCTCGACCACGAAGCTCTCGCCGATCGCCCCCGGGGCGTGGCGGGCCCGCTCGGCCGAGAGCCGCTGCCCGAGCCCGTCGAGCGCGTCGCGCAGCCGGGCCATGGCGGCCGGCGAGGGCTGGCCGAGCACCAGCACCGCCAGCGTCAACGGCCGGTCCCAGTCGGTGCGGGAGCGCCGGGCGCTGGTGCGGCTCGACGCCCACATGGCCACCACCGCCAGCAGGAGCAGCAGGACGGCCACGCGCGTGGCCTTGGCGGGGAGGCGGGAGGGCATGCGGCTTCAGGCGGCCGGGCCGGTCGGCGCGGCTCCGGTCGGCGCGGCGCTGGCCGGCGGCTGGGCCGGGCCGAAGCGCAGGTGGGCGATGGCCATGAAGACCTCGCGCAGGTAGCAGAGCAGGGCCACCACGTAGGCGCCCAGCGCCAGGATGAAGAGGACGGCCAGCCCGACCCCGACGCGGGCCTCGAGCAGGTAGCCGACGAAGGCCACCGCGATCACCAGGCAGACCATGATGGCGCAGCCGGTGCCGAAGGTGAGGGCCAGGTGGATGAGCCGGGCCCGGTCGCGCAGCACGTTGAGCTCGCGCTTCACCGCCTCCTGGTGGGCCGGCGTCGCGGAGGCCAGCGCGGTCTCGACCCGGCGGGCCCGGTCGACGATGCGGGCCAGCCGGACCGTGAAGACCGAGAGCGTGGTGCTGACCGCGGTGAGCAGGAAGACCGGGGCCACCGCCAGCTGGATGGTGTGGGTGATGTCGGTCAGCAGCGGCTCGGGGTTCATGGCGCGGAGTATAGTGCGTGGCCGGCCCGGCCATGTTCTCGGGTATAAGGCCGCCATGCCCCAGTTCGTGATGCAGATGCACAAGGTCTCCAAGATGGTCCCGCCCAAGCGGCAGATCATCAAGGACATCTCCCTCTCCTTCTTCGCCGGCGCCAAGATCGGGCTGCTCGGCCTCAACGGCTCCGGCAAGTCGACGGTGCTGCGGATCATGGCCCAGCAGGACCCGGAGTTCGACGGCGACCTGAGCCACGAGGCCGGCCTCAAGATCGGCTACCTGCCGCAGGAGCCGGTGCTCGACCCGGGCAAGACGGTGCGCGAGGAGGTCGAGTCGGCCCAGGGCGAGGTGCAGGCGGCCCAGGCCCGGCTGGAGCAGGTCTTCGCCGCCTACGGCGAGCCGGACGCCGACATGGAGAAGCTGGCCGACGAGCAGGCCCGGCTCGAGGCGATCCTCGCCAACGCCGGGGCCGACACCGGGCTGGCGCTGGAGCTGGCCGCCGACGCCCTGCGGCTCCCGCCCTGGGAGGCGAAGGTGGAGCACCTCTCCGGCGGCGAGAAGCGGCGGGTGGCGCTCTGCAAGCTGCTGCTCGGCAAGCCGGACATGCTGCTGCTCGACGAGCCGACCAACCACCTCGACGCCGAGTCGGTGGAGTGGCTGGAGCAGTTCCTCACCCGCTTCCCCGGCACCGTGGTGGCCATCACCCACGACCGCTACTTCCTCGACAACGCCGCCGAGTGGATCCTCGAGCTGGACCGCGGCCGGGGCATCCCCTGGAAGGGCAACTACTCCTCCTGGCTGGAGCAGAAGGAGGCCCGGCTGCAGGTCGAGGCCAAGCAGGAGAGCGCCCGCATCAAGGCCATGAAGCAGGAGCTGGAGTGGGTGCGGGGCAACCCCAAGGCCCGCCAGGCCAAGAGCAAGGCCCGGCTGCAGCGCTTCGAGGAGCTGAGCAGCGTCGAGTACCAGAAGCGCAACGAGACCCAGGAGATCTTCATCCCGGTGGCCGAGCGGCTCGGCGAGCAGGTCATCGAGTTCAAGGGCGTGGGCAAGGGCTTCGGCGACAAGATGCTGATGGAGAACGTCAGCTTCATCATCCCGCCCGGCGCCATCGTCGGCATCATCGGCCCCAACGGCGCCGGCAAGTCGACGCTCTTCCGCATGATCACCGGCGACCAGAAGCCCGACCAGGGCGAGGTGGTGGTCGGCAAGTCGGTCAAGCTGGCCTACGTCGACCAGAGCCGCGAGAACCTGGGGAGCACCAAGACCGTCTTCGAGGAGCTGGCCGGGGGGCGCGACCAGATCACGGTGGGGCGCTTCGAGATGCCGAGCCGGGCCTACATCGGCCGCTTCAACTTCAAGGGGGGCGACCAGCAGAAGGTGGTCGGCACCCTCTCCGGCGGCGAGCGCGGACGGCTCCACCTGGCCAAGACCCTGATGACCGGCGCCAACGTGCTGCTGCTCGACGAGCCCTCCAACGACCTCGACGTCGAGACCCTGCGGGCGCTCGAGGACGCGCTGCTGGAGTACGCCGGCAGCGTGCTGGTGATCAGCCACGACCGCTGGTTCCTCGACCGGATCTGCACCCACATCCTGGCGGCCGAGGGGGACTCCCAGTGGAGCTTCTTCACCGGCAACTACCAGGAGTACGAGTCCGACAAGCGGCGGCGGCTCGGCGAGGACGCGGCGAGGCCGAGGAGGATCAGGTTCAAACCGGT
>JANMRY010000201.1:0-25295 GCA_031388695.1 Anaeromyxobacter sp. | reverse complement strand
CGGGATGAGCAGCCCGTTGAGCACCCAGATGTTCAGGTCGCCCTTGGCGGCGTAGAGCCCGGCCATCACCAGCAGCGAGTCGCCGGGGAGGAAGAAGACCATGGCGCCGGTCTCGAGGAAGACGATGGCGGCCAGCGCCGGGTAGCCGCCCCAGGCGATGATCTCGCCGGGGTTGCGGATGAGGTCGAGGATCCACTGGAGGGCGGCCACGGATCCTTTCTAACCCGCCCCCGGGGCGGCCGGCCACCGGGCTCCTCTGGAAAGTCACCGGCTGGACGCCGCAGGCTTCCACCCCGACAATCCCGGCGTGGCCCCACGCCCCCTCCTGATCTCGCTGCTGCTGCTGGCCGCGCAACCGGCCAAGGCCGAGGAGCTGATCCGCGTGGTGGTGGCCGAGGGGCTCGGCAGCCTCAAGCTCACGGGCGAGGAGCTGGCGCTGCGCGAGCCGGTCGAGGAGGGGGAGGAGGAGCCGCCGCTCTCGCCGCTCCCGGGCGCCAGCGTCGAGATCACCCCGAGCGGCGACGGGCTGCGGGTGGGGAGGCGCGACCTCGGCCCGGCGGTGGTGATCGTGGCCGGGCGGCCGCTGCGCATGGGCGACCGGGTGCTCTCCACGGTGGCGGTGGTGGAGCGCGCCGGCGCCACGCTGCGGCTCATCGAGGAGCTGCCGCTCGACGACTACGTGGCCGGCGTGCTCTCCGGCGAGCTGCCGGCCAGCTTCCCGCCCGAGGCCCAGAAGGCCCAGGCGGTGGCCGCCCGCACCTACGCGCTGGTGAAGAAGATCGAGGCCGAGGCGAGCGGCCGCTCCTGGCACCTCGGCGCCAACGTCCTCTCGCAGGTCTACGCCGGGGCCGCCCCCAACCCGGCGGCGCGGGCCGCCGCAGACGGCACCCGCGGCGAGGTGCTGGTGAGCGGCAACGAGCCGGTCGAGGCCTTCTTCCACTCCAGCTGCGGGGGGCGGACCGAGCGCGGCCACGACGCGCTGGGGCGCGACCTCCCCTACCTGGTCTCGGTGCCCTGCGGCCAGTGCAACGAGGCGCCGGGGGGGCGCTGGACGCTGGTCCGCACCGGGGCGGAGCTGGGCAAGGCGCTCGGGCTGGGTGGCCCGGTGACCGCGCTCAAGGTGACCGAGCAGACCGCCTCGGGGCGGGCGGCGCGCGTCGAGCTGAAGGCCGCTGGGCAGCGGCTGGCGCTCAACGCGGTCGAGCTGCGCCAGAGGCTCGGCTGGGGCAAGCTCCCCTCGCTGGCCTTCGACGTGAAGGAGCGGGGCGGGAGCTTCACCTTCACCGGTCGTGGACATGGCCACGGCGCCGGGCTCTGCCAGTGGGGCGCGGCCGGGCTGGCCCGGGCCGGCAAGAGCTACCGCGACATCCTGCGCACCTACTACCCTGGGACCGAGCTGGCCAAGCTCTACTAGTGCCGCGCCCCAGGCAAGATGACGTGGCGAGAGAGCCGAGACCGAAGCGAGGCTGGCGCCCGAGGAGGGAGCAGCGGAAGCGTAGCAGCGCTACGCTGAGCAGCGGACCGACGAGGCCGCCTGCCGCAGCGAGAGGATCGGCTCTCGCAGTAGGCATCTTGCCTGGGTCGCGGCACTAGGGCCGGAAGGTGCTCCCGACCGCGGGCGGCGCGTTGGTGCGCCCCACGTGGCAGGAGATGCAGACCCAGCGCGCCCCGGCCACCTTGTCGCCCCTCTTCCCGGGGGCGTGGCGCAGGTCCACGTAGTGGCTGGCCGGCACCGGCGTCGGCTCCCCCTTCTTCTTCGGCCCGTCGATGGCGTGGCAGTCGACGCAGAGGTTCTGCGTCGCCGTGATGGGGAGGAAGTCGGCCACCGCGTGCGGGATCACCGGCGGCGCCTCCTTGAAGGGGCGCGCCGGGACCGGCTTCTCTCCGGGGGCCGCCTCCTCGGCCTTCCAGGCCGGCGGCGACGGCACCTCGAAGACGCTGATCCTGGAGAGTCCCAGCGCCTTGTCGGAGATGGGCCTCGGCGCGGCCGGTGGCGCCGCCCCCGCCTCCCGGGCCGGGGCCAGCAGTGCGACCATCAGTGCGACCAGCGGAGAGACGGCGAGGGCTCTGGCGAGGTGGCGCATGGTGGCTCCGCTCAGGCGACCTTGGAGATTCGGACCGCGCACTTCTTGAAGTCCGTCTCCTTGGAGATGGGACAGGTGGCGTCGAGGGTGAGCTTGTTGATGAAGACCCCCTCGTCGAACCAGGGGACGTAGACGGTGCCGCGGGGGACGTGGTTGCGGCCGCCCACCGCCACCCGGGCCTGGATCCTGCCGCGCCGCGACTCGATCCAGGCCAGCTGGCCCACCGAGAGGCCGCGCGCCGCCACGTCCCTCTCGTGCATGAAGAGGAGCGCCTCGGGCACCGCGGCGTGGAGCGAGGGGACCCGTCGGGTCATGGAGCCGGAGTGCCAGTGCTCCAGCACGCGGCCGGTGCAGAGCCAGAGGTCGAAGACGGCGTCGGGCGACTCGGGCGGCTCCTGCCAGGGGCGGAAGAAGATCTTGGCCTTGCCGGCCAGGCCGACCGGGTCGCCGGGCTGCTCGCCGGCCAGGTCTCCCCGCTTGAGCTTCTTCATGGCGGCGCCGTAGTAGTCGATCCCCGAGCCCTTGCGGGCGTAGGGGTCATACTGGTCGTTGAAGCGCCACGGCGTCTCCTTGCCGTCGACCACCGGCCAGCGCAGGCCCCGGACGTCGTCGCGGAGGTAGACGTCGAAGGGGGCCAGGTCGTGGCCGTGGCCCCGGCCGAAGCTGGCGTACTCCTCGAAGAGCGCCTTCTCCGGGAACCAGTCGAGCTTGCCGTGGGTCACCGTCGAGTTGGGCTTGCCGGCCGCGACCGGGTCGGGCCACTTCACGGCCCGGTTGGCCTTGGTGGCGAAGAGCACCTCGTGGAGCGTGGTGGACGGCTTGTAGCCGAGGGCCTCCGCCGCCCCGAGGATCGACGGCAGCTTCCCCTTCTCGAACCCCTCGGCCTCAAGGCCCGGCACCGGCTGCTCGCCCCAGACCTCGGCGACGGTGAAGCGCTTGGAGAACTCCATCATCTGCCAGACGTCGCTCCGGGCCTCGCCGGGCGGCAGCACCACCTGGCGCCAGAGCTGGGTGCGCCGCTCCGAGTTCCCGTAGCCGCCCCACTTCTCGTACATGATGGCGGCAGGCAGGATCAGGTCGGCCACCTTGCAGGAGAGCGTCGGGTAGACGTCCGAGACCACGATGAAGTTGTCGAGCTTCCGCGCCGCCTCGATCCAGTGGTTGGCGTTGGCGGTCGACTGGAAGGGGTTGGTGACCTGCACCCAGAGCCAGCGGAGCTTGCCGTCCTCGAGGTCGCGCATCATCTGGGTGATGTGCGAGCCGACCTTGGGGTTGATGGCCAGGTGGGGCAGCTTCCAGATCTCCTCGGTGTGGGTGCGGTGGGCCGGGTTCTCCACCGTCATGTCGGCGGGGAGCCGGTGGGCGAAGGTGCCGACCTCGCGGGCGGTGCCGCAGGCCGACGGCTGCCCGGTCAGCGAGAAGGCGCCGTTGCCCGGCCTGGCCTGCTTGCCGAGCAGCAGGTGGAGCATGTAGGCCTGCTCGTTCACCCAGGTGCCGCGGGTGTGCTGGTTGAAGCCCATGGTCCAGAAGGAGACCGCCTTGCGGCCCGGGTCGCAGTACTCGTCGGCCAGCAGCTTGAGCTTGGCCTTGAAGTCGGCGAGCGGCTCGTCCGGGTCGCCCTTGGCCAGCGCCGCCACGAAGTCGAGCGTGTAGGGCTCGAGCCCCCGGGCGAACTCCTCGAAGGAGATGAGCCAGTGCTTGCCGGCGGCGTTGGCGGCCGACTGCGGCCGCTCGTGGCGCGTCGCCGGATCCAGCCCGCGGGCGATCGCCTCGTCGCGGGTCAGCACGATGGAGCGCTGCCGGGCCAGGGTCTCCTTCTCGGCCGCGAAGGCCTTGGCGTCGTCCTCGCGGAGGCCGAAGCCGATGTCGACTGGGCCGGCGGCGAAGACGCAGTGGGCGTCGACGTAGGCCTGGTCGACGGCGCCGCGCTTCACCACCTCTCGCGCCAGGTAGTTCCAGATGGCCAGGTCGGTGTTCGGCTTGAAGACGATCTCGAGGTCGGCCGCCTCGGAGGTGGCGTTGGAGTAGGTGGTCAGGTTGAGGAGCTTGTAGCCGGGGCGACGCAGCTTCTCGTCGACGATGCGGGCGTAGAGCATGGGGTGCATCTCGGCCATGTTGGCCCCCCAGGTGACCACCGTGTCGGTCAGCTCGATGTCGTCGTAGCAGCCGGCCGGCTCGTCGATGCCGAAGGTCTGCATGAAGGCCGTCACCGCCGAGGCCATGCAGTGGCGGGCGTTGGGATCGAGGTTGTTGGAGCGCCAGCCCCCCTTCACCAGCTTCACGGCGGCGTACCCCTCCATGATGGTGTACTGGCCCGAGCCCATCACGCCGACGCCGGTCGGGCCGAGCGCCTGGTGGGCGCGCGTCCACTCGGCCTTCATCACGTCGAAGGCCTCGGTCCAGGAGACCTCCTCGAAGTCCCCCTGCTTGTGGAACTTGCCCCCCTTCTTTCGCAGCAGCGGCTTCTTGAGCCGATCGGCGCCGTAGGGGATCTGGGCGCAGGCGTACCCCTTGGCGCAGAGCAGGCCGCGGTTGACCGGGCTGGCCGGATCGCCCTTGACCGCCACCACCCGTCCGGCCTGCGTGGCGATCTGGATGCCGCAGCCGGTGCCGCAGAACCGGCAGACGCTCTTGTCCCAGGTCCAACCCTTGGCCTCGGCGGGCAGCACCTTGAGCGGCACGCCGGCCAGGCCGACGACCGCGGTGGTGAAGCCGGCTTCGAGGAACTGCCGCCTGGTGAGCTTCAGGGTCATGGCGCGACCTTTCGCGGGGTGGAGCCCCTCGCAGAAGCAAGCCACGCGCCACCCTGGTCGAGCTGGAATCACTTGGGGTGCCTACAGATTTCCCGGGGGCCCGTCCGGGGCGGCGCGGTGAGCACCGCCGGGGCGTGGCCCGCGTCACCCAAGGATGGGTGGACGGCGCCCTCCTTCAACCGGGGATGGTCACCCGGTAGCGCTTCATCTTCCCCTGCAGGGTGGTCGGCCTGAGCCCGAGCAGGGCGGCGGCGCCGTCGGGGCCGTAGACCTTCCCACCGGTGGCCTGGAGCACCCGCTCGATGAGGCCCCGCGCCTCGTCGTCGAAGGTGCCGGTCACCGCCAGCGGCTCCCGCGGGGTCGTCAACCCGCCGCCCGGTGGCCCGGGCAGCTCGAGGGTGGCGCCGGGCGAGAGGATGAGCGCCCGCTGCACGTAGTTCTCCAACTCGCGCACGTTGCCGGGCCAGGCGTGGGCCGCCAGCGCGCGCCAGAACGGCTCCGGCACCTCGGGTGGGCGCCGGTTCATCTGCGCGGCCTGCCGCGCCAGGAAGTGCTCGGCCAGCGGCCGCAGGTCCCCGTGCCGCTCGCGCAGCGGCGGCAGCCGGACCGGGAAGACCGCCAGCCGGTAGTAGAGGTCCTCCCGGAAGCGGCGGGCCTCGACCAGCCGCTCCAGCTCCTGGTTGGTGGCCGCCACCACGCGGACGTTCACCTTGACGGTGCCGGTGCCGCCGACGCGGGTCAGCTCACGCTCCTGGAGCACGCGGAGCAGCCTGACCTGGACCGCCGCGGGCGCGTCGCCCACCTCGTCGAGGAAGATGGTCCCGCCCTCGGCCTCCTCGAAGCGCCCGGCCCGTCGCCGCACCGCCCCGGTGAAGGCCCCCTTCTCGTGGCCGAAGAGCTCGGACTCGACCAGCCCCTCGGGGATGGCAGCGAGGTTGACGGCCACGAAGGGGGCGTCGAAGCGGGGCGAGAGGTCGTGGACCATGCGGGCCAGCCCCTCCTTGCCGGTGCCGGTCTCCCCCCGGATGAGCACCGTGGTCTCGGAGGCGGCCACCTTCTGCACCTGCGCCACCACCGCCTTCATGGCCACGCTCTCGAAGACGTAGCGGCTCTCCCTGCGGATCTGGCGCAGCTCCTCGCGCAGCTGGGCGTTCTCCCTGCCGAGCAGGCCGTTGAGCCGCCTCACCTCCTCGACCAGCAGGCTGTTGTGCAGGGCGATGGCCACCAGCGAGGCGACCCGCCGGGCCACCTGGAAGCAGCAGTCGAGCAGCGCCTCGCTCGGCGGGTGGGCGATCTCCAGCACGCCGAGCACCTGGTCCTCGAAGATGAGCGGGAAGGCGACCAGCGACCCGTAGCCGAGCGCGGCCAGGGCCGGCTCGTCGGCGAACCGAGGGCGCGCTGGCACGATGGGGTCGACCACCACCGGGGCGCGCCGCTCCACGGCCCGACCCGCGGCGGTCCCGGCCAGCTGGTAGACGCGGCCGACGTCGGAGCCGGGGTGGCGCGGGTCGGAGATGAGGGCCACCAGCGCCTGGCCGGGCGGTTGACCGTCGAGCCGGTGGATGACGACGCGGGTGGCGCCGAAGTGGCGATCGAGGAGCGCGCCGGTCCGCTCCAGGACCATGGCGAGGTCGACCGTGGAGAGGACCGCCTGGGTCGCCTCCTCGATGATCTTCTCGTGCGGCTCGCCGTTGACGACGTGCAGGGGCATGGAGAGGAGGATAGCGGCACCGCTCGGTGGGTGCACGGACAACCGAATTTCGGTGCGATGAACTACTCTGGGTCGGGAGAACGCTTGTCATCACAGCCGGTTGGGTGATGGCTCGCCCCGTGCTTTCTTCTGCCAGCAGCCGGCCTTCCGCCGGAAGGAGAGCACTCCATGGACGCGATCGAGATCCTCATGGCGGAGCACCAGCAGATCCTCGCCGCCATCGGCGCGCTGGAGTCCTTCGCCGCCGAGGCCCGGCGGGGTGGAGGCAGCGCCGCCGAGCTGGGACGCTTCGTCACCTTCATCCGCGAGTTCGCCGACGCCCACCACCACGCCAAGGAGGAGGACCTGCTCTTCACCGCCATGATCGAGGCCGGCTTCCCGCGCGAGTCCGGACCCATCGGCGTCATGCTCCACGACCACGACGAGGGGCGTCGCCTCGTCGGAGTCCTGGCCGAGCTGGCGCAAGCCCCGGCGCCGTGGGCTGGCGCCGACCGGGAGCGGCTCCACGCCGCGGCGCTCGGCTACGCCACGCTGCTGCGCGGCCACATCCAGAAGGAGGACGGGATCCTCTACCCCATGGCCGAGGCCCGCCTCCCGGCGGCGCTCCGCGCCAGGGTGGACGCCGCGGCGGCCGCGCACGACGCCCGCCAGGTCGCCGCCGGGGTCCTGCCGCGGCTCGAGGCGCTCGGCGCCGCACTGGTGGCCGCGAAGTCTGCTATCTGACCGGTCGATGCCCGCCCCGGATCCAGCCCCGCGCCCCCGCTCGCTCCTCCCCCAGGAGCACGGCGCCTGGGGGCAGCTGGCCATGCCGCTGCTCTCCGCCCTGCTGGTGGCCCCGGTCACGCCGGCGGCGCTGCTGCTGACCAGCGCCACCGCGCTCGGCTTCCTGGCCCACGAGCCGGCGCTGCTCTTGATCGGCCACCGCGGCTTCCGGGCCCGCGACGAGGCCGGCCCCCGGGCCCGGCGCTGGCTCGCCGCGCTCCTCCCCGGCGCCGCCGCCTGCGGGGCGCTCGGGCTCTGGCTGGCCCCGGTGGCGGCCCGCTGGGCCATGCTGGTGCCGCTCCTGCTCACCGCCGCGGTGGCCGGCTTCGTGCTGGCGAGGCGGGAGCGGACCATCCCGGGCGAGCTGACGGTGGTGACGGCGCTCGCCTCCTCCGGCTTCGCCGTGGCCCTGGCCGCCGGCGCGTCGCTCCCGGTGGCCGCCGCCGCCACCGCCACCTGGGTGCTCGCCTTCGCCACCTCGGTCTTCGCGGTGCGGGTGGTGCTGGCCCGCTCGCTCTCCCGCGGCACCGTCGAGCTCGGGCTGCGCAACGGCCTGGCGGTGCTCTTGATCGGCGCCGGCGGCGCGGCGGTCGCATGGCGGCTCGGGCTGGGCTCGGTGGTCGGGCTGGCCGTGGCCCCGACCGCGCTGCTCTCGCTGCTGGTCTGCCTGCTCCCCTTCAGCGCCCGGCAGCTCAAGACGCTCGGCTGGGGGCTGGTCGCCTCCAGCACCGCCACGCTGGTGCTGCTGGTCCTCGGCCTGCGCCGCTGAGCGCCCCCGGGCCCCGGCGAGCAGGTCCCTCCCGGGGCCGCCGGAGTCGCGCGCCCGGCGGCTGTCCCGCGTACGGCTGGCCGGAGCCGCACGATCCGTGTAGCCTTCCTGGAACCACCTGGGAGGACCCCATGGCCTCGAAGCGCACCTCCGCCGCGGCCTCGCCCGCGGGCGCCGGCGATCTCTCCAACATCGAGGCCTGCGTCCGGGACGTGGCCCGCGCCTTCGAGGACCCGGACCGGGGCCCCCGCGACCTGACCCGCTTCGCGCCGCTGCGCGCCGCCCTGGCCCGCGCCGGCAAGCGGCTGCCGCCCGCCTACCGCGAGGCCCTCGGCGATCCCCTGCTGGCCGAGCTCGACGAGCTGGGCCCGACCGACTTCAAGGCCCTGCTCGCCTCCGACCCCGATCGCGTCGACTCGGCCGCGCTCCTCCTCGACGCCGCCCAGGCGGTGCTGCAGGCCGGCGACGCCGCCACCGACGCCTTCCAGGAGGTGGTGAGCGACCTCTACGACGGCTTCCTCTCGGCCGAGGATCGCCGCGGCGTCAAGCTGCCGGAGCGGTGCGTGCTCGCCCCCATGGTCAAGTGGGGCTGCCCCGGGGACGGCCCCTACACCTGGCCGGCGTCCGCCACCGCCTCGCTCGGCGCCACCACCGCCCTGGTCAGCCTGCCGCCGGGCAACGCCCGACACGGCCTCTGCGTCTGGGCCGCGCTGGGCCACGAGACGGCCGGCCACGACATCCTCGGCGCCGACCGCGGCCTCAAGGCCGAGCTGGCCGACGTGGTCCGGCGGGCCCTGCGCGAGGCCGGCCTGACCGCCCTGGCCGGCTACTGGGCCGAGCGGATCGACGAGAGCGCCTCCGACGTGCTCGGCATCCTCAACATGGGGCCGGCCGCCGGCTTCGGCCTGCTGGCCACGCTGCGCGGCTTCCGGCTCGCCACCGGCTCGGGGGGCCGGCTGCAGAGCGAGGGGGCCGGGGACGACGAGCACCCGGCCGACGTGGTGCGCGGCTTCCTGGCCGCCGCCACCATCCGCACCCTCCCCTTCGGCGGCGCCACCGCCTGGGCCGCCGCCGTGGAGCGCGAGACCAACCTCGACGCCCAGGTGGTCCGGCTCTCCCGGCGAGAGGTCTCGCTGGCCGAGGCCCGCGGCTCGGCCGCCACCACCGCCCGCGCCATCACCTCGACCCCGCTCAGGACGCTGGAGGGGCACGCGCTGGGGGAGATCCAGACCTGGCGCGACCGCGACGATCGCATCGTGGCCCGCCTGGCGGCGGCGCTGGTCGGCGACGGCAAGGTCGACGCCGCCATCGAGCGCGGGGACTACGCCGCCCACGCCGTGGCGGCCGCGGTCACCACCGCCATCGGCCGGGGGGGCGACCCGGCCGGGCTCCAGCCGCGCCTGGTGAAGCTGCTGGCGGCGATGCACCGGCGCAACCCGGTCTGGGGCCTCCTGAAGGTGGCCCAGGCCAGCGACCTGTCGAGGCGCCGCTTCTTCCCGGTCGTGAGGTAGGCTGGGAGCGACGCCGCGATCAGCGCGGCGCCGAGGGGAGGCGTCGATGCGGGTGCTGCGGCTCGAGGGGAACCAGGTCCAGGCGGGCGGCCTGGAGCTGGCCGGACCGGGCGCCACGCTCTGGATCGACCTCGCTCCCACCGCCGAGAACCTGGCCTTCCTCGGCGAGCGCTTCCAGTTCCACCCGCTGGCGCTCGAGGACTGCATGCACGAGGACCAGCGCGCCAAGATGGAGCTCTACCCTGGCATCCTCTTCACGGTGGTCCACCGCCTCTCCATGACCCCGGACGACTCCGGGCTGGAGGCCGCCGAGCTCGACGCCTTCCTCGGCGCCGACCTGCTGGTGACGGTCCACTCCTCGCTCATCGCCGAGGTCGACACGGTCTTCGACCGCTGCCGCCGCGAGCCTGGGCTGATGGCCCGGGGGACCGACTTCGTCCTCTACCTGCTCCACGACGCCATCGCCGACCTGCACTTCGCCCTGGTCGACCACCTCAGCGACGAGGCCGAGGAGCTGGCCGAGGAGGTGACCTCGGGCAAGCCCGGGCCGGGCGTGGCCGAGCGGATCATGAGCTCGCGCCGCCAGCACACCCTGATGCGCCGCCGGATCGGCCCGCAGCGCGAGCTCTTCGCCGCCCTCTCCCGCCCCGGGCAGGGGCTGATCCGGGAGCAGACCGCCGTCTACTTCCGCGACGTCGTCGACCACCTGGTGCGGCTCTCCGAGGAGATCGACAACGGGCGTGAGCTGCTGGCCTCGACCATGGAGACCCTGCTCTCGCAGGCCAACAACCGGCTCACCGGGGTGACCACCCGGCTGACCTTGATCGCCACCATCTTCCTGCCGCTCAACTTCGTGGCCGGCTTCTTCGGGATGAACCTGGAGATCCTGCCGGCCGGCGTGGCGGTGCCACTGGTGCTCTCCGCCATGGTGGCGGTGCCGGTCGCCATGTACCTGGTCTTCCGCCGGCGCGGCTGGCTGGGCAGCTGAGCCGGCCGCCCGCACCACCCGCGGGCCGTCAGCTCCCGAACACCCGCGCGAAGATGGTGTCGACGTGCTTCAGGTGGTACCCGAGCGCGAAGCAGGCGTCGATCTCGGCCGCGGTGAGCAGCTTCGAGACCTCCGGGTCGGCCTTGAGCGCGGTGCGGAAGTCGACCTTCTCCTCCCAGACCTTCATGGCGTTGCGCTGCACGAAGACGTAGCCCTGCTGCCGGGCCACCCCCTTCTCCACCAGCGCCAGCAGCACCCGCTGGGCCTCGTAGAGGCCGCCGGTCTGGTCGAGGTTCTCCTGCATGCGGGCCGGGTAGACGCGCAGGTTCTCGATCATCCCGGCGAAGCGCTGCAGCGAGAAGTCGAGGGCGATGGTGGCGTCGGGCCCGATGACCCGCTCCACCGAGGAGTGGCTGATGTCGCGCTCGTGCCAGAGCGCCACGTCCTCGAGGGCCGCCAGCGCCCAGCCGCGCAGCAGCCGCGACATGCCGGTCAGGTTCTCCGAGAGGATGGGGTTGCGCTTGTGGGGCATGGCCGACGAGCCCTTCTGCCCGGCCGTGAACGGCTCCTCGGCCTCGCGCACCTCGGTCCGCTGCAGGTGGCGCACCTCGGTGGCGTGCTGCTCCAGCGTCGCCCCGCAGAGGGCCAGCGCCGCGAAGTACTCGGCGTGCCGGTCGCGGTTGACCACCTGGGTGGCCGCCCCCTCGGCCCCGGCCAGGCCCAGCGCCTTCATGACGTGGGCCTCGACGCGCGGGTCGACGTTGGCGAAGGTGCCGACGGCGCCGGAGATCTTGCCGACCGCCACGATCTTGCCGGCCGCCACCAGCGCGGCGCGGCGCCGCGACCAGGCGTCGTACCAGCCGGCCAGCTTGAGGCCGAAGGTGATCGGCTCGGCGTGGATGCCGTGGCTGCGGCCGACCATGGGGGTGAGCTTGTGCTCCAGGGCCCGCCGCTTGACGGCCGCCAGCACCCGGTCGATGCCGGAGAGCAGCAGCGTCGTGGCCTCGGCCAGCTGGACCGCCAGCGTGGTGTCGAGGACGTCGGAGGAGGTCATGCCCTTGTGGAGGTGGCGCGCCGCCGCGCCGCCCTTCTCCTCGGCCCAGGTGAGGAAGGCGATGACGTCGTGCTTGACCGTCTTCTCGATCTCCTCGATGCGGGCCACGTCGGCGGCGGTCAGCTGGTAGCCATCGAAGACGGCGCGGAGCGCGGCGTGGTCGGCGGCCGGCACCTCGCCGAGCCCCACCATCGCCTCGCAGGCCAGCAGCTCCACGTCGAGCCAGATGCGGTAGCGCCGCTCGCTGGTCCAGATGCGCCCCATCTCGGCGCGGGTGTAGCGCGGGATCATGTCGTCTCCTCCTGCGTCGTCACTGCCCGGTCGTCACTGCCCGGTCGAGCCGAAGCCGCCGGCGCCGCGCCCGGTCTCGCCGAGCGCCTCCGCCACCTGCAGCTCCACCCGGATCACCGGCGCCACCACCAGCTGGGCGATCCGCTCGCCCCGCTCGAACCGCACCGGCTCCTGCCCCAGGTTCACCAGGATCACCTTCACCTCGCCACGATAGTCCGAGTCGATGGTCCCCGGGGCGTTGAGGATGGTCACCCCGTGACGGGCCGCCAGCCCGGAGCGGGGGCGCACCTGCCCCTCGTGGCCCGTCGGGATCTCCAGGGAGAGCCCGGTGGGCACCAGCGCCCGCTCCCCGGGGGCGAGCGCCACCGGCTCGTCGGCCCGCAGGTCGAGCCCCGCGGCGTGGGCCGACTCGTAGCGCGGCAGCAGCAGCGCCGGCCCGCGCCCGCCCACCCTCGTCACCTTCAGCAGCAGCGTCCCGGCCATCTGGTCCTCGCTCGAAGCGAAGCGGGGCGGCGCCTGCTCGGCCGCCGCCCCGGGGTGAAGCCGCCGCGGCGCGCCGGGGCCCGGGGAGGGCGCCCGCCGGGCCATGGCCACGGCCGCTAGGCCTTGGTGGGCTCGCCGGCCGGCACCGCCGGCTTGCCAGACACCTCGGCCAGCGCCTCCTTGCGGGAGAGCCGGATCTTGCCGGCGCGGTCGACCGAGATGACCTTGACCATCACCTCGTCGCCCTCGGCCAGCACGTCGGAGACCGCCTTGACGCGCTTGTCGGAGAGCTCGGAGATGTGGACCAGGCCGTCGGTGCCCGGGAAGATCTCCACGAAGGCGCCGAACTCGACGATCTTGCGGACGGTGCCGGTGTAGATCTTGCCGACCTCGGCCTCGGCCGTGAGGTTCTTGATCATCTTGATGGCCGCCTCGACCTTGACCGGGTCGGAGCTGGCGATCGAGATGGTGCCGTCGTCGGCGACGTTGATGGCGCACCCGGTGCGGGCGGTCATGTCCTTGATGACCTTGCCGCCCGGCCCGATGACGTTCTTGATGAACTCCTGCCGGATCTTGATGGTGGTGATGCGCGGCGCGTACTTGCTGACGTCACCGCGCGGGGCGGCGATGGCCTTCTTCATCTCGGCGAGGATGTGCTTGCGCCCCACGGCGGCCTGGTTGAGGGCCTTCTCCAGGATCTCGCGGCTGACGCCGGAGATCTTGATGTCCATCTGGATCGAGGTGATGCCGGCGTCGGTGCCGCAGACCTTGAAGTCCATGTCGCCGAGGTGATCCTCGTCGCCGAGGATGTCGGAGAGGATGGCGATCTTGTCGCCCTCCTTGATCAGCCCCATGGCGATGCCGGCCACCGGGGCCTTGATGGGCACGCCGGCGTCCATCAGCGCCAGGCAGCCGCCGCAGACCGAGGCCATCGAGGAGGAGCCGTTCGACTCCATGATGTCGGAGACCAGCCGGATCACGTAGGGCCAGGTGGCGGCGTCCTCGGGGATGACCGCCTTGAGGGCGCGCTCGGCAAGCACGCCGTGGCCGATCTCGCGCCGGCCGGGGCCGCGCAGGAACTTGGCCTCGCCCACCGAGAAGGGCGGGAAGTTGTAGTGGAGCATGAACCGCTTGTAGGTCATGCCGGTCAGCCCCTCGATGCGCTGGTCATCGGTGGCGGTGCCGAGGGTGGCGCCCACCAGGGCCTGGGTCTCGCCGCGGGTGAAGAGGGCCGAGCCGTGGACGCGGGGCAGCAGCCCCACCTCGCACCAGATCTGGCGGATGTCGGCCGGGCCGCGCCCGCCGATCCGCTTGCCCTCGTCGGTGATCATCTTCCGCATGTACTCGTACTTGACGTCCTCGTAGTAGCCCTTGATCTCCTTCTCGCGCAGGGCCAGGTTGGCCAGCCTGGCGGCGTCGCCGGCGGCCTCGGCCTTGAGCGCCGCCAGCAGCTCCTTCTTGATCTCGGAGAGCCGGCCGTAGCGATCGTGCTTCTCGTTGCGGCTGTAGGCCTCGCGGGTCTTCTCCCAGGTCAGCGACTTGACCTTGGCCTTGAGGTCCTCGTCGACCTTGGGGGGCTCGAAGGACTTCTTCTGCTTGTTGCCCGACTTCTTGTGGAGCTCGAGCTGGGCATCGATCTGCACCTGCGCGGCGGCGTGGCCGAAGAGCAGGGCGTCGATCATGACGGCCTCGCTGACCTCGCGGGCGCCGCCCTCCACCATGGTGATGGCATCGCGAGTGGCGGCCATGATGACGTCGAGGTCGGCCTCGGCGCGCTGGGCCAGGGTCGGGTTGGCGACGAAGACGCCGTTGACGCGGCCGACGCGGACGCCGGCGAACGGGCCGCCGAAGGGGACGTCGGAGCACTGCAGGGCCGCCGAGGCGCCGGTCAGGGCCAGCACGTCGGTGTCGTTCTCCTGGTCGAAGGAGACCACCGTGGCGATGATCTGCGTCTCGTTGGCGTAGCCCTCGGGGAAGAGCGGGCGGCAGGAGCGGTCGATGATGCGCGAGGTGAGGGTCTCGCGCTCGGTGAGGCGCCCCTCGCGCTTGAAGTAGCTGCCGGGGATGCGGCCGGCGGCGTAGAGCTTCTCCTGGTAGTCGACGGTGAGGGGGAAGAAGTCGATCCCCTCCTTCTTCTCGGCCGCCGAGACCACGGTGATCAGCACGATCGACTCGCCGCAGCGGGCCCAGATGGAGCCGTGGGCCTGCTTGGCGACCTTGCCGGTCTCGAGGATGATGTCCTTGTCGCCCACGCGGGCGGTGACCTGGAACGGAGTCATGTGCACCTTTCGTTCGCGGGCGCCGGGGGGCCTTGGAAGAGGTGCCTCTGTTCCTCACTTCGCCCCCTCTCGCTTCGAGAGGCGGCCGAGTCGGAAACGGAGGCGCCTGCAGGATCCCCGAGGCCCATGGTTGGACTTCGTGGTTGGACTTCGTGGTTGGACTGCGCTTGCGCCGCCGGCCACTCCAGGCCGGAAGCGCGAGCGCCCCGTCCAGACCGGCACGGGGCGCTGCACGGCACGAGACTACTTGCGGATACCGACGCTCTCGATCAGCACCTTGTAGCGGTTCTGGTCGACCTTGCGGAGGTAGTCGAGGAGCCGCCGCCGCTGGCCGACGAGCTTGAGCAGC
The DNA here is from genome assembly GCA_031388695.1 of Anaeromyxobacter sp. Classification (GTDB taxonomy): domain Bacteria; phylum Myxococcota; class Myxococcia; order Myxococcales; family Anaeromyxobacteraceae; genus JADKCZ01. Next base: position 10,261 of record JANMRY010000201.1, on the reverse strand, counting down.
CCGCGCCGGCTGTGGTGGTCCTTCTTGTGGGTCTTGAAGTGCTCGGTCAGGTAGTTGATCCGCTCCGAGAGGAGCGCCACCTGGACCTCGGGCGAGCCGGTGTCCTTCTCGTGCTGACGGTACTTCTGGACCAGCTCGTTCTTCTTCTCCTGCACCATCGCCATATGGACTTCCTTTCGGGAGGACCGGTCACCGCCGCGGGGGCGAAGGCGTGCGCCGCGAGCGGCCGTGAACGGCCGTGAAGCCGGCTGTTTATGTCACCGGAGGGTCAGGTGTCAACGTCCCGGGACGGGGCCGGCGCCGCCGCCGCTTGACTCTGGTAATTATGGAGTTGTATATCCACTATACTCCGAGCCCGGCGCGCCTCACCGAGCGGCCGGCACTGCAAGGGGCCGCATGAAGCTCTCCGCCTCCACCACCCACGCCCTGCGCGCGGTCGCCTGGCTGGCGGCCCACGCCGACGGCGGCGCCGTCCTCGGCCGCGACCTCTCCCGCAGGCTCGAGATCCCCCCCGATTACCTCGCGAAGGTGCTGGCCACGCTGGCCCGCAGCGGCATCCTGGCCGCCACCCGTGGGGCCAAGGGGGGCTACCGGCTGGCCCGCCCCGCCGAGCGGATCCGGCTGCAGGAGGTGGTCGCCCCCTTCGAAGGGAAGCGGGCCGACTCGGGCTGCCTGCTCCGCCCCGACCGCCCCTGCCGCAACACCGGGGCCTGCGCCGCCCACACCTCGTGGGGCGGCGTCAACGACGCCTACCAGCAGTTCCTGCAGAAGACCACGGTCGCCGACCTCCGCGGCGAACCGCAGACCGACCAAGGGAGCAACGAATGAACCGAGTGACCCAGCCGTCCCGCCCGCTCGCCCGCCTCGCCGCCCTCCTCGCCGCGGCCGGCTTCGCCACCACCGCCCTCGCCGCCGCGCCGGCGACCGCCCCGGCCTCGGCCTCGCCCAAGGTTTCGCCCAAGGCCACGCCCAAGGCCGCGTCCGCCGCCAAGCCTGCCCCGTCGACGCTGGGTGAGAACGACGTCGACCCGGCCGCCTGGGGGCCGAGCTGGCCGCTGCAGTACCAGGGGTACAAGCAGACCGCCGAGAAGACCCAGACCAGGTACGGCGGCTGGAGCGGCGGCGCCGAGGGGGCGGTCCCGCTGCAGAAGGCGGAGCGCGACCCCTGGCTGACGCGGATCTTCGCCGGCTACCTCTTCGCCGTCGACTTCCGCGACCGGCGCGGTCACGCCTACGCGCTCCAGGACCAGGAGAACACCAGGCGCAACCTCCCGGCCGAGGGGAAGCAGTCGGGCAACTGCCTCCACTGCCACGCCTCGATCATGCCGCTCTACCGCGCCCTCGGGAAGGAGGCGCTGCCCAAGGCCCCCGAGGCCGAGCAGCTCCAGGCCGGCCTCGCCAAGGTGGGCGAGATGGGCTACTGGGACGCCCACAAGATGCTCTCGGGGATCACCGGCAAGATCCACCCGGTCTCCTGCGTCGACTGCCACGACCCGAAGTCGATGGAGCTCCGGGTGACCCGCCCCGGCTTCATCACCGGCATGCAGAAGCTGGCCGCCTCCAGCGCCGCCGTCCCGCACCTGCCCAGCGTCGAGGCCTGGCGCAAGGGCTCGCGGGCCGTGGCCTACGATCCCAACCGCGACGCCAGCAAGCAGGAGAAGCGCTCGCTGGCCTGCGGCCAGTGCCACGTCGAGTACTTCTGCGGCAAGGGGACCACCATCTTCTTCCCCTGGGGCGAGGGGCTCAAGATGGAGCAGATGGAGCACCTCTACGACGGCCTCCAGGTGCAGGGGAAGCGCTTCAAGGACTGGACCCACGCCGAGACCGGCATGGAGCTGCTCAAGGCCCAGCACCCCGAGTTCGAGATGTGGAGCCAGGGGATCCACGCGCGGAGCGGCGTGGGCTGCGCCGACTGCCACATGCCGACGAAGAAGGTCGACGGCAAGGAGTTCTCGGACCACTGGGTGCGCAGCCCGCTGCTGCAGCCGAGCGTCGCCTGCGGCAGCTGCCACAGCTATGACGACCAGGAGATCAGGGCGCGGGTCGAGCAGATCCAGGACCGCCACTTCGCGCTGATGTCGCGGGCCGGGGTCGCGGCGGTGGCGATGATCGACGCCATCGTGGCGGTGCGGAAGCCCTTCGACGAGCGCCACCGGGCCGCGGCGGCCGCCAAGGCGCGCGCCACGCTGGAGAAGCAGGAGCCCTATCGGAAGGCGAGCGCCGAGGAGCAGGGGAAGCGGCTGGCGGCCGAGACCAAGGGCAACCTGCTGACCATGTGGCGCGAGGTGGTGGAGAAGACGCCGGCCATCAAGGAGCTGGGCGAGCTGCAGCGGGCGGCGCAGTGGCGGCTCGACCTGGTGGCGGCCGAGAACTCGATGGGCTTCCACGCCCCGCAGGAGATGGCGCGGATCCTGGCCGAGTCGATCGACCTCTCGCGCCAGGCGGAGCTGAAGGCGGCCAAGCTGGCCGGCGGCGCGCTGGCGGCGGCGGGGCCCGCGAAGCCCTAGCGTGAACCTGCTCGCCGCACTCCTCTTCCTCGCCGGTCCGGCGGTGGTCACCGAGTCCCGCCCGGTCATGGGGACGCTCTGCACGGTCACGCTGGCCGGCGTCGCCCCCGGCGCCGCGGCCGCGGGGATCGAGGCCGCCTTCGCGATCTTCGAACGGGTCGATCGGGTCATGAACGAGTGGCGCCCGGAGTCGCCCCTCTCGACCCTCAACGCCAGGGCCGGCCAGGGCTGGGTCGACCTGCCCGAGGACCTCTGCCAGGTGCTCTCGCTGGCCAAGCAGGGTGCCGAGCGGACCGGCGGGCGCTTCGACCCGACCTGGGCCGCGCTCTCCGACCTGTGGCGCTTCGACGGCACCCAGGCCGTGGCGCCGCCGGAGGCCGTCCTGGCCGCCCGCTGCCGCCTGGTGGGCCACCGCCACCTGGAGCTCTCCCCTTCCGCCGGCGGGTGCCGGGCCCGGCTGGCCCTGCCGGGGATGCGGGTGGGCCTGGGCGGGATCGCCAAGGGCTGGGCGGTCGACCGGGCGGCGGGCGCGCTCCGTGCCATGGGGTTCAGGAACTTCCTGGTGCAGGCGGGAGGCGACCTCTTCGTGAGCGGCCGCCGTGGCGAGGTCCCCTGGAGCGTCGCGGTGCGATCCCCCCGTGAAGGCGTGCTCGACGCCGTGGCGAGCCTGGACGTCGAGGACCGCGCCTTCTCGACGTCGGCGGACTCGGAGCACTACTTCGAGGAGCGAGGCCGGCGCCTCCACCACGTCATCGACCCCCGGACGTGCCGACCCGCCGGAGGGGTCCGCTCGGTCAGCATCCTGGCCGCGACCGGCGTGGAGGCCGAGATCCTATCCAAGGCGGTGATGGTCGAGGGCGGCGCGGAGGGCCTCCGGCTCGCCTCCGCCGCCGGAGCCGAGGCGCTGCTGGTCGATGCCGAAGGGCGGGTCCAGGGCACGGCTGGCCTGGTCGCCAGGCTGCGCCCCGCCCCGCCCCCTCGTTGAGGCCGCACCCGGCGCGGGCCAGGCGACCGCTGCCAGGAGCACCGCCCAGGCCACCAGCACCACCTCGAATCCGAGGAAGGCGACGACCTTGCCCCAGGCCAGCCCCGGAGCCAGGTAGCGGACCCCGAAGCCCGCGGCCACCCCGGCCAACGCGACGGCGAACGAGGCACCGGCCAGCCAGCCGAGGAGGCGCGGCCCGAGGCGTCCGGCGGCGGCCACCACGTGGATGACGGCGAAGAGCACCAGCGGGATGGCCACCAGGTGGGGCACCGCGATCTCGAGCAGCCCGACCAGGGAGCGCGGCGAGGTGAAGCGGGCCGGCGAGCCGAGGTAGAACTCGCGCACCTGGGCGGCGCCGAGGCCGACCTTCTCGACGAAGAGGACGGCGCCGGAGGCGGCCATGAGCAGCAGGAACCCCGCGAAGACCAGGGCCGGTGCGCGCTGCGCCGCGGGGAGGCCCGGCTCACCCATCGGCCCGCTCCTCCGTGGCGGCCGCGCCCGGCCCGAGGGTGGCGAAGACGGTCACGATGGTGGCCGGGAGCACCACGCCCACCAGGACGGTGGTGGCGACCCGCAGGGCCCCGCCACCGCCGAACCCCACCACCAGGAATGGCGCGGCCAGGTCGGCCAGCGCCGCGACCACCGAGGCCGGGAAGAGCGCCGAGCGTGCCGCGGGCCGGAGGCGGCACAGGGGCAGGAGCGCCCCCAGCATGAAGAGGACGAAGCCATGCAGGAAGGCCCCCGCGTGGAGCTCCTCCCACAGGGCGGCGCGCGGCAGCCCCTCGCCTGGCGCGGCGCCGAGGTAGTGGAGCTCCACCTCTGAGGGCGCCAGCAGGCCGCCGCTGGCCCGCTGCAGCAGGAGCGCCGCCACGGCCAGCAGGGCGAAGCCCAGGAAGGCCCGCACCGGCGGCCGGGCCCGGGCCACCCGCGTGGCGCTGGGATCGACGAGGACCTTCACGGCCGCGCCTCCCTGGCCTGCTGGAGCGCGGCCAGCAGCCAGCGGGCTTGCTCGGCGATGCCCCGCGCCGAGAGCGTGGCGCCGGTGATGGGCGCGATGTCGTCGCCGACCGCCAGCCGGTCGGCCGTCCCCTTGCCCTCGAACTGGGCCAGCCAGCGGTCGGGCGGCCGGTACTCCGGCGGCTCCAGGAACGCCAGGATGCTGATGCGCCGGATGCGGCCGTCGGCCTCGAAGGCCAGCGCCAGGGTCTCACGCTTGGTGCGGACGACGTGGGCCTGGATCGCGGCGTAGCCCACCACCCGGCCGGCGCGCCGCGCCGTGTAGAAGGTGACCAGCCGCTCCCGGACGCGGGTCCGGGCCAGTCGCTCGATGCGGGTCACCATCTCGGACGTGAGCAGCACGTCCCTGGCCTCGACGAGGTCGGCCTCGGGGAGGAGCCCGCGGACGATCTGCTCGTCGGCGCCGATGGCCGGCGGCGCGGCCAGGAGCAGGGCGAGGGAGGCGGTCAGGATGGCGGCCATGTCCAGCCCACTAGAACACGAAGCCCATGCCCAGGTTGACCTGGTCGGCGGCGCTGCCTGGGCCCCGGCTCTCCTTGCGCTGCCAGTCTGCCTTGAGGGCCACCGTCGCCAGGGGCTTCCAGATGAGGCCGGCCGTCCAGATGGTCACGTCGACGGACGGGTCGCGCACCTGGCTCGAGGCGACCTTGTCGTTGAGGTCGTAGGCCTCGTAGCGGACGAAGGGCGAGAGCTGCGCCTCGCCGCCGGGCGCGAGGAGCGCCAGGACGTCATAGGCCAGCTCGCCGTAGCCCCCGGCGACCCGGGAGCCGATGACCTGGCCGGGCGAGGCCGCCACCAGGTCCGAGTCCGACAGGGTCCCCACCGCGTAGATGGCCTTGGCGGCCAGCCCACGCCAGGAGGCCCGCCCGTGCAGCTCCGCCAGCGTCACGTCGGCGTCCACGCCAGGCTCACCCTGGCCGGCCCGGCCGCGGTAGAGGGAGCCGCCCAGCGAGACCGGCCCGCCGTCCCAGGCCACCGCCAGCACCCCGGCGAAGGTGTTGGAGCGCGACAGCGCGCCGCCGCTGCGGGCGTTGCGCACCCAGGACCCCTTGGACAGGGGGCTGCCGGCGTTGGTCGCGTCGAGCGCGGTGAGGAGGTACGCCTGGTAGCGCACCGTCCCCAGCGAGCCGTGGACGCCGAGGCCGTTCTCGCTCCAGGTGGCCGGGATGAGGTTGCGCTCCAGGTCCGGCCGGAAGACGCCATTGAAGAAGGGCGGCTCGTGGAGCTCGTTGACCATTCCGACCGGCACCAGGACGTTGCCGACCCGGAACTGCAGCGCCTCGGAGAGGCGGTAGTCGAGGTAGGCGAACTCCACGGCGGTCTCCTCGCCGCCGTGCTCGAACTCGACCTCGGAGTTGAAGACCAGCCGGTCGCTGAAGCGGTAGCCCAGGTAGACCACCAGCCGGTACAGATCGCTCTGGTCGCCCTTGCCCTTCAGCATGTTCTTGTAGGTGACCTCGCCGTAGCCGCCGATGGAGAGCCCCTTGGGGGCGAAGTAGACCTTGGACGCGGCTGGCCCCATGGCGCCGTAGGTCTGGTACTCGACGTCGCGGAGCCCGATCTCCAGCTTGAGCCGCCGGATCTCCTCGGCGAGCGCCTGGACGTCGCCCTGGGTGGCGGGCGCGGCGCCCGGCGAGGCGATGGGCCCGGCGATGGGCCCGGCGGTGGCGGGCGCGGCGAGGGGCGCGGGGGTCGCCGCGGCGGCCGGCTCTTCGGCCAGGACGAAGGGGTGGAACAGCAGGGCCAGCACGGCGATGGCGGCCAGGGTCATCCTGAGAATCGTGGTCATGTCTCGGTCGTTCCTTCCGGTTGTCCGGCGCCGGGGGGAGGGCGCCGCCTGGTGCAGCGGGGTTGGATGGGTCTTCGGCATCTTGATAATGGTTCTCATTATCAGGCTCTCGATGGGCCCGCAAGCCCTACCTGGCCCCCGATGGTCACCATGGCGCGCAGCGTGGTCTCCTGGGGGACCGGTGACCAGGCCCGCCGCCGCCCAGAAGCCCTACGTCGTGGCGATCCCGTTCACCGGGGCGCTGCCGCAGGCGAACGTCAGCGGGGGCGCGTTCCGCCCGGCGCGGGCGGCAGCAGCGGCGCGGAGATGACCCGCACCGGCCGCAGCCGGCCGTCCTGCACCTCGCCGACGGCCACCAGCGCGCCGTCCGGCCCGACCACCCGGCGCAGCCCGTCCGGCTCACCGGGGCGGGAGAGCTGCCGCCCCCGCGAGAGGGCGATGGCGCCGTTCATGTCGACGTCGAGCCGCGTGAAGAAGGCGACCGCCTCGGCCGGCGGGATGATCCGGGAGAGCAGCGCCGCCCGGTCCTCCTTGGCGAGCCGCTCCAGCGCCTCGAGCGGGAGCGCGTCGTCGAGCTTGAAGGGGCCGGCCACGGTCCGGCGCAGGGCGCAGAGGTGGGCCGGGACGCCGACGGCCCGCCCCAGGTCGGCCGCCAGCGTCCGCACGAAGGTCCCCTTGCCGCAGCGGACCCCCAGCGCGACGCGACGCAGCCCGTCGGCCTCGACCGGCCCGAGCGGGCCGAGGTCGAGGGCGTGGACCGTGACCCGGCGCGGCTCGCGCGCCACCGTCTCGCCGGCCCGGGCCGCCTCGTGGAGCCGGCGGCCGTCGACGCGGACCGCCGAGTACATGGGCGGCACCTGGTCGATCTCGCCGGTCAGGGCCGGGAGCGCCGCCCGCAGCGCCGCCTCGGTGAGGCCGGCCGGGTCGCCGCGCTCGACGATCGTCCCCTCGGCGTCCTCGGTGCTGGTGGAGGCGCCGAAGGCGACGGTGGCCAGGTAGGCCTTGTCGCCGTCGGCGAGCCAGCGCTGCAGCTTGAGGGCGTCGCCGAGGCAGATGGCCAGCAGGCCGGTGGCGGCCGGGTCGAGCGTGCCGGTGTGGCCGGCGTCCTTGGTGCCGAGGGCGCGGCGCAGCCGGTGGACCACGTCGTGCGAGGTCGGGCCGGCCGGCTTGTCGACGAGGAGGAGGCCGTGCATGGTCGGGGGCGCGCCGCGCCGGCCCGGTCACGGGGCCGGGCGGGGCGCTACTTCTCGCCTTCGCCGCCCGGGGCGCCGTCCGGCGTGGCGTCCGGCGTGACGTCCGGCGTGACGTCCGGCGTGGCGTCCGGCGTGGCGTCCGGGGCGGCGCCGCGGGCGCGGGCCTCGCGCAGCAGCTGGTCGATCCGATCGCCGCGCTCCACCGACTCGTCGTAGACGATCCGCATGTGCGGGGTGTGGCGAAGGCCGAGGGCGCGGCTCACCTCGCCCTGCAGGTACGGGCAGGCCGCCCGCAGCCCCTCCAGCGTCGCCTTCTTCACCGGCTCGTCCCCCATGATCGAGAGGTAGACGGTGATGTCCTTCAGGTCCGGGCCCATCTTGGCGCCGGTGACGGTGACCAGCCCGGTGATGCGCGGGTCCTTCAGGCCACCGCGGGTCAGCATCGCGCCGAGCTGGCGCGCGAACTCGCTGGCCACCTGCGCCGGCCTGTCGTGTCCCTTGCCCATGAGCCCTCCCGCTGACGTCGGCACCGACCGGCCCGCCGCGCCGCCCCTTCCCGGGACGGCGCCGCGCCCCTAGTCGATCGACTGGCGGATCTCCTCGAGCTCGTAGCACTCGATGAAGTCGCCCGACTTGAAGTCGGAGAAGTTCTCGATGCCGATGCCGCACTCGAGCGGGGCCAGCACCTCGCGGACGTCGTCCTTGAGCCGCTTGAGCGAGACGATCTTGCCGGTGTGGACCGGCTTCTTGTCGCGCATGACGCGGCCGTGGTGGTTGCGCTTGATGACCCCCTCGGAGACCGCCGAGCCGGCGATGGTGCCGACCTTGGTGATCGTGAAGACCTGGCGGACCTCGGCCTTGCCGAGCGGCTTCTCCTTGATGATGGGCGGCAGCAGCGTCGCCATCTCCAGGCGGATGGTGTCGACCGCCTCGTAGATGATGTCGAAGAGCAGGATGCGGACACCCTGCTGGCTGGCGATCTGCTCGACCTTGGTCTCGGGCTTGGTGTGGAACCCGACGATGATGGCCTTGCCGGCCGCGGCGGTGAGCACGTCGGACTCGGTGATGTTGCCGACCCCGCTGTCGAGCACCCGCACGCCCACCTTCTTGGTGGCGCACTTCTCCAGGGCCTGGCGCACCGCCTCGGAGGAGCCCTGCACGTCGGCCTTGACGACCACGTTGAGGGCCTTGGCGGTGCTGGCCTTGCCCTTGGAGAAGAGGTCCTCGAGGGTGGCGCGCTTGACCGACGACATGGCCTTGTTGCGCGACTTCTCGGCGCGGTGGGTGGCCACCTCCTTGGCGGCCTTCTCGTCCTCGACCACGTCGAACTCGTCGCCGGCCGTCGGCACGCCGGAGAGGCCGAGCACCTCGACCGGGAAGCCCGGGCCGTCCTCCTTCACCAGCTCGCCGCGCTCGTTCATCATGGCGCGGACCTTGCCGTACTCGGAGCCGGTCACCAGGGCGTCGCCGATGCGCAGCGTCCCCTCCTGCACCAGCACCGTGGCCACCGGGCCGCGCCCCTTCTCCAGCTTGGCCTCGATGACCACGCCGGTGGCGAGCATCTCGGGGTTGGACTTGAGGTCGAGCACCTCGGCCTGCAGCGCGATGTACTCGAGCAGCTCGGGGAGCCCCTGCTTGGTGCGGGCCGAGACCGGCATCATGATGGTGGTGCCGCCCCACTGCTCCCCGACCAGCTCGTACTCGGTGAGCTGCTGCATGACCCGCTCGGGCTGCGAGCCCGGCTTGTCGATCTTGTTGATGGCCACCAGGATGGTGACCCCGGCCGACTTGGCGTGCTTGATGGCCTCGATGGTCTGGGGCATGACGCCGTCGTCGGCCGCCACCACCAGCACCACCAGGTCGGTGACCTTGGCGCCGCGCTCGCGCATGGCCGTGAAGGCCTCGTGGCCGGGCGTGTCGAGGAAGGTGATGGGGCCGTGGGAGGTCTGCACCGAGTAGGCGCCGATGTGCTGGGTGATGCCGCCCTTCTCGCCGGCGGCCACGTCGGCCTGGCGGATGGCGTCGAGCAGCGAGGTCTTGCCGTGGTCGACGTGGCCCATGACCGTGACCACCGGCGGGCGGTTGACCAGCTTCGACTCGTCGACCTCGATCTCGGGGATGTACTCCTCGACCTCGAAGCCCTGCTTCTCCACCGTGAAGCCGAAATCGACGGCCAGCAGCGCCGCGGTCTCGGCGTCGATGAGCGCGTTGATGGTGACCATCTTGCCGGCCGCCATCAGCTTGCGGATCAGGTCGGAGGCCTTGACGCCCATGGCCTGGGAGAGGCCGGAGACCGAGATCGACTCCTCGATGCGGATGACCTTCTTGTGCTCGGCGCGCTCGGTCACCTGCGTCTTCGCCCCCTTCTTGGTCGGCTTCTTCTTCTTGCCGCGGACCGGCACGTAGGTGCGGTCCTGCATGGCTGCCGTCAGCAGCTCCTTCGGGTTGAGCGTCTTGGCGGCCTCCTCGGAGGGGCGCCCCGCGGTCCGCTTGTTCTTGGCGTTCTTGTCGCGGCTGACGTCGATGAACTCGCGCTCGCGGCCGAGCGAGCCGGGCACCACCTTGAGCTCGCGGACCTCGCCGAGGGCGCGGGGCCCGGGCGCGGCCGGGAAGCGGCCGCCGGCGCCGGTCGGCGGCGTGACCCGCCGGACCGGGATGAGCGGGCGGGAGATGAGCACCGCCTGCGTCGAGGTGGGGCGCTGGGTGCGCGGGTCGATGGCCGGCCGGGGCGGCGCCGCCGGGGCGGCGGTCGCGGCCGGGGCGGCGCCCG
>JANMRY010000192.1:0-16466 GCA_031388695.1 Anaeromyxobacter sp. | reverse complement strand
GCCATGGAGCAACTGACCGCCCGGCGCGCCCTCGATCCCCTGGCGGCGCAGCCAAGCCGCCCACCTTCGTACCCTGGCCGCGCGACGCAGGCCGATCAGGACCTCGTGGCGCGGCGCAGCACAGCGGCCGAAGCGGACCCGTACCGCCGGGGCCGCGGCGGCGCCGACGGGAGGAAAGGCGCACCGAACCGACGGGCCTCCGGTCCAATGTTTCCGAATCACCAGCGGTCGTCTAGTGCTTCGCCGGCGCGGCGTGGGCCGGGGTCCGCGGCGCCTCGTTGAGGATGGCGTCGCGGATCCGCTGCGGCGCCGTCTCGGCGTCGGGCGGGTTGGCCAGCGGGAAGCGGGTGGCATTGTCGAGCAGCGGCAGGGCGATGAGCAGCGCCACGAAGATGAGCGAGGTGACCAGCACCAGCCGGTTGACGCCGGACTGGTCCCAGAGGTGCATGAAGAAGAGCGCCACCAGCGCCCCCTTGACGATGGCGATGGCGAGCGCCAGCGCCACGCCGGCGAAGCCGGCGACGTGGACGGTGGAGAGCCCCCAGGTGAGCCCGGTGAGGGCCATGAGCGCCACCCAGACCACCACGTAGCGCCCGGCGTGCGAGTGGGCGTGTGGGGCGGCGGCGCTGCCGTGGTCGGACATCGATGGCTCCATGATCAGATCAGGTAGATGAGCGGGAAGACGAAGATCCAGATCAGGTCGACGAGGTGCCAGTAGAGGCCAGCCAGCTCGACCGGCACGTGGTACTCCGCGTCGTATTTGCCGAGCCAGGTGCGGGCCCCGATCACCCCCAGCACCGTCATCCCCACCAGCACGTGGAAGGCGTGCAGGCCGGTGATGAGGAAGTAGAGGGCGAAGAACATCGAGCCGCCCGAGCCGGCGATGGGCCCGCCGTAGAACTGGCCGGGGAGCTCGGCGTGGGCGAAGTGGTGCTGGTACTCGATCCCCTTGAGCACCATGAAGGCGCAGCCCATGAGGATGGAGAGGCCGAAGAGCGCGGCGCTCAGCCTGTTCTTGCCCTTGACGATGGCGTCCAGCCCCATGGCCACGGTGAAGGAGCTGGTCACCAGCACGAAGGTGTTGACGCCGCCCATCCAGGTCTCGAGGCCGCGAGAGGCCTGGGAGAAGGCGTCGGCGTAGAGGTAGCGGTAGACGCCGTAGGCGGCGAAGAGCGCCGTGAAGAGCAGGATCTCGGTGGCCAGGAAGAGCCACATGCCGAGCCGCTGGGCCTGGCCCTGCTTCTCCAGGTCCTGGAAGTGGTGGGCGACGGCGCTATGCATGGCCGCTCCCCTTCCCGGCCGGCTGGCCGGCCGGCAGCTCGTGGTACTCGTGCGGCCCGCGCTCGAAGGCCGGCACCACGTCGAAGTTCTCGAACGGGGGCGGCGAGGTGGTGAGCCACTCGTAGCCGCGCGAGCCCCAGGGGTTGGTGCCGGCGATCCGGCCGTGCCGCATGGCCACCAGCAGGTAGACGAGGATGACCAGGAAGCCGATCCCGAGCACCGAGGCGCCGGCCGTGGAGGCGACGTTGAGGGCCTGGAAGCGCTCCGGGTAGTTGAAGTACCGGCGCGGCATGCCCTCGTTGCCGAGCAGGAACTGCGGCAGGAAGGTGAAGACGAAGCCGCTCACCACCAGGGTGGCGCCCACCAGCCCCCAGCGCTCGTTGTACATGCGGCCGGTCATCAGCGGCCACCAGTAGTGGAGCGCCGCCAGGAACGCCATGATGGTCGAGCCGACCATGATGAAGTGGAAGTGGGCCACCACGAAGTAGGTGTCCTGCCAGTGGATGTCGAGCGAGACCGTGCCCAGCGCCACGCCGGTCATGCCGCCGAAGAAGAGGAAGAAGAGGAAGCCGACGAAGTAGACGAAGGGCGTCTTGAAGTCGATCGAGCCCTTGTACATGGTCGCCACCCAGTTGAAGACCTTGATGGCGGTGAAGATGCCCACGAACATGGTGAGCACGCCGAAGACGCCGGCGTTGAAGGCCGACTGCCCCGAGGTGAAGAGGTGGTGGCCCCAGGTGAAGAAGCCGACGAAGGCGATGCCGAGCGAGCTGTAGGCGACCGCCTTGTAGCCGTAGATGTTCTTGCGCGAGAAGGCGCAGACCACCTCGCTGATCACCGCCATGGCCGGCAGGATCATGATGTAGACGGCCGGGTGCGAGTAGAACCAGAAGAAGTGCTGGAAGAGCACCGGGTCGCCGCCCCGGGCCGGATCGAAGATGCCCCAGCCGAAGGCGTGCTCGATGGCGACCAGCAGCAGGGTCATGCCCAGCACCGGGGTGGCCAGGATCTGGATGATGCTGGTGGCGTAGATCGACCAGACGAAGAGCGGCAGCTTGTTCCAGGTGATCCCCGGGGCCCGCAGGGTGTGGGTGGTGACGATGAAGTTGAGCCCGGTCAGGATCGAGGAGAAGCCGAGGATGAAGGCGCCCAGCAGGATGGGCACCACCTTGGTGGTGGTGGTGGTCGAGTAGGGCGTGTAGAAGGTCCAGCCGGTGTCGGCGCCGCCGTAGATCATCCCGAAGAGCGCCACCACCGCGCCCAGCAGGTAGATGTAGAAGCTGAGCAGGTTGAGCCGCGGGAAGGCCACGTCCTTGGCGCCCACCATGATGGGCACCAGGAAGTTGCCGAAGCCGCTGGGGATGGCCGGGATCATGAAGAGGAAGACCATGACCACGCCGTGCAGCGTGAACATCCGGTTGTAGGTCATGGCGTCCATGACCGTCGGCCCGGGGGTCAGCAGCTCGAGGCGAATCAGCATCGCGAAGAGGCCGCCGACCGCGAAGAAGATCAGCGCCGCCACCAGGAACATCACCCCGATCCGCTTGTGATCGACGGTGGTGAGCCAGGACTTCAGGCCCGTGGCCGGGCTGTTGAGGTAGTTGCGCTCGGCGTACACGGGCGGGTTACTTTCGAGGTGATGGCTCATAGACCGGGCCCTCCGAAGGCCCGGCGGAGACGGCCGGGGTCTTGAGCGACTTGATGTACTCGACGACGGCCGCGACCTCAGGGGGCGTCATGCGCCCCTGGAAGCTCGGCATGACGTTCTGGTAGCCGGCCACCAGCTGGGCGGCCGGGTCCATCATCGACCGGGTCAGGTAGGCCTCGTCGGCGGCGACGGTCTCGCCGCTGGTGAGCTTCTCCTGCCGGCCGTAGAGGTCGATGAAGGTCGGGCCGATGTGGCGCGAGCCGTCGACCGAGTGGCACTTGAGGCAGCCCTGGTCGGCGGCGACCCGCCGGCCCTGCTCGAGGATCGAGGAGCCGGGCATGGCCTGCTCCCCGGCGGTGAGCGCGGCGTCCTGGGACCGGGCCTCGCCGCGGCGCTGGTCGGCGATCCAGGCGTCGAACTCGGCGGGAGCCAGCACCACCAGCTCGGCCAACATGTTGGAGTGGGAGAGGCCGCAGTACTCGGCGCAGAAGACCTGGTAGCGCCCCGGCTTCTCGGCCTGGAACCAGGTCTGGGTGTAGCGGCCCGGCAGGGCGTCGAGCTTGAGCCGCAGCTCGGGGACGTAGAAGGAGTGGATGACGTCGCGGGAGGTGAGGAGCAGCCGGACCGGCCGGCCCGCCGGCACCCGCAGCACGTCGAGCGAGGACGGCCCGCCCGGGTAGGCGAACTTCCACATCCACTTCTTGCCCTGCACGAAGACGTCCATGGCGCCCGGCGGCGGCTGGGTGGTCTCGATGAACTGCGGGTAGCCGATGGCGAACCAGAGCAGGAAGAAGGCCAGCGGCACGCCCACGAAGACCCACTCGTGCCAGTGCTTGGGCTGCACCTCGGGCGTGGTCTCGCTCTCCGAGCGCCGCCGGTAGCGGATCATGAAGAAGAGCGCGGTGGCGAAGATCACCAGGCCGGCCACCATGGTGGTGACCACCACGAAGAAGTGGAGCCCGTCGACGTCGCGCGCGTGCGTCGACAGCTGGGTGGGGAGGAAGAGCAGCTTGCGGAGGAGCTCGTTCATGCCGTCGGCCTCGCCTTCCTGCGCTCGCGCACGTAGAGCCCGGCGATCAGCCCGCCCAGCCCCACCATGGCGGCGAGGCCGCCGAGGCGCAGCAGGCCGAAGGCGAAGGGCTGGTACTTGCGCGAGGCGGGGTCGTAGCGGAAGCAGGTGAGGATGAGCTTGTCGAAGGAGGTCCCGACCCGGCCACCGGCCGCCTCGACCAGCGAGAGCCGGAAGTCCTTCTCCGGGAACTCGATGCCGTAGAGGTAGCGGGAGACCTTGCCGTCGGGGGTGAGCACGAAGATGGAGGCCATGTGGGCCCACTCGCCGGTGGCGCCGTCCTTGGCGTAGTGGAAGCCGACGGTGTCGGCGACCCGCTTGGCGGAGCCGTCGCGGTCGACCCAGAAGCGCCAGCCGCCCGAGTCCTCGGTGAGGCCGATCGACTGCAGGTAGCCGCGCTGCCGCTCGCGGGCCAGCGCCGGCTTCTCGGTCGGGTCGAAGGAGATGGTCAGGGCGTTGAAGTCCTTCCCCAGCTGGAGGCCGTTCTCGCGCAGGGCGCGGGCCATCCCCGACATGATCAGGCCGCAGAGCATGGGGCAGTCGTAGTAGACCAGCGCCAGCACCACCGGCTTGCCCTGCCCGAAGGCGGAGCCGAGCCGGACCGGCTGGCCGGCGGCGTCGGTGAAGGTGGCGTCGAGCGGGAGCTGGGCGCCGAGCTGCTCGTCGACGCGCACCTCGTCGAGCACGGCCGGGGCGACGTCGACCGGGGAGGTCGCCGCCATCCCCTTCGACTTCCAGAAGTCGGCGCGCGCCGGCTGGGCCAGGGCGAGGAGCCCGGCCAGCGCGGCGACGGAGAGCCGGAGGGGGCTGGTCACGGGCGCTTCCCTCCCTTGACCCTGGTGGCGGGGGGCGGGGCGGCGGTGGCCGGCGCCGGGGTGGCGCCCGGGGCGTCGACGCCTCCGTTGGCGGCACCGATCGGCGGCCCAGCCGGCAGCTGCCCGGCCGGGACGCGCACGCCCTCGGCGACCAGCGCCATGGCCCGGCTCACCGGGATGTGGACCACCCCGGCCGCCTGGTCGACCCAGCCGTACCCCTCGAGGTGGGCGAGGCGCGAGGCCCGGTCGCGGGCGCCGCGCAGGTTGCCGTCGAAGAGCCGCTGCTCGACCAGGCCGATCTTGTCCTGGCCCATCTCGGCGGGGAGCACGGCCTGCGGGGTGGTGGCGTTGCTCTGCCGGAGGAAGGCCACGGCGCCGGCCCCGGCCAGCACGAAGATGGCCAGGGCGCCGAAGCCGACCAGCAGCACCGACCGGGAGTCGACGTGGTCGTTCTCGGCGCGGGGGTGCGCGCCGCTGTCGTGCGGGTGGCTCATTGCGGCTGGTACCTCAGCGACTCCTCGAGATACGGGTCGCGCACGGGCACGGTGGCGGCGCCACGCATGCGGAAGACCAGGAAGGCCAGGGCCACGCCGCCCACGCCCACGAAGGCGGTCAGGTCGAGCCAGGAGAAGTGCGGCCCGGCCTCGTGGATGCGCGGCATGATCACCCAGTGCAGGTCGACGAGGTGGACCAGCAGGATCCAGGCGGCCACCGCCGCCAGCTTGCGCGGGTCCCGCTTCAGCTCCCGGGAGAGGAGCAGGGCGAAGGGGATGGCGAAGTGGGCGACGGCCAGGAAGATCCCGACCCGGCCCCAGGGGGACCCGGTGCGGACCACGTACCAGGGGATCTCCTCGGGGATGTTGGCGATCCAGATGAGCATGAACTGCGAGAAGGCGATGTAGGCCCAGAAGGCCGTGAAGGCCAGCAGGAACTTCCCCAGCGAGTGGACGTGGTCGGCGTTGAGGCGGTGGCCGAACTGGCCCGGGTCGGCGCGGGTGGCGGCGGTGGCGATGATCAGCACCGCGAAGCAGCCGAGGAAGCTGCCGGCGAACCAGTAGACGCCGAAGATGGTGGAGAAGAAGCGCGGGTCGAGGGACATCATCCAGTCGAAGGAGGCGAAGGAGAGCGTCAGCGCCAGCAGGGGCAGCGCCCCGGTGCCGAGCCGGCGCTGCCAGGCGGTGAGCTGGTGGCCGCCCTCGCTGTCCTGCCGGATGCTCCAGCGCCGCAGCAGCGTGGCCACCACGATCCAGACCGTGAAGTAGAAGGCGGCGCGGCCGAGGAAGAACGGCACGTTCAGGTAGGGGCGCTTGTGCTCGATGGCGTGGAGCAGCTCCCCGGTGGCGCCGGAGGGGTCGACCCAGCTGAAGAGGTGGCGCATCCCCAGGGCGATGGGGATGAAGAGCAGCGCGAAGAGCGGGAGGGTCTGGGGGATGGTCTCGAGGAAGCGGCGCAGCACCACCGGCCAGCGGGCCTTGGCGGCGTGGAGCGCCCCCAGCAGGATCAGCGCCCCGAGCGCGATGCCGGTCCAGTAGACGAAGGCCACCAGGTAGGAGGCGAGCGCCTGGCGCGGGTCGGAGACCCCGCCCAGCGCGGTCAGGGCCAGCCCGGCGACGCCGACGGCGCCGGCGATGGCGATGGGGCGCCCGCCGCCCTGGAACGTCGTGGCGGTCATCGGTGATCTCCCTGCAGCTGCTTCAGGTTCTCGGCCGGGACCTGCGCCGTGGTGGCGTGCTGGGAGAGCTGCAGGGCCCGGACGTAGCCGACCACGCCCCAGCGCTCCTCGGGGGTGAGCTCGGCGGCGTAGTTGGTCATGAGCCCGAAGCCCTGCGTGATCACCTGGTAGAGGTAGCCGTCGGAGACGTCGCGGTAGAGGTGGAGGCTGGGCGGCTTGCGCAGCGACATGTTGAGCGCCACCTGGCTCTGGCCGTCGCCGACCAGGCCGTGGCAGAGCGCGCAGTGGATGTCGTACTTCTTGCGGCCGGTGTTGAGCAGCTGCGGGGTGAGGGCCACCGGCGAGCACGGCAGCGGCTTGCCGTCGGGGCCGACGCCGCGCTGCACGGCCGGGTCGCCGACCGAGCCGTAGGGGACGGTGCCGGCCGGCGGGGTCCGCATGGCCAGGCCGTCGGCGTGGAACTCGCTCGACTGGTAGGCCTTGTACTTGGCCTGGCGCTGCATGGGGTCGAAGGCCGGGCAGCCGGCCAGCAGCGCCACGGGGAGCAGGAGGGCGAGGCGGCGGTTCACGAGGCGTCCTCCACGATCTCGACCTGGCGGGCGCCCAGCGCGCGCAGCCGCGCCGCGGTGGCGTCGGCGGCGTCGGGGCTCACCGCGGTGGAGAGCCAGAGCCCGTCGACCGAGGCGCTGCGGAAGGCCTCCACCTCGAAGACCGGGTGGTGGAGCCGCGGCATGCCCCAGAGCTTGAAGAGGCCGAGGAAGATGGCCAGGGCGGCGAAGAGGATGCCGAGCTCGAAGGTGACCGGGATGAAGGCCGGCGGGCTGTGGGGCGGGCGGCCGCCCACGTTGATGGGCCAGGCCAGGCCGACCATGGCGTACTGCATCAGGTAGCCGGTGGTGGCGCCGACCAGGCCGGCCACCAGCGCCAGGCGCGGGACGATCGACCTCTTCAAGCCGAGCGCCTCGTCGGAGCCGTGGAGCGGCACCGGCGAGTGCAGGTCGACCTCGGCCTGCCCCTCGGCCCGGAGGGCGCGGGCGGCGGCCAGCAGCGGGGCCTCGGCGGCGAACTCGGCGATCACGTAGCGCTTCACGGCGTCCCCCCCCCGTGGCCATGGCCAGCGGCGCCGGCCGCCTGGGCGTCGAGGTGATCGAGCTCGCGGCGCAGCTCCTTGACCTCGGCGATGGGGATGACCGGGAGGAAGCGCAGGAAGAGCAGGAAGAGCACGCCGAAGGTGCACATCGAGCCGAAGAGCAGCCCCCAGTCGACCCAGGTGGGCGTGTACATCGACCAGCTGGCCGGGATGAAGTCACGGTGCAGGGAGACGGCGATGATGATGAAGCGCTCCGCCCACATGCCGATGTTGACGAGGATGGAGACGACGAAGAGCACCTTGAGGTTGGCCCGCAGCGAGGGGAACCAGAAGACCTGCGGCGCCAGCACGTTGCAGACGAGCTGCATGTACCAGACCGGCGCGTAGGGGCCGGTCCAGCGGTTGATGAAGGCGAAGGCCTCGTCCGGGTTTCCGCTGTACCAGGCCATGAAGTGCTCCATGGCGTAGCCGTAGGAGACCATCATGCCGGTGGCGAGGATCACCTTGGCCATGTTGTCGAGGTGCTTCATGGTGATGACGTCCTCGATCCCGAGGATCTTGCGGGCCGGGATCATCAACGTCACCACCATGGCGAAGCCCGAGAAGATGGCGCCGGCCACGAAGTAGGGCGGGAAGATGGTGGTGTGCCAGCCGGGGAGCTGGGAGATGGCGAAGTCGAAGCTGACGATGGTGTGGACCGAGACCACCAGCGGCGTCCCCAGCCCGGCCATCAGCAGGTAGCCGATGCGGTAGTGCTGCCAGGCCCGCGCCGAGCCGCGCCAGCCGAAGGCGAAGAGGCCGTAGATGGTCCGCTTCAGCCTGGTCGGCGCGGTGTCGCGGAGGGTGGCGAGATCGGGGATGAGCCCGATGTACCAGAAGAGGAAGGAGACGGTGGCGTAGGTGGAGATGGCGAAGACGTCCCACGGCAGGGCGCTCTTGAAGTTGGGCCAGAGCTGGGTGGTGGCCGGGTACGGCATCAGCCACCAGAAGAGCCAGGGGCGCCCCAGGTGGATGATGGGGTAGATGCCGGCCATGGCCACCGCGAAGAGCGTCATGGCCTCGGCGAAGCGGTTGATGGAGGTGCGCCACTTCTGCTGGAAGAGCAGCAGGATGGCGCTGATCAGCGTGCCGGCGTGGCCGATGCCGATCCACCAGACGAAGTTGGTGATGTCGAAGGCCCAGGCCACCGGGATGTTGTTGCCCCAGGCGCCGATGCCGACCACCAGGGTGGTCAGGAGCGAGAGCACCCAGAAGCCCATGCCGGCGGCCAGCAGCGTGATGAGCAGCTTCCAGCCCCGCGTGGTCGGGGCGTAGAGCGGCTTGAGCAGCCCCTCGGTGAGGGCGCGGTCGTCGGGCCGGCCGACCAGGACCGGGACCGGCTCCAGGGGGTCGAGGACGGCGGCGGTGGCGGGCTTCGAGCTCATGCGAGCTCCGGGTTCGGGTTCTTGAGCCGGGCCAGGTAGGCGGTGCGCGGGCGGGTGCCGAGCTCGTGGAGCAGGTCGTAGCGCCGCTCGCCCTGCTGCATGCGCGCCACCTTGGAGCCCTGGTCGTTGAGGTTGCCGAAGACGATGGCCTCGGCCGGGCAGGCCTGCTGGCAGGCCGAGACCACCGCGTCGCCGCCGATCTTCTGGCCGCCGACGCGGGCGTCGATGCGGGCGTGCTCGATGCGGTGCACGCAGTAGCTGCACTTCTCCATCACGCCGGTGGACCGCACCGTGACGTCGGGGTTCTGCAGCATCTTGAGCTGCGGCGAGACCACCTGGTGGTAGTCGAGGTAGTTGAAGCGGCGGACCTTGTAGGCGCAGTTGTTGGAGCAGTAGCGGGTGCCGACGCAGCGGTTGTAGACCATCTCGTTCAACCCCTCGTCGGAGTGGACGGTGGCGTTGACCGGGCAGACGTACTCGCAGGGGGCCAGCTCGCAGTGGACGCAGGCCAGCGGCTGGGAGACGGTCTCGACCTCGCCGGTGACCTTGCCGCCGGCGGCGTGGACGTCCTCGTAGTAGCGGTCGACGCGGAGCCAGTGCATCTCGCGGCTGTTGAGCACCTGCTCCTTGCCCACCACCGGGATGTTGTTCTCGGCCTGGCAGGCCAGCGTGCAGGCCCCACAGCCGATGCACTTGCTGAGATCGATGGCCATGCCCCAGCGGTACTCCTCCTTGCCGTAGTCGACCAGCGGGAGCAGCGACTCCTGCGGGCCGCGCAGCTCCTCGAGCTGGTGGACCGCCTCGCCGAGCTTGGCCGCGTCGTAGGAGAGCGCGATGGAGCGCCCCTCCATGGAGAAGTGCTCCTGGGTCTGCGCCAGCTCGTGCTGCTTGCCGGTCGCCTTGAGCTCGAGGCCGCCGTCGATCCAGGGGGCGGCGGCGGCGCGCAGCGCGTAGGCGTTGAAGCCGACGCCGGCGCCGGCCGGGCCGGCCACGGCGCGCCCGTAGCCGAGCGGCAGGGTCACGGCCTCGTCGGCGTGGCCGGGCTGCACCAGCACCGCGGCGGTGACGCTCTTGCCGCGCAGGGTCAGGGTCACCTGGCTGCCGGTCTTGACGCCGAGCCGCGCCGCGGTGGCCGGCGAGAGGCTGGCGGCGTTGTCCCAGGTCAGCTTGGAGACCGGGTGCGGCAGCTCCTGCAGCCAGGCGTTGTCGGCGTAGCGGCCGTCGAGGAGCTTGTCGTCGGGGGCGAACATCGCCTCGAGCCCGGGGCGGGCCGGGGGGACCGCCTGCAGGGCGGTGGCGACGCGTCCCCCGTCGAGCGCGGCCTTGACCGGCGCGGCCCCCGGGGTGGCCACCAGGCCGGTCGAGAGCCACTCGCTCCAGGCCCGGTCGAAGCCGGCGTCGGAGACGTCGGTCCCGCCGGCGCTGGCCCCGCCGGCGCGGACCTTCCAGGCCTCGCGCACCAGGCGCCAGGCGCCGAGGTGGCCCTGGTCGACGAAGGCGGCGAGCAGGTCGAGCTCGGTGACGCACTCGACCAGCGGCGAGAGCAGCGGCTGGACGATCGAGGCCGAGCCGTCGCGGCCGCGCAGGTCGCCCCAGCTCTCCAGCGGGTGGGCGGCGGCCACCACCACGCCGGCCACCTGGGCGGTCTCGTCGTGGCGCGAGGCCAGGTAGATGACGTTGGGGACCTTGGCCAGCAGCGCGGCCAGGTCGAGGTCGCCGGGGGCCGTGTAGACCGGGTTCCAGGCGGTGATCACCAGGGTGTCGACCAGCCCGGCCTTGACCTCGGCGGCCAGGGTCGCCAGCCGGTCCGGCCCGCTGGCCGCGTCGAGCAGCACCGGCTCGCGGTAGACCACGGTGGCGCCGGCGTTGCCGAGCGCCTCGTTGAGGGCGCTGGCGAGGGCGTGGAGCGCGGCCGGCTGGCGGCGGCCGGCCAGCACCAGCCCGCGGCCGCGGACCCGGGCCAGGTCGGCGGCCACCGCGGTGGCCTGGCGGCTGCGCTCACCGGTGAGCGGCGCGCCGAGCGGGGCCAGCCGGGCCAGCCCGTGGTTGGCGGCGAGCGCCGCGGCCACCGCCCGGCCGAAGCCGAGCACCTCGGAGGCGCGCATGCGCAGCCGGTGGTCGGCGGCGCCGCCGGTGACCGTGAAGCTGCCCTCGGCCACGTAGAGCCGGTTCATCCCGGTCGGCTGGCCGCGCCGGCTGGCGAAGTCGCGGGCGTGGCGCAGGTGGTCGCCCTCGGTGGCGAGGAAGTCGGCGTCGAGGGAGAGGATGACGTCGGCGCCGACCAGCCGGTGCTCGGCGTCGAGGGGGCGGCCGAAGGCGATGCGGGTCCCCTCGCGGCCGGCGTCGTCGGCCACCGGGCCCCAGGAGTCGACGCGGGCCCTGGGGAAGCGGGCCAGCAGCCGGGCCCGGAGATCGGCCTGGGTCGGCGAGCTGGTCGGCTCGGCCAGCACCCGCAGGCGGGCGCCGCCGTCCTTGGCCAGCGTGCCGGCGAGTACCTGGAGCTCCCCGAGCCAGGCGCTCCAGGCCACCGGCTGGCCGTGGTGCCGGATCCCGGAGAGCCGGTTGGGATCGTAGAGGTCGAGGATCGAGCCGAGCTCGTGGAGGCCGGCGCCGCCGAGGCTGGCCGGGTGGGCCGGGTTGCCCTCCATCTTGGTGGGGCGCCCCTCGTGGCTCTCCACCACCACGCCCACGCCGTAGCCGCCGCGGGAGACGGCCGAGGCGTAGTAGGAGGCGACGCTCGGGGTCACGCCGGCCGGGCGCTTGACGTAGGAGACCACCTGCTCGCGCGGCGCCTTGCAGGCGGAGAGGCCGGCCAGCGCCGTCGAGGCGCCCAGCACCTGCAGGAAGGAGCGGCGCGAGAACCCCTCGGGCGCCGGCTGCTCACCGTCCGGGTAGTTGCCCGCCGCGGGATCGACGGTGCCGTCGCGCTCGGCGAGGCTGCGCCAGCGCTGGGCCGGCTGCGGCGTGACGGGAGACTGTCCGAAGATGGGGAGGCCTAGCGATGGCATGTCGTGCAGCTCACTCTCGCGTGGACGTCGTACTGCTTGGCCAGCTTCGGCCCGACCTCGGCCTGGTTGGCTGGCGGCTGCCACTTCATGTTGGTGATCTGGTCCAGCGGCCGCAGGCGGGGCGCCGGGTCGTTGTGGCAGTCGAGGCACCAGCCCATGCTGAGCGGCTGGGCCTGCTCGATCGAGGCCATCTGGTCGACGCGCCCGTGGCAGTCGGCGCAGCCGATCCCCTTGTTCACGTGGATGGCGTGGTTGAAGTAGACGAAGTCAGGGAGCTTGTGGACGCGCGTCCAGGGGATGGCCTTGCCGGTGAACCAGCTGGCGCGGACCTGGTCGAGCAGCGGGCTCTTGTTCCAGACCTGGGCGTGGCAGGCGAGGCAGGCCTCGGTCGAGGGGATGCCGGCGCTCGCCGCCTTCTCCACCGAGGTGTGGCAGTAGCGGCAGTCGATCAGGTCGTCCTGCACGTGGTGCCGGTGGTCGAACATCACCGGCTGGATGATCTGCTCGGCCTGGCTCACGCCGTAGGGCGTGCGCTGGTAGAGCAGCAGGCTCCCGATGGTCGCGACCGCGCCGCCAGCGAGCAGTCCCAGGACGAGCTTGAGGAGGGCGTCGGATTTCGGGGAGAAGAGTGCGCTCATGTGGCGTTGCAGGCCAGGCACGGTCCGCCGCTGGTGCGCGCGTCGTGGGGCCCGCTTCGGGCCGTAAATTGATCTAACTCAATTACTTACGGAAGGTCCCGGATGGGTGCCAGTGCTTATTTATCCTCAATCGGGTCGCGCTCCTTGGAGTGACTCTTTGGGGGAGCCGCTACCCGCCCAGGCTCCAGCGCCCGCGCCGGGTCGGCGCCGCCAGCGCCTCGGCCAGCGCCTCGAGAAACCGCTCCCGCGGCCAGTCCTCGGCGCCGAAGCGGGCCAGGTGCTCGGTCCGCACCTGGCAGTCGATGAGCCGGGCCCCGCGCGCGGCCAGCCAGTCGACGCTCTCCACGAAGGCGAGCTTGGAGGCGTCGGGCCGCAGCGCGAACATCGACTCGCCGAAGAAGGCCGCCCCCAGCGACACGCCGTAGAGCCCGCCGGCCAGCGCCTCCCCCTCCCAAGCCTCGAAGGAGTGGGCGAAGCCGAGGGCGTGGAGCTGCCGGTAGGCCAGCGCCATGGCCGGCGTGATCCAGGTGCCCTCCTGCCCCGGCCGCCCGGTGGCGGCGCAGCCCTCGATGACCCGATCGAAGGCGGCGTCGGCGGTGAACCGGTATGGGGCCCGGCGGCGGGTCCGGGCCAGCGAGCGGGGAACGTGGAGCCGCGCCGGATCGAGCACCAGCCGGGGATCGGGCGACCACCAGAGGATGGGGCTGTCGGGGCCGTACCAGGGGAAGATGCCGGCGGCGTAGGCGGCCAGCAGCCGCTCGGGCGAGAGGTCCCCGCCCACCGCCAGCAGCCCGTCCGGCTCGGCCTGGCGCGGGTCGGGGAAGGCGACCTGCCGCGGGAGCCGGAAGAGCGTCACCGCCGCAGTCTACGCGACCGCGGCGGCGCGGGGGTGAACGGGCACTAGCCCGGCGGGGTGCAGGGGAGCTGCGCGCCGGCACGCTGCGCCAGTTCGCCCGACCGCTGCTCGCCCGACCGGGCCGCGGCCGCGGCGGCGGTGGGGCCCGACGGGGGGGTGGCGATGCTGACGACGAAGGCGAACTCAAAGGCGGCGACGGCGGCGACGAGGATCATGGTCTTCATGGACAACCTCCTGATGCCCTGCACTACGGAGGTGGCCCACCCCTATTTCAGGGCCCATTCAGGGGCCGGCGAGATCCTCCGCCAGCGCGGCCCGCTGGTCCGCCGTCAGCAGCGCCTCGGCCGTGAGGGCCGGCAGGTCTGCGCCGAGCGCCACCGGCACCGCGCCGTGGACGTCGAACTTGAGGTACTGGACCGAGGAGAGCCGGTCCTCGCCTACCTGGCGCGCGTCGAAGCTCGGGCGCACCCGCGTCCCGTCCTCGAGCCGCGCGTAGAGGCAGGGGATCAGCCCGAGCCAGGCGCGCAGCTTGACGTCGCGCTCGGCGGCGTCGGGCAGCTCGATCAGCAGCACCACCCCGAGCTGGCCGGGGCCGCCCAGCACCTCGTTGTAGGTCTCGAGCTCGTGGAGGATCTCAGCCTCCGCCTTCATCTTCTCGGCGCGGACCATCTCCTGCACCTGGTAGCGGATGGTGGCGGTGTTCTCGAAGAGGAAGGTGAGCACGCCGCCGACCGTGACCCGGCGCCGCTCCTTGGCCCCGATGATGGCGGGCCTGATGACGGCCCGCGAGCGCTCGTAGACCTCGAGCGGCAGGATCTCCTCGCGTCGCACCGGCCTCACGCGCCACCCCCGTCGTCCGGCCCGAACCCCTCGCCGCGGTAGGCCCGGGCCAGCAGCGTGACCGGGTGGAGCGGCTTCTTGCCGGCGTGCTGCTGGAACTGGATGGCGGCCAGCGGGCAGTCGGTGGCCCAGGTCTCGGCCTGTGCCGCGGCCATGCCGTCGAAGGCCTTCTTGCCGATCCGCGCCGACGGCTCGAACCCCTCCACCGTCATGGCGAAGGTGCCGTCGTGGCCGCAGCACTCCATCACCGTGCCGCTCACCGTGACCCCGGGGATCTTGCGGAGCAGGTCGCGCCCCTTGAAGCCGACCGCCTGGGCGCGCAGGTGGCAGGGGGCGTGGTAGGCCACCTTGCCGCCGGGCGGCGTGCTCTTGAAGTCGGTGTTGAAGCGCGGCTGGTCCCGGATGGTCCAGAGGAACTCCGAGACGTCCATCACCGCCGGCGCCAGCCGCTCGGCGCGGGCCCGGTCGGGCCCGTCGAGCAGGTGAGGCCACTCCCGCCGCATCATCATCGAGCAGGTCGGGTTGATCACCAGCACCTTGGCGCCCCGCTCCACGAAGGGGAGCAGCAGGTCGAGGTCGTGGTGGGCCTGGGCCCGCAGCGACTCGAGGTCACCCTGCTCCCAGGCCGGCATGCCGCAGCAGCGCAGCCCGCGCACCACCCGGGCGTCGACGCCGTTGCGCTTCAGCACCTCGAGCGCGTCCTTGCCGAGCTGCGGCTCGTTGTGCTGCACGAAGCAGGTCTGGAAGAGCACCACCTCGCCGCCCGGCTCGGGCCGGATCAGCCCCTGCTTCTCGGCCCAGCGGTCGAAGGGCTCGGCGGCGAAGTCGGGGAGCAGCTTGTCGCGGTGCACGCCGACCGCCTTCTCCAGCAGCACCCGGAACGGCCGCACCCGGTTCATGACGTTGGCCATGCCGAAGCTGGCCCGGGCCATGGCGGCGGCGCCGTCGGGATCGTTGAGCACCCGCATCCGCAGGGTCTTGCCCTGGCCGCGCCGGCGCACCCCGCGCCAGCGGTGGACCAGCGCGGGGAAGTCGAGCTGGAACTCGTGCTTGTCACGCGGGGTGTAGGGGCACTGGACCTCGCAGAGCTTGCACTGGAAGCAGGCGTCCATCACCGCCTGCTCCTCGGCGGCGGTCACCTTGTGCACCTCGCCGTCGTGCTGCTCGTCGATGGCCTTGAAGAGCAGCGGGAAGCTGTCGCAGTACTTGAAGCACATGCGGCAGCCGTGACAGATCTCGAAGGCGCGGTGGACCTCGCCGGCCAGCGCCGCGGCCTCCCAGTAGACGGGCTCTCCGGGATCGTAGGAGAGGCCAGGGGTCGGCTGGTAGGAGATGCTCTTCTGTTCCTCGCTCATGCGCACACTCTCCCGCGACTGCGGCGCGATGACCAGAGACGAAGAAGCCCGCCGCCCCCAAAGGGCGCCGGGCTTCCCTAAGGACCGCGCCGTCGACCGACTAGCTGATGGTCTTGAGCATCTTCTCGAAGCGCCCGGCGTGCGACTTCTCCGCCTTGGCCAGCGTCTCGAACCAGTCGGCGACCTCCTTGAAGCCCTCGTCGCGGGCCGTCTTGGTCATGCCCGGGTACATGTCGGTGTACTCGTGGGTCTCGCCGGCGATGGAGGCCTTGAGGTTGGTGGCGGTGTCACCGAGCGGCAGGCCGGTGGCCGGGTCCCCGACCTCCTTGATGAAGTCGAGGTGGCCGTGGGCGTGGCCGGTCTCACCCTCCGCGGTCTCGCGGAAGTTGGAGGCCACCTCCGGGTAGCCCTCCACGTCGGCGACCTTGGCGAAGTAGAGGTAGCGGCGGTTGGCCTGCGACTCGCCGGCGAAGGCGTCCTTCAAGTTCTGGTGGGTCTTGCTGCCCTTCAAGTTGGCCATTGTGTATCCCTTCCTTGGTTGTCGGGTTCCCGGTGTGGCTTGAATCTCACCTGCCGCCGGCCTCGGCGCACGGCCCCTTTGGGGCCTGCGCCCTCTCCGGGGCTAGATGTTCTGCGACAGGATCAGGTGGACGTACTGGGCGCGCTCGAAGGCCCCCGGGTCGCTGATCTGCTTCTGCGAGAGCGTCCCGCGGAACTCGTCGAGGCTGGAGTGGCCGCGCCGGTCCATCCACTCCTCGATCCCCTGGCGC
>JANMRY010000190.1:0-70847 GCA_031388695.1 Anaeromyxobacter sp. | reverse complement strand
GAACGCCGCCAGGCCCTTCTGCGCCGCCACCTTGGTGATGGCCGCCGTCAGCGTCGTCTTCCCGTGGTCGACGTGACCGATGGTCCCGACGTTCACGTGCGGCTTGTTCCGTTCGAACTTTTCCTTGCCCATGGTGCGCTCCCGGTGACGGTGCCTCGCTGCCTGCTTCGGTTTCTCGACGGCTGGTTGCTGGAGCTCTCACCCAGGATTGAACTGGAGACCTCGTCCTTACCAAGGACGCGCTCTACCAACTGAGCTATGAGAGCTTTTCTCTTCGACTCTTTTCGACCTCACTGGAGCGGGAAAAGGGATTCGAACCCTCGACATTCAGCTTGGAAGGCTGACGCTCTACCAACTGAGCTATTCCCGCGTCATTCGCTGCAACGGCCGGCCCAGCGTGGCTTCTTCTCCCTGGATGCTGGTTGACTCAAAGTGTGGTGGAGGGGGGTGGATTCGAACCACCGAAGGCGTGAACCGGCAGATTTACAGTCTGCTCCCTTTGGCCGCTCGGGAACCCCTCCGGATGTTTTCGCTCGACGTCTCTCGTCCCACGACCTGGAGCTGGCGGTGGGAGTCGAACCCGCGACCTGCTGCTTACAAGGCAGCTGCTCTGCCAACTGAGCTACGCCAGCCCAAACCTTTGGAAAACCTGAAAATTGGATCCTGCCCCGCTCCGTGCGACAGGCACCACCCGTGCCGAGTGGAGCCGCGTCTTTTAGACGAAGGGGGATCCCCTGTCAAGCGACCGAGGTGACCTCGGAATCAGCCCTCTATCTCCGGCGTTGGCGCGCCACCTCGTAGAGGGCGATCGCGGCGGCCGCTGAGACGCTCAGGCTCTCCACCTGCCCCACCATCGGCACCCGGGCGGCATGGTCGCAGCTCCTCCGAACGAGGGGGCGGATGCCCTCCCCCTCGCTCCCCATGACGAGGGCCATTGGCCCCTTGAGGTCAACCTGAGAAAGCTCCCGGTCGCCGTCGGCCGCCAGGGCGACCGACCAGACCCCAGAGTCTTTCATTTGCTCAATGAATCTGGCTATGTTGACCACCCGAACCACCTTGCAGCGGGCCACCACGCCGGCGGAGGCCTTGACCACCACGGAGGTCACTCCGACCGCCCGGTCGCGCGGGATGACGACCGCGTGGGCGCCGAAGGCGACGGCCGAGCGGATGATCGCCCCGAGGTGCTGGGGATCCTCCACCCCGTCGAGGATGACCAGAAGGGGGGACTCACCGGCCGACCGGGCGGCGTCGAGCGCCTCGTTCACCTCGGCGTACTTGAACGCCCCCTGCAGGACCGCCACCACCCCCTGGTGCCGGTCGACCCCGGCCAGCCGGTCGAGCTTCTGCCGGGGGGCGTGCTTCACCCGGGCGCCCACCGCGGTCGCCTGGACCTCCAACTCGCTCACCGCCGGCGAGCGGGCCCCCTCGGCCACCCAGAGCTCGGCCAGCTCCTCGCCGCCGCCGCGCAGCAGCTCCTTGATGGGGTTGACCCCGTAGATGACCCGGGTCGGCGTCTCCGGCCTGTTCACTTGACGTCGACCAGCACGGTGAGGTCCCGCAGCTGCTTGACGCACCACTGGTCGGTGCAGAGGAAGAAGTCGAGCTTCGCCTTGACCTCCTGCTTGCCGGCGGCCGTGGCGGTGAAGGGGGCCGCGAAGGTGAGCCCCTGCCCGGCCTGGACCGAGTCGGTCCGCCCCAGCTGCGCCTTCAGCAGCTTCAGCCCGGGGCTCGCCTCGAGCGTCACCTTGAGCGGCGCCTTCGGGTCGACGTGGACCTCGCCGGTCGGCGCGATGGTGAAGGTGACCTTCCCGGCCGCGCCGACCTTGAGCGAGGCCGGTTCGGCGGCGGCCTTGACGGTGTAGCTCTTGGCCACCTCGGCGGCCGGATCGGCGGCCAGGGCGGCCGGGGCGACCCCGACGAGGGCGACGAGGGTGACGAGGGTGACGAGGGCGCTGGCGAGCGCGGCGGCGAGGACGGTGCGCATGCGGAGATCTCCTGTGGTTGAACAGTCCTTAGCAGGGACGGCGCGGGGGCACCAAGGCTTCACCACCCAGCCTTCACCCGCCCCGCGCCAGCGAGGCGGCGCAGGCCACCACCCGGGCCGCCACGTCGACCTCGCAGGCCGCCTCGACCTCGCGGATCGAGGGGGAGGCGTTGACCTCGAAGACCAGCGGCCCCTCCTTCTCGTCGAGCATGTCGACGGCGCAGACACGCAGCCCGAGCACCGCGGCCGCCTCGACGGCGATGGCGCGGTGTCGCGCCGGGAGCGCCACGGCGTCGAAGCGGGCCCCGCGCCGCAAGGTGCGGGCGAAGCGGCCGGTGGCGGCCCGCCGGCGCAGCGCCGCCACCACCTCCCCGCAGGCCACCAGGGCGCGCAGGTCGCGCCCCTTGCCCCCGCGCAGGTACTGCTGCACCACCAGGTCCCGGCCCAGCCCCTGCACCGCCTCGAGCGCCGCCTCCAGCGACTGCAGGCTCTCGCAGACCATCACCCCGCCCTTGCCGTCCGGCGAGAGCACCTTGAGCAGCACCGGCACCCCCCCGACCCGCTCCACCAGGGCCGCCAGGCCGCGCGGCCCGCTCGCCATCACGGTGCGCGGCACCGGCAACCCGGCCGCCGAGAGCAGCTGCAGGCTGCGCATGCGGTGGCGGCTCGCCTCGATGGCGGCGGCCCCGTTGAGCACCGGGATGCCGGCCAGCTCCAGCTGCTTCACCACCGAGAGGCCGTACTGGTGGATGGAGACGCCGATGCGGGGGATGACCACGTCGGCGGCGGGGAAGCGCCCGCCGCGCCAGCGCAGCGTCGGGCCGGGCCCGGCCAGCCCCAGCTCCACCTCGAGCGGGTCGACGACGCGGGCGGAGTGGCCGGCGGCCCGCGCCGCCGCCACCAGCCGGGCGGTGCTGTGGATGCGAGCCGAGCGGGAGAGGATGACGAGGCGCATGGAGGCGTGGAAATGGTACGGCCCGCGCCCGCCGAAAGCGAGCGCGGGCCGCGGGCCGCGGGCTGGGCCGGGCTAGACCTGCTTGAACTCGGCGTCGACGACGTCGTCCTTCTTCTTCTCCTCGGCCGGCGGCGGCGCCGCCCCATCGGCGGGGGCGCCCCCCTCCGGCGGGGTGGCCGACTTGTAGAGCTCCTCGGCCGCCTTGTGGCTGGCCTTCTCGAGCCGCTCGGTGGCGGCCTTGAGCTCCTCGGTGGTCCCCTTCTCGCGCAGGTCGTGGACCGCCTTGACCGCCTCCTCCATCTCCTTGACGGTCTCGGCGCCCAGCTTCTCCTTGTTCTCCTTCACCAGCTTCTCGACCTGGTAGGCGAGGTTCTCGGCGCGGTTGCGCAGCTCGACCTCCTCGCGCCGGGCCTTGTCGTCGGCCTCGTGGGCGCGGGCGTCGGAGACCATCTTCTCCACCTCGTCCTTGGCCAGGCCCGAGCTGTGGCTGATGGTGATCTTGGTCTCCTTGCCGGTCCCCTTGTCCTTGGCCGAGACGTTGAGGATGCCGTTGGCGTCGATGTCGAAGGTGACCTCGATCTGCGGCACCCCGCGCGGCGCCGGGGGCAGCCCCTCGAGGTGGAACTTGCCGAGCGGCCGGTTGTCCTTGGCCATCTCGCGCTCGCCCTGCAGCACGTGGATCTCCACCGAGGTCTGGCTGTCGGCCGCGGTCGAGAAGGTCTCCGACTTCTTGCAGGGGATGGTGGTGTTGCGATCGATGAGCTTGGTCATGACCCCGCCCAGCGTCTCCACGCCGAGCGACAGCGGGGTGACGTCGAGGAGCAGGATGTCCTTGACCTCGCCGGAGAGCACGCCGGCCTGGACCGCCGCGCCGATGGCCACCACCTCGTCGGGGTTGACCGAGCGGTTCGGGTCCTTGCCGAAGAACTTCTTCACCGCCTCGACGATGGCCGGCATGCGGGTCTGGCCGCCCACCATGACGATCTCGTCGATCTGCGACCCCTGCAGCTTGGCGTCGGCCAGGCACTTGCGGGTCGGCTCCATGGAGCGCTCGACCAGGTCGCCCACCAGCTGCTCCAGCTTGGCGCGGGAGAGCTTCATGGCCAGGTGCCTGGGGCCGGACTGGTCGGCGGTCAGGTAGGGCAGGTTGACGTCGGTCTCCATGGTCGAGGAGAGCTCGATCTTGGCCTTCTCGGCCGCCTCCTTGAGCCGCTGCAGCACCATCTTGTCCTTGGAGACGTCGAGGCCGCTCTCCTTCTTGAACTCGGCGATGAGCCAGTCGATGATCCGCTGGTCGAGGTTGTCGCCGCCCAGGTGGGTGTCGCCGTTGGTGGCCAGCACCTCGACCACGTTCTCGCCCACCTCGAGGATGGAGATGTCGAAGGTGCCGCCGCCGAAGTCGTAGACGGCGATCTTCTCGTTCTTCTTCTTGTCGAGGCCGTAGGCCAGCGCCGCCGCCGTCGGCTCGTTGACGATGCGCCGCACGTTGAGGCCGGCGATCTCCCCGGCGTCCTTGGTGGCCTGGCGCTGGGCGTCGTTGAAGTAGGCCGGCACGGTGATGACCGCGTCGGTCACCTTCTCGCCGAGGTGGTTCTCGGCGGCGCGCTTGAGCTTGAGCAGGATCTGGGCGCTCACCTCGGGCGGGCTGTTCTGCTTGCCGTCGATGTCGATGCGGGCATCGCCGTTGGGCCCCTCGACCACCTTGTAGGGGACGCGCTTGGTCTCCTCGCCGACCTCGCTGAAGCGGCGCCCCATGAAGCGCTTGATCGAGTAGATGGTCTTCTCGGGGTTGGTGATGGCCTGGCGCTTGGCCACCTGGCCGACCAGCCGCTCGCCGTCCTTGGCGTAGCCGACGATGGAGGGCGTGGTGCGGGCCCCCTCCTCGTTGGCGATGACGATGGGGTCCTTCCCATCCATGATGGCGACCACCGAGTTGGTGGTGCCGAGGTCGATGCCGATGATCTTTCCCATGGTTCTCTGACCCTCCTGGTCGGCAGCCAAGGTAAGCACCCGGCCCGACGTGTCAAACGGGCCTCGTTGCCTTTCCGGCACCGCCGGCAGGTGCGTAGCCGGCTACGCGATCGCCACCCTGGCTTCACGCCTCACGGCGGACGCAGCACCGCCGTCGATCTGCCATGGGCCTGTATTCGCTCGCTTCGTGAGCTGACGCAGCGTGGCATATCACTTGCTCAAGGGACAGGACATCCAAGTCAGTCTTCCCCCGGGGATTGAATGATCCAACTGGTCGCCAGCGCCCAGCGGCTCCAAGCTCCAGCCCTGCCCGTCGCCCCGCTGCGCGGCGTGGCGGTCTTGCTGAACGCCCGGGCCAAGGCGGTCAACGCCGGCGTCATCGAGACCCTCTCGCTCATCACCCCGCCCGAAGACCTCTTCGTCTCGCACAGCGAAGCCGAGGCGGCCGAGATCGCCGACTGGGTGGTGGCCCGCCGCTACCAGACCATCTTCACCGGCGGCGGCGACGGCACCTTCGTGGCCTGGACCAACCGGATCATCGACGCCGCCGAGCGGCGCCACCAGCGCGCCCCCCGCTTCGGCGTGCTGGCGCTCGGCACCGGCAACGCCGTGGCCGAGCTGGTGGGCGCGACGCCGCGCCACCACGCCCGCGACCTCTCGCGCTACCTGGCTGGCGAGTTCGCCGCCACCCGCCGCATCGATCTCGTCACCTGCGAGGGGCGCCGCACCCCGTTCGCCGGCGTCGGCATCGACGCCGCCATCCTCAACGACTACAACTGGCTCAAGGGGCAGCTGGCCGGAACGCCGTTCCAGGGGCTCGGCCTGGGCGCCGCCGGCTACGGCCTGGCGGTGGCGCTCCGCTCGGCGCCGCGCCAGCTGCTGGAGCGGGCCCCGACCTACTGCGAGATCGTCAACACCGGC
Organism: Anaeromyxobacter sp.; assembly: GCA_031388695.1. Classification (GTDB taxonomy): domain Bacteria; phylum Myxococcota; class Myxococcia; order Myxococcales; family Anaeromyxobacteraceae; genus JADKCZ01. The sequence goes on along the minus strand of JANMRY010000190.1, from coordinate 65,016 downwards.
AAGCAGGCCTGGCGGCTCGACGGGCAGGGTCGCCACATCGGCCCGGCCATCGGCCCCGGCGAGCTGCTCTACGCCGGCCCCTGCCTGATGGCCGGCGCCAGCACCGTCCCCTTCTACGGCATGGGGCTCCGGCTCTTCCCGCACGCCGACAAGGTGCGCGGCATGATGCACCTGCGGGTGGCGACCGATCCGGCGGTGGCGACGCTGCTCTTGAACATCCACCGCATCTGGTCGGGCCAGTACGCCGACGACAAGATCCTCGACTTCCACGCCGACCAGGTGACGCTGCGGTTCGAGCGCCCCATCCCGCTGCAGGTCGGCGGCGACGCCGAGGGCTACCGCGAGTCGGTGGTGTTCGGCATGGCGCGCGCGCCGGTCGAGCTGGTCGACTTCCGCCTCGCCACGGCCTGAGCCGGGTCGCCCCCGCCGGCTGGTGAGCGGCGCGACCTCAGAGCACGTCGGGCCATCTCGGTGAGGCGTCGAACGCGGCGTGGATCAGGCCGACGTGCGAGTAGGCCTGGGGGTAGTTGCCCCAGAGGCGTCGCGTCGCCGGATCGAAGTCTTCCGACAGCAGGCCGAGCGGCGAGAGCGCCTGGAAGGCCGTCTCGAGGCGGCCCCTGGCCTCTTCCTTGCGTCCCAGCCCGGCCAGGGCCTGGACCAGCCAGAAGGTGCAGAGGACGAAGGCCACCTGGGGCAGCCCCAGCCCGTCGTCGTGGCGATACCGATCCAGCCAGTCGCCCCGCCCCAGCGCGAGCGCGATGGCGTCCACCGTCGAGGCCAGCCGGGGATCGCCGCGGGGCAGGAACCTGAGGGGCACCATCTGGAGCAGGGACGCATCGAGGTCGTTCGAGCCATAGGAGGCCGCGAAGCTCCGCAGGTCGGGCCGCCAGCACCGCTCGAGGATCTCCGACCGCAGCCGGGCCGCGTCGGCGGCCAGTCCGGCCCCGGCCCCGGGCTTCCGGCCCTCCAGGACCATGGCCACGCGATCGGCCGCGGCCCAGCTCATCAGCGTGGAGAAGGTCTGGGGCGTCCACTCGCTGCGGTACTCCCAGATCCCGGCGTCTGGTGACCCGGCCACTTCGATGGCCTTCCGGGTGAGGCGCACCACCAGGTCCAGCGCCGCCTCCGACCGCTCCTCGCGGAAGCGCTCATCGAGGAAGACCGGCACCAGGGAGAGCGCGGTCTCCCCGTAGACGTCGTTCTGCCGGTGGCTCGCGGCGCCGTTGCCGATGCGGACCGGGCCAGACCCTTCGTAGCCGGTCCAGCCCTCCAGGCGGGACTCGGCCAGGTCGGAGCGGCCGTCGATCCGGTAGAGCGGCGCCAGGTCGAGGTCGGGCGAGCCGCCGGCCACGTCGAGGAGCCACTGCGTGAACTTCTCCCGCTCCTCGAAGCAGCCGAGGCGTCGAAGCGCGCCGAGCACGTAGTAGGCGTCGCGGAGCCAGCAGTACCGGTAGTCCCAGGTGCGGCCCGATCCCGGGGCCTCGGGGATCGACGTGGTCGTGGCCGCCACGATCGCCCCGGTGTCCTCGAAGCAGTGCAGCTTCAGCGTGAGGGCGGAGCGGATCACCTGGTCCTGGTAGACCGCCGGGATCTCGCACCCCTTGACCCAGAGTCGCCAGTACCTGACGGTCTCGGAGAGGAAGCGATCGGCCAGGGGCGCCAGCGGCTCCTCGATGGGAGCCCCCCAGGTCAGCACCAGGTGGCGTCGGCCGGTCAGCGCGAAGGGCTGCCCGCCCAGGTAGGAGAGCGGGACGTCGGTGGTGAGCCGCAGCTGGGCCGCGTAGCCCTCGAAGCGGACGTGGTTGGAGCCGCTGACGCGCTCGGCGCGACGCCCCGACCAGCCGAGCACCGGCTCGCACTCGACCTGGACGCGCGGCGCACCCCGGATCGGCTCGATGATCCTGAAGAGCTGGGTCGGGTGGAAGGCTCGCTGGTGCTGCTCGAACCGGGGGGCGAAGTCGATGACTCGGAAGGCTCCCTGGGGGTCTTCGAACTCGGTGACCAGGACGTTGGTGTTGGGGAAGTAGCGCTGGCGCCCCACCCCTCCGGCCGCGGGTCCCACCTTGAAGCAGCCCCCCCTGGCCTCGTCGAGGAGGCCGGCGAGCACCGGCTCCGAGTCGAAACGCGGCAGGCAGCACCAGACCACCTCGCCGGTGGCCGCGACATGTGCGGCGAACTGGCCATTCCCGATGAGGCCGATCTCCTCCAGGCGTGCCATGGCGCTTGACCCCCCTTGTCCAGATCTTTTAATCCATTCTCGGTTACGTTGCAGATGCAACCCTCATTCATGCGCGCCGCCATCCGATTCCTGGTGCTCTTCGTCGTTGCCCTGGCCCTCCTCGCCTGGGGGGCCTCGGCCCTGTTCAACCGCCAGGCCCTGGTCTGGGCCCAGCGCGACATGGCCACGCGCGCCCGCCTGGCCGTCTCCGCCGCCGGACCCTCCCTCCGGGACGCCTCTGGCGTCACCTCCCGCAAGCTGCTCGACGCCATGGTCCGCGACGAGCGGCTCATGGGGGCAGCGCTCTGCATGCCTGACGGCCGACAGGCGGTGGCCAGCGACGGCTTCCCGCCCCAGCTCGGCTGCCAGACCCTGCCCCCCGAGGCGCGCCTGGCCGGCCAGCAGGGGTGGGACCGGACCGTCCCCGGCCCGCTCGGGGCCTCGCACCTCACCGTGGTCCCGATCGACGATGATCCCGAGTGGCCTCGCCTCCTCCTGCTGGTCCACGACATGAGCTACGTGGATCGCCGCGCCGACACCACGCGTCGCTACACCTTCCTCGCCTTCGCCGTGGTCGGGCTGCTCGGCGCCGCGGCGGCCAGCGTGGTGGCCCGACTCTCCTGGCTCTCCTGGACCGCCCAGCTCCGCAAGATCCTGCTCGCCCCGTTCCGGGCCACCCTGGCGACCGCGCCGCAGCGCTTCCAGCCCCTGCTCTCGGACGTGCGCGACCTGGTCTCCAGCCTGGCGGTCGAGGAGGCCCGGGCCGAGTCGGGCTGGACGCCGGAGCGTCTCCAGCAGGTGCTGCGCCGCCAGCTCGGCGGCGAGGGGATCCTGGTGGTGGCCAACCGTGAGCCCTACATCCACCAGCATGACGGCCAGGGCGGCCTGCGCGTGGTTCACCCGGCCTCGGGGCTGGTCACGGCCCTCGAGCCGGTCATGCGCGCCTGCTCGGGCACTTGGATCGCCCACGGCAGCGGCAGCGGAGACTTCGAGGTGGTCGACGCCAAGGATCACATCCGGGTGCCACCGGAGCGGCCCATCTACGACCTTCGCCGGATCCGGCTCTCTCCCGAGGAGGAGAAGGGCTACTACTACGGCTTCTCCAACGAGGGGCTCTGGCCGCTCTGCCACGTCGCCCACACCCGCCCGGAGTTTCGCACCGCGGACTGGGAGCAGTACCGGCGGGTCAACCGGCGGTTCGCCGACGCGGTGGCCGAGGAGGCCAGCTCACCCGATCCCATCGTCCTGGTGCAGGACTACCACTTCGCCCTGCTGCCCAGGTACCTGCGGGAGCGGCTGCCGCGCGCCACCATCCTCACCTTCTGGCACATCCCCTGGCCCAACGCCGAGCGCTTCGGGATCTGCCCCTGGGAGCGGGAGCTGCTCGACGGGCTGCTGGGGAGCTCCATCGTCGGGTTCCACACCCAGGCCCACTGCAACAACTTCATGGAGTCGGTCGATCGCTACCTGGAATCCAGGCTCGACCGCGAGAGGCAGTCGGTGGTCCAGGCCGGACGCGAGACGCTGGTCCGCGCCTACCCCATCTCGATCGACTGGCCGAGCCGCTGGACCGAGGGCGCCGAGCCGGTCGCCGAGTGCCGCTCCGCGGTCCGGCGCGAGCTCGGGATCCCGGAGGAAGCGCTGCTCGGCCTCGGCGTCGACCGCCTCGACTACACCAAGGGGATCGAGGAGCGGCTCCTGGCGGTGGAGCGCATGCTGGAGCGCTGGCCCCAGTACCAGGGGCGCTTCTGGTTCGCCCAGATCGCGGCGCCCAGCCGCGAGGTCATCGAGGCCTACCGGGCGCTCAGCGATCGGGTCGAGGCGCTCGCCCACCGGATCAACGAGCGCTTCGGCCGCGAGGGCTGGCGCCCCATCATCCTGGCGCGCTCCCACCACGAGCCGCCCGCCATCTTCCGCATGTACCGGGCCGCCGACCTCTGCTACGTCTCGGCGCTCCACGACGGCATGAACCTGGTCGCCAAGGAGTTCGTGGCCGCCCGGGATGATCTCCGCGGCGTCCTGGTGCTCTCCCGGTTCACCGGGGCGGCCCGCGAGCTGACCGAGGCGCTCATCGTCAACCCATACGACATCGACTCGGCCTCCAGCGCGCTGGCCGACGCCCTCGCCATGCCCTCCGAGGAGCAGGAGGAGCGGATGCGCGCCATGCGAACGCTGGTCTCCGAGCTGAACGTCTACCGGTGGGCCGGCAAGATGCTGCTCGACGCGACCCGGACCCGACGCCGTGAGCGGCTGGCGTCCCGGCTCCCGCCTGGGAAGGACTCGGAACGGTGAGCGACCTGCTCTCCCGGGGGCTGGCGCCCGCGGTCGCATCCCTGGCCAGGGCCGGCACGCTGATCGTGCTCGACTTCGACGGGACCCTGGCGCCCATCGTCGGCGACCGGAGCGCGGCCGGGCTCTCCAGGCGAACACGCGCCGTGCTTCGGCGACTCGCCGGCCTCTACCCGGTGGCCATCCTGAGCGGCCGTGGAATCGAGGACGTCCGGCGGCGCCTGGACGGCGTCGAGGTCCGCTGGGTGATCGGCTCGCACGGCGCCGAGTGGCCAGGCGAGGTCGGTGAGCATCGCGCCTGGCGGGTCCTGGTCGAGGGGTGGCACCGCGTCCTGGAGAAGCGGCTGGCCAAGGTGAGCGGGATCGAGCTCGAGCGCAAAGCGCTCTCGCTCGCCGTCCACTATCGGCAGAGCACCGACCAGGCCCGGGCCGTGGCCCGCATCCAGGAGGCGATCCGGGACCTCCCCGGGGCCACCGTCGTCCTCGGCAAGATGGTCGTCAACCTCCTGCCGGAGGGGGCCGGCGACAAGGGGACCGCGCTGCAGCGCCTGGTCAGCCTGTCCGGCGCCGAGCGGGTGCTCTTCATCGGCGACGACGTGACCGACGAGGCGGCCTTCGGCGCCAGGCTCGAGATCCCGGGCGTCATGGTCCGCGTCGGCCGGACCACCGGCTCGCTCGCGGGCCACTGGCTGCGGCGCCGCGCCGACGTCGACCTCCTCCTCGACCGCCTCGGCCGGCTGCGCCAGGCCACCGGGGCGGCGACCGTCCCCGAGCCGGAGTCCGGCGTGGAGGCCGAGACCGTGTCGCTCGGTCCGGTGCTCGCCTTCATGAAGGAGCTCTGGGCCCTGGAGCAGGGGTTGAACAGGCGGTCCAAGGCGATGCAGAGCAGCCACGGGGTGACGGGGCCCCAGCGGCTGGTGGTCCGGGTGGTGGGCCGGCTCGGATCGGTCTCCCCGGCACGCCTGGCCCGGGTGCTCCACCTGCACCCCTCATCCATCTCCCGGCTGGTTCGCCGGCTCGAGGCCCAGGATCTGATCGTCCGGAAGGCCGACCCGGCCCACCGTGGCCGCGTCCTCCTCGAGCTCGGCCCTCGTGGAGGCCGGGTGGAGCGGCAGGTGGTCGGGACCGTGGAGCAGGCGGTCCGGACCGCGCTCAGGTCGGCAGATCCCCGGGACGTCGCCGCGACCAGGCGGGTCCTCGACCTGGTGGCGGCGCGGCTCTCAGCGCGGCGCTAGCTGGCGCTACAGCAGGTTGGCGGCCAGCTCGGCCAGCGGCGAGCGCTCGCCCTTGGAGAGCGTGATGTGGCCGGCCAGCCGCTCGTCCTTGAAGCGGTTGACGACGTGGACCAGGCCGTTGTTGGTCTGGTCCACGTAGGGGTTGTCGATCTGGTAGGGGTCGCCGGTCAGCACGATCTTGGTGCCGTCGCCGACGCGGGTGAGGATGGTCTTGACCTCGTGCGGCGTCAGGTTCTGCGCCTCGTCGACGATCATGAACTGGTTGGGGATGGAGCGGCCGCGGATGTAGGTGAGCGGCTCGATCTCGAGGATTCCGAGATCCATCAGCTCGTGCCAGCCGCGCCCGGCCTTCTTCTCGGAGCGCGACAGGTTCATCAGGTACTCGACGTTGTCGAAGATCGGCTGCATCCAGGGGTTGAGCTTCTCCTCGACCGAGCCCGGCAGGTAGCCGATGTCGCGGCCGAGCGGGAAGATGGGGCGCGAGACCAGCAGCTTCTGGTAGACCGACTCCTCCATGGTCTTCTGCAGGCCGGCGGCGATGGCCAGCAGGGTCTTGCCGGTGCCGGCCTTGCCGACGATGGTGACCAGCCGGATCTCGTCGTTGAGCAGGGCGTCGAGCGCGAAGGACTGCTCCTTGTTGCGCGGGCGGATGCCCCAGACCCCCTCCTTGGGGGTCTTGATGAGCTGGACGAAGGCCCCGCGGGCCGCCGAGTACTTGCCGACCGCGCTGTGCTGCGGCGCCAGCTTGTCGCGCAGCAGCACGAAGGCGTTGGGGGGCGGCGGGGGCATGCCGGCCGGGCAGGCCACCGAGCCGGCGGCGTAGAACTCGTTGACCACGTCGGGGTCGACGTCGATCTCGGAGACGCCGCTCCAGAGCTCGTCGATCTCCACCCCCTCCACGTCGTAGTCCTCGGCGTGGAGCCCGAGGGCGTCGGCGCGGATGCGCAGGTTGGTGTCCTTGGAGACGAAGACACAGGGGGTGGCCTTCTCCTTGGTCGACAGGTCGAAGGCCACCGCCAGGATCTTGTCGTCCATGGCGTGGCCGTCGCCCACCTCGGGCGGCAGCTTGCGGTCGGCGAAGAGGACCCGCAGCTTCCCCTTGCCCGGGCCGATCGAGACCCCCTCGCGCAGCTTGCCGGCGCGGCGGAACTCGTCGAGCGATCGGGAGACCTGCCGGGCGTTGCGCCCCAGCGAGGAGAGGTCGCGCTTGAAGTTGTCGATCTCCTCGATGACGTGGATGGGGATGACGACGTCGTTGTCGTCGAACCCGTACATGCTCTTGGGGTCGTGCAGCAGGACGTTGGTGTCGAGGACGAAGTTCTTTTTCACGCCGGAGCGGCTCCTCGCGACCGCCGGAGTGGCGGCCAGCGGAGTGTAACAGGGCGCGCCACCGGGGGGCCACCGGCGTCGAGGGGCCTCGCGAAGATCAGGCGATGGCGCGGGGGGCGCCCCGCAGCGAGGCGGCCGTCACCGACCGGTTCCGGCCGTGGCGCTTGGCGTGATAGAGGCAGCCGTCGGCCCGCGCCACCAGCTCGGCCTTCACCTGGCCGTCGGCCGGGTAGGTGGCGACCCCGAGCGACATGGTGACCTGCAGGGGGCCCTGCCCGGTCCCGGTGACCAGCTCGCCGATGCGCAGGCGGATCCGCTCGGCGATCACCAGGGCGCCGGCGGTGTCGGTCTCCGGCATCACCACGGCGAACTCCTCGCCCCCGTAGCGGGCCACGAGATCGGTGGTGCGGGCCTCCTTGGCGAGGATGGCGGCCACGCCGCGCAGCACCTGGTCCCCGACCGGATGGCCGTAGGTGTCGTTGACCGACTTGAAGTGGTCGATGTCGCAGAGGATGACCGAGAGGGTGCGGCCGTAGCGCTGCGCCAGCAGCAGCTGCTCGTCGAGCCGGGCCTGGAAGGTGCGGTGGTTGAGCAGCCCGGTCAGGCCGTCGGTGGTGGCCATGCGCTCGGTGGCGTCGTAGAGCCGGGCCCGGTGGATCGACTCGGCCGCCTGCTGGGCGATCACCTCGAGCTGCCGGACCCGGTCGGGCGTGAAGACGTCGCGGCGCCGCGAGCCGAGCACCAGGGTCCCGAGCACGGCCGGGTCCTCGGCGCGCAGCGGCTGGACCCGCAGCGGGATCACCTTGATGGATGAGAGCCCCTTGAGCCGGGTGACGGCGTCGAAGATGGGGGTCCGGCCGACGTCCAGCTCCTTGCCGGGGAGGCTGGCCTTGAGCCGGACCGCGGAGACCACCAGGCTGGCCGCCTCGTCGCCGAAGCCGAGCCCGTCGAGCGCAGGGACCTCACCGGTCCGGTCGCTCGCCACCCGGGCCACCCGGTGGCGCGCCGGGCCGGCCTCGGCCTCCACCAGCGTGACGGCCGCGAAGCTGATCCCCTCCACCAGCTCGCGGGCCACCTCGATCGAGACCGCGGTCACCTCGTCGAGCTTGGTGGCGCGGTTGAGCTGCTCGATGGCCTGGAAGAACTTCTCGCTCTCGTCCCCCTTCTGCCGCAGGTCGTCCATGAGCCGCTCGGCCGCCATGGCCCGCAGGATCTCGCTGGCCTGCGTCACCAGCACCTGCTCGTCGGCGTCGGTGAAGGGGCGATCGGCAAGGCGGTCGGCCACCAGCACGCCGCGCACGTGGTTGCCACGCCGGTCGACCAGCGGCACCGCCAGCAGCGCCCCGGGCCGGAGGCCGTCGAGGTGGTAGCTGGCCGCCTTGACCTCGCCGTGGAGGCGCACCGGCGAGGCCCGGCGCACCGCCCCGCCCAGCGCCCCCTCCCCGGCCGGCACCTCGGCGGCGATGGTGTCGGTGGCGGCGCGGCACTCGCGGCGCAGCAGGCGGGAGTCGTCGGCGCTGAGCAGGTAGACGGCGCAGGTGTCGGCCTGGAGCGCCATCGCGGCGACCTCGACGGCGCCGCGCACCGCCGCCTCGACCTCGAGGACCGCCCCGTCGACCCAGCGCCGGCCTCGCCCGGCCCCCTCCGGCCCCTCGCCCGGCTCGTCGCCGCGCGGCGCGGTGAGGCGGAACTCGCGGGCCCGCTGGTCGAGCTCGCGGCTTCGGCGCGCCTCGGCGGCCAGCCCGGCCCGCCGGCTGGCGTCGACCTGCGCGGCCAGCACCCCGTGGTAGAGCAGCGCGAAGAGGGCGAGGAAGCCGGCGTGGGTGAGCACCACCTGGAGGGTGGCCGGATCGCCGCCGCGCTGCCACCAGGGGCCGACCTCGAGCCCGGCCGCCAAGAGCACCATGGTGAGCCCGACCGGGCGGGCCAGGAAGGCGACCAGGAAGGCCATCACCAGGTAGATGACCGGCTGCAGCGGTGGCTCGACGGCGCCCCCGCCGGTGGCCTGGACCAGCGCCGCGGCCGCGACCACGAAGAGGCCGCCCAGCTCCAGCTGCTCGCGGTAGCTGCTCGGCAGGCCGCCCGCCGCCCTCGAGCCCCGCCGCAGCGCCACCCCGACCAGCAGCAGCAGCAGCGCCGCCAGCGCCGCCAGCTGGGGCGGCCCCTGCACCTCCGGCTCGAAGACCCGGACCGTCACCAGCGCGGTCGCCGCCACCAGGCCGGTGACCGGGAGGGCGCGCAGCAGGAAGGCGCCGAGCCGGCGGCGGGCCGGGGCGCCGAGCGGCCCGCCATCACCCAGCAGCGCGCCGTAGAGCCGGACCGCCACCGGGCGGGGGCGCTGCGCGGCCAGCCGGGCATGCACCGTGGACGTCGAGCCGATGGGGGCCCGCGCCGGGGGCGGCGGCGGCACGCGGGCGGGCGTCACGGCGCGCCCCCGGGCCGGCCGTCGAGCCGGTAGATCACCTCGCCGGCGCGGATGAAGCGCAGCTCCTCGCGGGCGGCCCGCTCGCGGGCCTTGGGGTCGGAGAGCAGCGACCGGGCCTCGTTGGCGAGCCGGTTGTTCTGCAGCTGCAGCCGCTGGTTCTCGGCGGCCATCCGCACGCACTCCTCCTGGAGCCGGTAGCCCTTGGCGAGGCCGGACGGATCGAGGGCGCCGGCGACCGCCAGGAGGATGGCGGCGCCGAGCAGGAACAGGGTGGCTTTGCGACCGCGGTGCCAGGACATTCGTCGACCTGTCGCCGAAGTTACCAGCGGCGCCCGCCCCGTCCAGAAATCTCCCGATAGCGGCCGGTAGCGGGGGCCCAGGCCGCGATTGCCGAGGCCCGCCGGGCCTGCGGTCCACTGCTTCCGAATCGCGAGCGGTCGTTCAGCGCCGCTCGACCGGCTTGACGAAGATCTCCCCCGCGATCTCCGGGTCGAGCGCGATGGTGGTCTCGCCGATCTCGATGACGTAGGAAGGGGAGCGCTGGTGGAGCCGCAGCTCGCTCCCCGGGATGACGCCGAGGGCCGCCAGCCGGTCCATGCGGTCGTGGAACTTCGGGGCGATGAAGACGATGCGCCCGGTCGCCCCGAGCTCGAAGTGGCGCAGCCCGGTCACCAGCGGCCGCATGGTCTTCTGGAAGGCGCCGCAGCAGGTCCCGGGCGGGATGGACCGGCCGTGCGGGCAGGTGGGCGGGTGGCCGAGCAGCGTGCAGACCGACTCGGTCGCCTCGGGCGAGAGGATGTGCTCGAGCTCGCAGGCCTGGTCCTCCATGGTCGAGTCGGAGACGGCCAGCAGGTCCTTGAAGAGCCGCTCGGTGAGGCGGTGGCGGCGCACCACGTCGCGGGCCCTGGCCTCGCCGGCCGGGGTCAGGGCCACCGCCGCCCCCTCCAGCCGCAGCAGCCCCTCGCCGGCCAGCAGCTCGAGGTCGGCGCGGGCGGCGTCGGGGGCGTGGGCCACGGCGGCGTGGGAGAGGATCGAGGCCACCTGGTCGCGGTGCTCCTCGCGCTCGGTGAAGACGGTCTCGAGCAGCTCCTCGAGCCGGCGGGACGACATGGTCGGCGTGGTCGGCGTGCTCAGGTGGCGCTCCCCTTCTCTGCGGCGACGCGGCGGCGCTCCTCGAGGAAGCGCTTGAGCCGGCCGGCCAGCCCGGTGTTCTCCTGCGGGAAACTGTAGCCGCAGCCGGGGCAGCAGACCACGTGGCAGCCGGTGGCCATGGGGCAGCTGGGCCGGCAGCCCTGCCCGGAGGCGTCGAACTCCACGCCGCAGAGCGGGCAGCGCTCCAGCCGGACCGCGGCGGGGGTGGCGAGGGCGGCAGGCATCAGTAGGTCCACCGCATCAGCTGGTTCACCAGGGCGCCGACCCCGAACGAGAAGGGCATGATGAAGCCCATCATGGCGAAGCCGGTCCTCCAGCCCCGCTCCTTCAGGATCATGAAGAAGTTGGCGATGCAGGGGATGAAGAGGGTGATGGTGACCAGCGCCACCACCACCTCGATCTCCATGGCCCGGGTCATGGTCCCGCCGGCGATGTGGGGCTGGTAGTGGGCGAAGAGGCCGGCGGCGGCGTAGTCGCGGCGCAGGAAGCCGAGGATGAAGGCCCCGGCCGCCTCCTTGGGCAGGCCGAGCAGCCCCGACATGATCGGCTCGGCGGCCCGCTCCAGCGCCGCCAGCAGGTGGAAGCGGTCCATGGCGTAGAGCATCAACGTGCCGAGCAGGAAGAGCGGCATCGCCTCGCGCAGGTACCACTCGATGCGGGCCAGCGTCTTGATGGCCACGTTGCCGAGCTGGGGGAGGCGCAGCGGCGGCAGCTCGAGCATGAAGTCGGAGCCGCGCCCCGGGATCACCTTGGCCGCCAGCCAGCCGATCAGGAAGATCACCGCCAGCAGCGTCCCGCCGAACCAAGCCATCGCCGCGAACGGCAGGCCGGCGGTCATGGCCAGGATCACCGCGAGCTGGGCGCTGCAGGGGACCGCGAGCGCCAGCAGCAGGGTGACGATGACCCGCTCCTTGCGCGTCTCCATGATGCGCGCCGTCATGGTGGCCATGGTGTCGCAGCCGAGCCCGAGCACCATGGGCAGGACCGCCTTGCCGTTGAGCCCCATCCGCTTGAAGAGCTGGTTGACCATCACCGCCAGCCTCGGCAGGTAGCCCGAGTCCTCGAGGATGGAGAAGGCCACGAAGAAGGTGGCGACGATGGGGAGCACGATGGCCACGGCGTAGGAGAGCCCCATCGAGACCATGCCGTAGCGGCCGATGATGAAGCCACCGTGCTCCTGGGCCGGGACGCCGGCCGGGCCGATCAGGAAGTCGCTGACTGCGCCAGCCGGCAGCAGGGCCCGCAGCGCCGCTTCGGTCCAGGGGACGAGGTGGCCGCGGAAGACGGTCTCCTCGAGGAACCCGACGGCGGTGCCGGCCCCGAAGTCGCCGACGAAGAGCCAGCAGGCATAGAGCACCAGCAGCAGCACCGGGACCCCGTAGAGCGGGTGGGTCGACCAGGCGCCGAGCCGGCGGGCGAAGTCACTGCCGGCCGAGCGGTCGCCGCGGGTCACCACCGCGTCGTGGAGCTTGTCGACCGCCTGGAGCCGCTGGCGCGCCACCACGTAGCGGAGCGACTCGGGGTAGCGGGCCGCCAACTCGCGCCGGACCTCGTCGACCCGCGCCAGCGCCGCCGGCTCGAGCCGGGCCGCCAGCAGGTCGCGCAGCGAGTCGTCGCCCACCAGCGCCATCAGCCCGAGCGAGCGCCTCCCCAGGCCGCCCTTCGGCATGAGCGGCGCCACCTCGGCGAGCGCCGCCTCGATGTGCGGGTCGTAGCGGGGCAGGAAGCTGGAGACCCGGGCGGCGCCGAGGCGGGCCTGCAGCGTGGCCAGCCCCTGGCGCTGCACCGCCACGGTCGGCACCACGTCGATGCCGAGCGCCTGGGCGAGCCGGGCCTCGTCGACCTGGAAGCCGCGGCTGGCCGCCTCGTCGGCCATGTTGAGGGCCAGCAGGAACGGCACCCCGGCCTCGGCCAGCTGGGCGGTGAGCAGCAGGCCGCGGCGAAGGTTCTTGGCGTCGCAGACCTGCAGGCAGACGTAGCCGGTCTCGGCCTGGAGGATGTCGCGGGTGACCTGCTCGTCCTCCGACATGGGGAGCAGGTTGTTGGTCCCGGGCGTGTCCATCACGTTCCAGGGGGCGCCCTCGATGGTGGCGGTGCCGCGGGTCACCTCGACGGTGGTCCCCGGGTAGTTGGAGACGGTGACGTACCGCCCGGTCAGGGCGCCGAAGAGCACGCTCTTCCCGACGTTCGGGTTGCCGACCAGGATCACCGAGCGGGTCGCCGCCACCAGCTCCTTGGCCTCGAGGGCCGCAGCGCTCGACGGGGGCGTCATGGGCGGGCGCCCCGCTCCCCGGCGCGACGGCAGGCGGCGCAGCGGCCGTAGAGCTCCAGCTTGTGGGTCTCGACCTTGAAGCCGTGGGTGGCGGCGACCCGGGTCTGCAGCGTCTCGATCTTCTCCTCGGCGAACTCCTCGATGGCGCCGCAGCGGGTGCAGATGAGGTGATCGTGGTGGGGGCGGCCGGCGGCCGGCTCGTAGCGGGTCTGGCTGCCCTCGAACTGGCGGGAGGAGGCGAGGCCGCAGTCGGCCAGCAGCTTCATGGTCCGGTAGACGGTGGCGACGCTGACCCGCGGGTCGCTGCGGCGAGCGGCCGCCACCAGCTGGTCCACCGAGACGTGGCCGCCCATGGCGAAGAAGACGTCGGCCACCAGGTCGCGCTGGCGCGAGTGCTTCAGGCCGAGCCGGGAGATCTCGGCCTCGAGCATGGCCCGGCCGGCCAGCTTGGGTCGCTCCCCGGCGGCGCTGGCCGGACGCGCTCCGCCGCGGCCGGCGGCGCTGCCGGCGGCGCGGCGGGGGGTGGTGCGGGAGGTGGAGGCGCTGGATCCCATCTTGATAACGGTTCTCATTATCAGGCTATCGGCCGCCGGGCAAGCCTCTCACGGGGGCGCCCGGTCGCGACGGGGCGGCGGGCGCGCTACGGGAGGGCCTTGACGCCCGCGGCGGTCCAGAGGGCGCGCCACCTGTCGGCGGCGCCGGTCCCCTCCCCGGCGTCGCGGCCAGCGAGGGCCACCAGCGTGGCGTGGGCGGCGGCCCGCACCTGCGGGGCCTCGTCGTCGAGCAGGGCGATGACCCTGGGGACGTGGCCGAGCGCCTCGGGGCGCGGGCGGGAGCGCACCGCCTCGGCGGCCAGGGCGCGGACCAGCGGATCGGGGCTGGCCAGCGGCGCCGCCAGGTCGATCCCCTTGGCGCTCGGTGGGCTGGCCGGCCGGTCGAGGGCGATCCCGGCGATGGCGCCGGTCAAGAGCAGCAGCGCACCGACCCGGACCAGCGCCTTGCCGGCCGGGTAGTGGCCGGCCTGCACCAGGGTGAAGCGGTAGGTGGCGTAGCCACCGATGAAGAGGATGAGGAGGGCCACCGGGACCAGCCGGAGCCAGGGCGACCAGCCGCCGGCCTCGGCGCGCGGCAGCCCGATGAGCGCCGCGGCGGAGGCGGCCAGCAGGATGGCGAAGAGGGTCCAGCGCAGGTAGGGGACGGCGGTGGGGACGTCATCCCGCGTGCTCGGGGTGTTCGACATGGCGCGGAGTCAACCACGCGAGCCCCTCTCCGGCAACCGCTTCGGGTCAGCCTTGACTCGGTGCGGCCGCCGTCGCAGGGTGCGCCCCCATGGCGGAGCTGGAGCTGGAGACGATCGAGCGGGCGGTGCGCTGGTGCGGCGAGGCGGGACGCCAGGCCACGACCGGCGAGGTGCGCGCGGCGCTCGCCGCCCTCGGCTGGGACCAGCTGCTCCAGGTCCGGGCCCTGCTGGCCGATCCCCCACCCTCGCGGCCGCTCGGCCCGCACGCCCTGGCCGACCTGGCCCGAGGCGTCCCGGCCGACCTCGCCGCCGAGCGCGAGCGGGAGGGTCGGTACCCCCGGCCAGGGGCCGCCCCGCCCCTTCCGACCGCCAAACCCGCCCCGTCGGAGGCCACGTCACCCCCGGCGACCTCGCGCCGCTCGAGCAAGGCGGCCCGGCGCCAGGTGGTGGTCCGGAAGGCCTCGGCGCCTCCCGCCGAGGTCGCACGGGGCGCGCCGCGCTTGCCGCTCTTCGAGGAGCTGCTGCTCCCGGCAGGCCGGGGTGCGCTCTCCCGGCTCATCCGCCACCACGGAGGCCGCCGCCCCATGCTGGTGGCCGCGATCGGCGCCACGCATCGCCGCGCCGACGGAGAGCCGCTCGACGACGCCGACCTCGACGGCGCGCTCGAGCACCATGGCCTCCACCGGGTCTTCCTGCGGCGCGAGCGGGACGAGCTCTTCCACGCGGTCCGCGCCGCCAGCGGGGTGCTCGCAAAGGCCGCGGCTGCGCTCGGCCATGATCTCGCCAGCCTCGGCGCCGCCATCGGCCGGCTCGGCCTCGACGCCGAGGTGAAGCGGCTGCGCGAGGGGCGCCGGCGCGACCTGCGGGCCAGGGCGACCCTCTCCGAGCGGGCCCTGCTCTGGGTCGGGCAGGGCGACGCGCTGTCGGATCTCGGGCTGCTCGAGGAGGTCGAGGAGGACCTGCGGCGGCGGATCCCCGAGCACCTGCGGGCGCTGGCCACCACCGGCGAGCCGCTCGAGCTCGGCCTGGTACGGACCCTCGCCCTCCCCGCGGCGACGGTGAAGCAGCTCTTGACCCGGCTCGGCATCGACCTGCGGGCGCCGCTCGCCCCGGCGGCGGCCGTGGCGCGCCCCGCCGCGCCGGCGCGGGTCCCCGCCCGTGCCCCCGCCAGCAGGCGCCCTCCGGCCGCCCCCCCGGCCTCCCCGCCTCGAGGCGCGCCACTCCGTGCTGCCCCGGCGCGAGGGGGAGAGCGGACCCCGGCGCGACGCCCTTCCGGCGATCGCCCGGACGGCGGCAAGCCCAATACGCCTCGCGCTGCTGGGGCGCGTCCTTCAGGCGGGCGTCCTTCAGGCGGGCGTCCTTCAGGCGGGCGTCCTTCAGGCGGGCGTCCTTCAGGCGGGCGTCCTTCAGGCAGCCGGCCTCCGGGCAGCCGTCCTGCAGGCAGCCGTCCTTCAGGCGGGCGTCCCGGTGCGCAGCGCCCGGGCGGCACACGTCCACCTGGCGGGCGCGCTGCTGGCCCGCGCCCCGCTGGTCCCCTTCCTTCCGCCACCCCGCGTCGCCCTGCTGGCGGCCCCAAGGGGTCTCGCCGCTGATCCGAACGCGCCCTGACCGGGCCCGAGGTGCCTACCCGTGCCGATCTACGAGTTCAACTGCGCCAAGTGCGGCAAGCCGACCGAGGTGATGCAGAAGCTCGGGGCCCGCCCACCCCCCTGCCCGCACTGCGGCAGCAAGCGGATGTCCCGCGCCGTCTCGAAGACCAGCTTCGCCCTCAAGGGCGGCGGCTGGTACGCCGACCTCTACGCCACGCCCAAGCCGGGTGAGAAGAAGCCGGAGGGTGGCGAGGCGCCCGCGGCGGCAGCCGACAAGCCGGAGACGCCCGCCAAGCCCGGCGAGTCGGCCAAGCCCGGCGAGCCGCCAAAGCCCGGCGAGTCGGCCAGATCCGGAGAAGCCGCCAAGCCGAGTGAAACCGCCAGGCCTGGTGGAGCCGCAAAGCCTGGCGAGAGCGTCAAGCCGGCCGCGGCGCCGAAGGAAGCGGCATCGAGGCCGGCCTCGAGCCCGCCCGGACGCCGGACCCCTTCTCCGCGCAAGCGGCGCTGACCGACCGCCCGCTACTTGGGCTTCGGCGCCGGCTTGCCCTTCTCGAAGGTGACGCCGTCGCCGTACTTGGCGACGATCGCCTTCTTGGTCTTGAGGCCGGTCGACTCGATGACGAAGGTCGGGACCCGGCGGGCGCGGCGATCGGCCACCCACCTGGTGATCTCGGCGCGGGGACGGGCGGAGGCGGCCTTGCCCCGGCGCGCCTTGCCGCCCTTGCCGACGGTCTTCTTCAGCTCGGCCTCCAGCCGCGTCGCCACGGTGTCGGCGATGGAGCGGGCGATTGCGGCGGAGACCCGCTCCACCACCCCTTCGATGCTGCGCTTGACGATCTCGTCGAGGGAGACGGCGGCTGCGGTGCGGGCCATGGTGGGCTCCAGATTGAATTGATCGGGAATTGCGACGGAGGGTCAAACGACCGCTAACTTTGAGTGACGGATATATAACGGCAATCTCACCCGGCGGCAATCCCGATTCTCTGGTATGTTGCGCCGCCGTCGCGGTGCGGCCCTCTGGTGGAATGGCAGACGCGCTCGACTCAAAATCGAGTGGGGCAAAACCCCGTCCCGGTTCGAGTCCGGGGAGGGCCACTGCAACCGCGCGGCGCGCCGGGCCGGTCCCGTTTCCCCTTGCGGCGAGGGCGAGCGGGCGTGTATTGCTCCGCCTTTCGCCCGCTTGGAGCCTGAATGTACAACCTGCTCATCAGCGCCGCCGCAGGCGCCGCCGTCGCCCTGGCCATCTCGCTCGGCACCAGCTTCGGCTGGGTGGCGGCCTTCTTCCCCGGCCTGATCGTCACCTCGGCCGTCTACGTCTTCATCGCCTTCCGGGTCCGGAAGAAGCTCGAGCTGATCAACGCCGAGGTGCAGAAGGAGCTGATGGCCCGCCACGTCGAGAAGGCGGTGGCCGCCCTCCAGTCCGGCTTCCCGCTCGGCCCCTGGCAGTTCCTCGCCACCGCCCAGCTCCACGCCTCCATCGGCATGCTCCGCTACGTGACCGACGACCTCGACGCCGCCCTCCCCGAGCTCGAGGCCGGGCAGCCGACCAGCTGGCTGGCCAAGCTGGTCAACCGCGACTGGCTCTCGCGCGGCATCCTCGCCGCCGCCCGCTACCGCAAGAAGGACCTGGCGGGCGCCTGGGCCCTGCTCGACGAGGCGGTCAAGGTGGCGCCCAAGGAGGGGCTGGCCTGGTCGACCTACGCCTGGCTGCTCGAGAAGGAGGGACGGCACGTCGACGCGCTCGCCATGCTCGGCCGCGGCGTCACCGCCAGCCCCAACGATGCCCGGCTCAAGGAGTCGCTGCAGGCGCTCCAGAACGGCAAGAAGCTCAAGCTCTGGAAGCTCTACGGCGAGCAGTGGTACCAGTTCCGGCTCGAGCCGCCGCGCATGGACATGGACCCGGCCGCCTCCCGGGCCCGCCGCCAGGTCTTCCGCAAGCGCTAGGACGTCCGGGCCGGCCCCGGGTCACCCCGGGCCCCAGTCACCTCCGGCGCGCGGGCGCGCGGGGACGGGCGGCGTCACCCTGGCGTGGTGCCCTTGGCGTCCTTGCCGGCCTCGAGCGAGACCAGCTCGATGCCGAGCTGCTGGGCGTACTCGAAGATGCGGTTGTCCCGGTAGAACTCCCCGAAGACGATGCGGGTGGCGCCGGAGTTGGCGATCAGCTTGAAGCAGGGCCAGCAGGGCGAGGCGGTGGTGTAGACGGTGCACCCGTCGATGGCCACGCCGTTCTTGGCCGCCTGGATGATGGCGTTGGCCTCGGCGTGCACGGTGCGCACGCAGTGCCCCTCCTCCATCATGTGCCCGGTCTCGGAGCAGTGGGGCAGGCCGCGGATCGAGCCGTTGTACCCGGTGGAGAGGATGGTCTTGGCGCGGACCAGCACCGCCCCGACGTGCTTGCGGTCGCAGGTGGCCCGGTTGGCGACCACCTTGGCGATGTTCATGAAGTACTCGTCCCAGCTGACGCGGCTGTCCATCACTCCTCCGGCTGTCCGTGGAGCCGGCATGCTACCCCAGCGGGCCGCCGGCGGGGCGCCAGAGTCCCCACGGAACACCTCCCGGAACACCCCAGGGAAGGCCCCGCCGGCGACCCCGGGTGAAGAGTGCTGCCTCCCCGGCTCGCCGCGTAGTACGCTCCCGGCAAGATGAACAAGCTGGGACCCGACACCATCATCGGGATCGATCTGGGCACCACCAACTCCTGCGCCGCGGTCGCGTACGGCGACGGCCAGGTGAAGCTCATCCCTTACAAGGGCGGCGACTCGATCATCCCCTCGATCTTCGCCATCGACGACAAGGGGAACGAGCTGATCGGCCACGAGGCCAAGCGCCAGTGGCAGCTCAACCCGCGCAACACCCTCTACGCCACCAAGCGGCTCATCGGCCGGGCCCCCAAGGACGACGTGGTCGAGTCGGTGCAGCGCTCGGTGCAGTACCAGGTGCACGCCGGCAGCGAGAACGACGTGGCCGTCGACTGCCACGGCCGCGCCTTCCACGTCCACGAGATCAGCGCCAAGATACTCCACAAGATCCGCGACGTGGCCTCCGACTACCTCGGGTTCAAGGTGACCCGCGCGGTGGTGACGGTGCCGGCCTACTTCACCGACCGGCAGCGCCAGGCGGTCAAGGAGGCCGGCAAGCTCATCGACCTCGACGTGGTCCGGATCATCAACGAGCCGACGGCGGCGGCGCTGGCCTACGGCCTCGGCAAGAACCTCCACGAGCGGGTGCTGGTCTACGACCTGGGCGGCGGCACCTTCGACGTCTCGATCATCGAGATCCGCGACCGGGTCTTCGAGGTCAAGGCGACCGGCGGCGACATCTTCCTCGGCGGCATCGACTTCGACAACGCCATGATCCGCCACGTGCTCGACGAGTTCCAGGCCAGGCACGGCGTCGACCTCTCCACCGATCCGGTCGCCATGCAGCGCATCAAGGACCTGGCCGAGCGGACCAAGATCGACCTCTCGGCGCGGGCCGAGGCCCCCTTCTCCATCCCCTTCATCACCATGACGGCGCAGGGGCAGCCGCTCAACCTCGAGGTCCGCTTCGACCGCAAGCTGCTGGAGAAGCTGACCCACCCGCTGGTCGACCGGACCCTCAAGATCCTCGGCACCGTGATGGTCGACGCCGGCGTCACCGCCGCCGAGATCGACGAGGTCATGCTGGTGGGCGGCCAGACCCGCATGCCCATCGTGCAGGAGCGGCTCACCCGCTTCTTCGGCAAGCCTCCCTCCAAGGGCGTCCACCCGGACGAGGCGGTGGCCATCGGCGCCGCCCTCTACGGCTGGTCGCTCCAGGAGAACAGCGACCTCAAGCTGCAGCTGCTCGACGTCATCCCCATGGCCATCGGCCTCGAGCAGGCCGGCGGCGCCATGCACGTGGTCTTCCCGCGCAACGCCTCGATCCCGAACGCCAAGGCGGTGGCCGCCACCTCCTCGGTGGACGGCCAGACCGAACTGGTGGTGCGGGTCTTCCAGGGCGACCAGCCGCAGACCTCCGGAAACGAGCTGCTGGGCGAGTTCACCTTCAGCGGCGTCACGCCCAGGCCGGCCGGCACCGCCCGCCTCGAGATCCTCTTCGAGGTGAGCGTCGAGGGGATCCTGACCATGAGCGCCAGCGACCTCGACAGCGGGCGCAAGATGAAGACCACCTTCAAGGTCACGGCCGGCTGAGGTCGGGCGCGGTACCGGAGGCTCAGCGGTGGCGCCAGCCGCCCGAGCCGCTGCCGCCCCGCGAGCCACCCGACTGGGAAGGCCCGCTGCTCCCCCGCGGTGACTGCCGCCCCTCGGAGCGGGGCGCGGCCGACGGAGCCGGCGCGTAGCGCGGCGCGGACGACCCGGACGACCGAGGCGGCGCGTAGCGAGGCGCAGACCCGCCAGACGAAGGCGGCGCGTAGCGCGGCGCGGGTCCGCCGGATGAAGGCGGCGCGTAGCGCGGCGCGGGTCCGCCAGGCGGAGGCGGCGCGTAGCGTGGCGCGGGTCCGCCAGGCGGAGGCGGCGCGTAGCGTGGCGCGGGTCCGCCGGATGAAGGCGGCGCATAGCGCGGCGACGTTGAACCACCGGACGGAGGCGGCGCGTAGCGCGGCGCGGGCGACCCGGACGACCGAGGCGGTGCGTAGCGCGGCTGGGGCGTGCCGCCACCGCGCGGCGCCAGCTCGGGCCGGTAGACGCCGATCTCTCCGCTGCGACCGCGCACGGCGCCAGGGCGAGCCTCCGGAACGATCCGGCTCGCGATCACCGGCCGGCCTGAGCGCTCCTCGATGAAGCGCGGCGAGGGGCCGCCCCAGGCCGGGGTCGGGTGGCCGCCACCGGGCGCCCGGCCGGGGCCACCGGCGCGGTAGCCCGGGCCGACGCCACCCTGCGGGCGCGCGCGAGGCGGAGCCGGCGTGGTGACGCCGTAGAACCGCCGGCTCTCATGGGGCGCGTAGGCGATGCCCCAGACCGGGGCGCCGCAGAAGCGGACCGAGGGGACGAAGGTCCACCAGGCGTCGACGAAGGCGTAGTTGGAGACGTAGAGCGAGAGCCCGGGGGCCAGCGGCGCCCAGCCGACGGCGTCGGCTCCGTACCGCCAGGAGACCCAGGCCGGCGCCCACTGGTAGCCCGGCACCCAGAGCCAGCCGCCGTCCCAGGCCCAGCGGCCGTAGTGGAAGGTGGCCCAGCCGAACGGCTCCGACGAGACCCAGAGCCAGCCCTCGTTGGTCCACTCCCAGCGACCGTAGTAGTAGGGGCGCCAGCCGGGGGCGACGCGCGGGCGCCAGGCGGTGCCGTGGCTGCCGCTCTGCACCCAGTCGCCGTAGGGCGCCAGGCCGCTCTCGAAGCTCTCCAGCGTGACCGCGCCCGACCCCTCGACGCCGACCTGCACGTCGTAGCCCCCCTGGGGCTGGTCCTGCCGCTGGTCCTGCTGGACGTCCTCCCACTCCTCCTGGCCCTGGGCGGCGAGCGGGCTGGCCAGCAGCAGCGCGAGGAGCAGGCGGGTGGGGAGCGGGTTGGTCACACCCTGCTCCATAGCAAGCGGAGTGCCGCCGCGGACCCGGTTGAATTCCGATGGGTTGGCGGCTCGACCCCCGGTGCGTGGGCGGCACGGTGTGAACCGCCGCCTCGCCCCGCAGGAGCCGGCCCGGGCCGCGGCTCAGGCCAGCTTCTTCTCCTTCTCGAACGTCAGCAGCGGCGGCTCCTTGTTGAGGATCACGCCGTCGGTGATGCGGCACTCCTTGACGCCTTCGCGGTAGGGGACGTCGTACATGATGTCGAGCATGGCCTGCTCGAGGATGGCGCGCAGCCCGCGGGCTCCCGACTTGCGCCGCATCGCCTCGTGGGCGGTGGCGCGCAGCGCCTCGCGGGTGAAGGAGAGCTTCACCTTCTCGAGGTCGAAGAGCTTCTGGTACTGCTTCACCAGCGCGTTCTTCGGCTGGGTCAGGATGGTGAGCAGGTCATCCTCGCTCAGATCGGTGAGCGTGGCGATGACCGGCAGCCGCCCCACGAACTCGGGGATGAGCCCGAAGCGGGTCAGGTCCTGCGGCTCGACGCGGGCCAGCAGCTCGCCGAGCGAGGACTCGGCCTTCTGGTCGATCTTGGCGCCGAAGCCGAGCCCCTTGACGCCGACGCGCCGGCGAATGACCTGCTCCAGCCCGCAGAAGGCGCCGCCCACGATGAAGAGGACGTTGGAGGTGTCGACCTGGATGTACTCCTGCTGGTTGTACTTCTTGCCGCCGCGGGGCGTGACGTTGGCCCGGGTCCCCTCGACGATCTTGAGCAGGGCCTGCTGTACGCCCTCCCCGCCCACGTCGCGGGTGGTGCTGGGCGAGTCGCCCTTGCGCGCGATCTTGTCGATCTCGTCGATGTAGACGATGCCGCGGCTGGCCTTCTCCACGTCGTAGTCGGCGTTGTGGAGCAGGTTCTGGATGATGTTCTCGACGTCCTCGCCCACGTACCCGGCCTCGGTCAGCGAGGTGGCGTCGGCGATGGTGAAGGGGACGTTGAGGAACCGGGCCAGCGACTGCGCCAGCAGGGTCTTGCCGGAGCCGGTCGGGCCGATCAGCAGGATGTTCGACTTCTGCAGCTCGACCTCGTCGACGCCGCCGGCGCGCGGCTGGCCGGGCCGGACCGGGCGGGCCGGGCGGCGCGAGTAGACGCGCTTGTAGTGGTTGTAGACGGCGACCGAGAGCACCTTCTTGGCGCGGTCCTGGCCCACCACGTAGTCGTCGAGGAAGGTCTTGATCTCGGAGGGGGTGGGGAGGGCCACGCTGGGGCGGGTCTCCTCGCGCTGCGCCTCCTCGGCGATGATGTCGTTGCAGAGCCTGATGCACTCGTCGCAGATGTAGACGGTCGGCCCGGCGATGAGCTTGCGCACCTCGCGCTGCCCCTTGCCGCAGAACGAACAGGTCAGGTTCCCGTGCTGGTGTTCTTTCCTGCTCACTCGCGCCCTCGCTCCGCCGATTCTACCAGAATCGAGCCGGCACCGAAGAACCGGGGCCGCGCCCCGTTCTTAACCCGGACCGGACCTGTCCGCCCGTTCCCTGACCAGTTTTGGCCCCGGCGGGTATCTCACCCTTCCGCCGCTCGACCTACCCCGTTCAGCCCTCGCCGGCCAGCCGCTCCAGCTCATCGGCCAGGGCCTCGGCGCGGGCCGTGGTGGCCTTGGCGACGGCCCCCTCGCTGGCGCACCCCTCGGCCACGCGGCGCGCCGCGGCGGCCAGCCTGCCCAGCCGCTCGCCGCGAGGGGGCCTGGCCGGCTTCGGCTCGGGGCCGTACTTCTCGGCCAGGGCCCTGGACATGGCGGCCGGCGTCGGGGCCCGGTCGATCACCTCGTCGCGCAGCTCGCGCCAGCCGTCGGCCGAGAGCCGGCCGGCCGCCTCGGCGCGCGACAGCACCTCGATCACCTCGAAGGGCGGCGCCTTCTCGTCGCCCAGCCCCTGGGCCAGGCGCGGCTCGTGCCGCTCGAGGAAGCCGTAGCTGGCGGTCAGCTTCTCGGCCGTCGCCTTGCGGACGAAGAGCTCGCCGGCGCAGTACTTGTCGAAGCTCGGGTAGCCCCACTCGCGCCAGAGCTCGCCGCGCCGCACCTCGGAGAGCGCCCGGGCGAACTCGACCCAGGCGGCCTTGAAGCGGCGCGCCCCCTCCAGCACCTGGCGGCGGGTCGAGCCGGGCGGCAGCGCCGCGGCCCGCTCGGCCAGCGACTCGGCGGCGCTCACCGGCCCACCTTGAAGGTCAGCGCCACGCTGGGGCGCTGGCCGGGGAAGCGGTCGAAGCTCCAGCCCGAGAGCACCTGCTCGAAGCAGTCGCGCAGCGGCCCCTGGCGCAGGCGCGGATCGGGGATGACCACCCGGACCACCCGCCCCTCGTTGCCGATGGTGAACTCGAGCGGCACCTCGCCGGCGAAGTCGGGGTTCCGCTCGGCCTCGGCGCGCAGGCAGGGGGCGAGCGTGCGCTGCTGCCGGCCCACCACCTCCTGGATCCGCGAGGCGTCGAACTGCGTGGCGATCAGCTCACCGCCGTCGGCTGTGCCCGCGGCCGTGGCGGCCGTGGCGGGCGACGCCAGCGAGGCGGGCCGGGGCGTGCCGTCGCGGCGCGCCGCCGGGGCGTCGGGGGTGATCGCCACCTCGATGCCGCCGTCGTCCAGCCGGCCGGCCACGCCGACGCGGGCCGGGACCGAGATGGTGATGCCGGCTCCGAAGTCGTCGAGCAGCGGGCTGTGATCGCCGCCGCGACCCAGGGCGATGGCCAGCCCGGCGGCCCCGGCCAGCAGCGCCAGGGCGCCGAGCACCAGGCCGGCGGTCCGGGTCCGCTGCTCGCGGGCGCGCAGGGCGCGCGCCCCGGTCACCTCCTGCTCGACCCGCAGCGACGCCTCGGCCTTGCGCAGGTGGACGATGAAGGTGGCGACCTGGGAGACCGGGTGCCAGCTGCCGTCGCCGCTGGAGATGAGCGAGGCGGCGGTCAGCTCGCCGGTGTAGAGCAGCGCGGCGAGGCGACGCCCCTCGACCGGCCCGTAGACCCTCCCGTCCCGCTGGAAGAGCCAGTCGCTGCCGTCGAGGGAGGGGTCGTCGATCTGGATCGCTGGAGGAGGGATCGTGGGGGGCATGCCGCGGAGGCCGGGGCCCGGGCGGCTCGCGCCGGGGGTGCAGGCGTGCTCAAATTACCATGACGTGGAACGGCGCCGCTACGCACTCCGACTGGCCTACGACGGCCGCGCCTTCCGGGGCTTCCAGGCCCAGCCGGGCCTGCCGACCGTGCAGGAGGCGCTGGAGCGGGCCCTGCGCCCGCTCGGGGTGACCGGCCAGCTGCAGGTGGCGGCGCGGACCGACGCCGGGGTCTCGGCGATCGACCAGGTGGTCGGCTTCTCGGCCCGGCTCGACCTCGATCTCGAGAAGCTGCGGCGGGCCGTCAACGCCGCCACGCCCGAGGCGCTGCTCTGCCTGGCCGCGGCCCGGGCGCCGCACAGCTTCCACGCCCGCGCCTCGGCGGTGGGCCGGCGCTACGTCTACCTCCTGGGCGCGCCGCCGCCGCCGGAGCTGGCCCCATGGTGCTGGACGTTGCCCGACGAGCGGGCCTTCCCGGGGCTGGCCTGCGGCCTGCCGGACGCCGGGCTGGTGCGCGAGGCGCTCTCCCACGCGCTCGGCGAACACGACTTCATCGGAATGGCCCGGCCCGGTGACCAGCGCGGCTCGGTGCGGACGCTGACCGGCGTCACCGTGATCGAGTCGACCGAGGCGCCGCTGCTGGCGGTGGTGCTGGAGGGGCGCGGCTTCCTGCGCGCCATGGTGCGCAACCTGGTGGGGACCGCCGCCGCCGCGGGGCTGGGGCTGGCGCCGAGCACCGTGATCCGGGACCTGCTGGCGCGGCGCGACCGTTACCGCGGCGTCCGCGCGCCGGGTTGGGCGCTCACGCTGGTGAGCGTGAGCTACCCCCCGGGCACCCTGGACTGGCGCTGAAGCTAGTGCGAGGCGTCGGCTTCGCCGCCGACCGGGTGCTGGCCGTACTTGAGGAGCAGGTCGCCGACCGCCTCGCGCAGGTAGTCGGACTGGCGGACGCGGGTCCGCTTGGCCAGGTTGCGAAGCTCGGCGGCGAAGGCGGGCGGGAGCCGGACCAGCATCGGCTCGAGGCGGTTGGGCTGCTCGGAGGTGGTGGCGTCGAACTCTGTGGTCATATGTAGGCTCCAGGGGTGTATTGACTACGTTTGCCTACACGCTACCACCCGATAGCTCGGCATCAACTTTTCTGCCTACATACCCGTTCGGGACCGCCTTACCAGCGGACCTGGGCGCCGGCGCCGACCCCGACGCTCGCGATCCGCGCCTCGCCAAAGGCGCCACAGAACTGGGCCGAGAGGTAGACCCCCCAGTCCCGGTTCGGGTCGTAGGCCAGCCCGAGCCCGGCCACGCCGCCCAGCGCCAGCCGGGAGGCGAGGCTCGACCAGAGCCCGATCTCGACGAAGGTCTTGAGCTCCTCGCTCCCGAAGTAGGCCCGGTAGCGGGCGTCGAGCCCCTGCAGGAACTTGCTGCGCGCCGGGTCGCTCCGGTCGTTCAGCCGCAGCGTCCCGCCCAGCTGCAGCTCGTCACCCTCCCCGCTCACGTCGAGGCTCCAGGCGAGCCGCAGCGAGAGCCGGTTGCTCGGCCTGGTCAGGCCGTCGACCAGCACCGAGTCGCGGGCCAGGCCGACCTCGGCCAGCAGCCCCTGCTGGTCCCGGTGGTCGAAGCGCGGCTGGAGCGCCGGGGCCACGGCGGGAAGGAGCCCGAGCAGCAGGCCGACGGCGAGCCGCCGCCACCGAAGCGAGGATCCGCTCATGAGCCGATCACCGGGAGCGAGATGCCGGCCAGCTCGTTGAGCCGCCCGGAGCGGAACGGCTCCAGGTCGAGCGCCGCGCTCCGGAAGCCGGCCCCCTTCATCGCCTCGGCCAGGCCGGCGCGGCGCGCGAAGGCGCCGGCCAGCTCATCCTCCGCCACCTCGAGCCTGGCCACCTCGCCGTGGTGGCGCACCCGGAAGCTGCGCAGCCCGAGCGCCCGCACCGCCGCCTCGGCCCGCTCCACCTGCATCAGCCGCTCCGGCGTCACCGGCGTGCCGTAGGGGAGGCGCGAGGCGAGGCAGGCCTGCTGCGGCTTGTCCCAGGTCGGCAGGCCGAGCGCCTCGCTCCAGGCCCGGATGGCCGCCTTGTCGAGCCCCGCCTCGGCCAACGGCGAGCGGACGCCGGCCTCGCCCGCGGCGCGGTGACCGGGCCGGTGGTCGCGCCGATCGTCGGCGTTGAAGCCGTCGACGATCACCGCCAGCCCCTCGCGGGCCGCCACCTCGCGGCAGAGCCGGTAGAGCTCCCGCTTGCAGTAGTAACAGCGCTGGTCGCCGTTGGCGGCGTAGCCCGGGTCGTCCCCCTCGTGGCTCTCCACCACGAGGTGGCGAGCGCCGAGCCGAGCCGCGAGAGCGCTGGCCCCGGCCCGCTCCTCCGCCGGGACGCTCGGGGAGTGGGCGGTGAGGGCCACGGCGCGGTCGCCGAGCACCTGGCGGGCCACGGCCAGCAGGAAGGTCGAGTCGACGCCGCCGGAGAAGGCGACCAGCACGCCGCCGGTCCCGGCCAAGGCGACGCGCAGCGCTTCGTAGCCGGCGCGCGAGGACTGCCGGAGCTGGTCGAGGTCGGCCTGCATCTGGACCAAGCCTAGCGCCGATCGAGGCGCCAGGTCCGGGTGGGACTGGGGCGTCAGCGCTTCTTCTTGGCCGGACCGGACGGCCTGCCGGCCTTGACCACCTTGGCCGCGGCCTTGGGGGCCGGCTTGGCGGCGGCCGCCTTGCGCTGGTCGGCGATCTTGATCACCCTGGGCAGCTTCTCGGCCTTGCCAGCCTTGGCGCCCTTCCCCTTGCGCTTCGGCTTGAGGCCGCCGGTGAGCCGGCCGAACTCGGTCGGGCCGATGAACTTGCCGTCGACCAGCGTCTGGAAGATGCGGGTCAGGCTCGCCTCGATCTGCTCCTGCTCGGTGTGGAGCACCAGCTCGGCGTGCACCGGCGGCTCGTAGGGGAGGTCGACGCCGGCCACCTGCGTGACCTCGCCGATCATCGCCTTCTTGTAGTAGGCATCCTTGCCGTCGCGATCCATCAGCTTCTCGATGGTGCAGTCGACGAAGATCTCGACGAAGCGGCGCGACTCGCGGCGCAGCTGCTCGCGCGGCTCGCGGAACGGGGAGAGGGCCGCGCAGATGGCGATGCCGCCGGCCTTGGCGACCGCCTTGGCGGTGTAGCCGAAGCGCCGCACCGCGGCCACCTGGTCGTCCTTGGAGGGCCCAAGCCCGTCGACGAGGAACTTGGCCTCGCCGTCCTCGTCCATGAGCTGAACGGTGCGCCCAGCCTGCGTCAGGCGCAGCGAAAGCTGGTTGGCGAGGGTGGTCTTCCCGGCCTTCTTCATGCCGGTCAACCAGATGATGAACCCGTTGCTCTGCTGAAAGTCCATGCAGACCTCGGTGCGGGTGAACGTTGAGTATACCCTGCCGAGCCGCGGGATCCAAGTGGAGTTCGCGGTTCGTGGTTCGTTTTCCCACGTTTTGGCGGCAGGTTAGGCCGAATTCACCCCAATGGGCTATTCACTGAGCGCGACCAGGGCTCGCTGGCGACGAATCGGTCACCGCGCCAGCGGTGAACCCTGATCCGGTCTGCCCGCCCCCGCTCCAGCGCCACCACCAGCTGCGCCACACCCGGCAGGACGGGGCTCCCGTCGGCCAGCGCCCCGGCCAGATCCCGGGTGGAGAGGTCGGCACCCCCGGCCAGGTGGGAGTGGTAGACGGCCAGCAGCTCGCCCCCCTCCCGGTCGAGCCGCCGCAGCGCCGCCAGCAGCTCCCGGGGGTCGAGCTCGAAGGCGGTGGCCGGCGCCGCGGCCACGTTCCGCACTGGCCAGGGCGTCACCTCCCCGCCGAGGCCGATCAACAGCCCGCATACCTCCACCTCCGGCGAGCCCTCGGCCAGCGCCGCCAGCCGCCCGAGCGGCCAGCCGCGACCGTCCCCGGCACCCGTCTCAGACACCATCCCCGGCCAGACCGCCCTGACCATCGGCTCCAGCCTCGCCACCGGCCACGGCCGCGCCACCGCAGACGCAGCCCGGGAGCCGCTGCGTCGCCCGCACCGTCGGGACACCGCGCACCAGGTCGAGGCGTCGCCCCTCCACCAGCCCCGGCTCGACCAGCAGCCGCAGCAGCTCCTGCGCCCCCAGCGAGGCGAGCACCAGCGAGCCGGCCACCGGCGGGCGCTCCCCGGCGGCGCTGAACCGCGCGCAGGCGAAGCAGGGGGCGCCAGGAGGGATCGAGACCACCTGCCCGGCCTCGCCGTCGAGCTCCACCACCACGTGCGGGATCCGCGCCCGCCGCGCCGCTTCGGCCGAGGCGAGCGCCTGGGCCGAGGAGGCGGCGCAGACCAGGGTGGCCGAGGGGGCGCCGCCCGTGGGATAGGGGCGCACCTCCACGAAGCGGGAGACGCCGGCCAGCGCCGCCGCAGCCACCGTGGCCCGCGGCTGCCCGACCTGGCCGGGCTGGTAGAGCCAGCCGCAGAGGTCGGCCGGGCCGATGGTCTCCGGGTCGTCGATCCAGAGGGTGCCGACGCCGGCCTGCACCAGCGCCAGCAGCGCCGGAGTCGCCTGCCCGTCGGCGCCGACCACCCGCACCCGCGCCGCCATGAGCCGCTCCTGCCCGGCGGCGCCGAAGCCGGGGACCAGCAGCTGGCGCGCCCAGCGGGCGATCCGCTCGCCGTCGAGCTCCCGGGCGCCACCGGCGATGGCCGGCACCAGCGAGAGCCGGTCGCCGTCGCGCACCGGCGCCGCCAGGCCGCCCAGCTCGCGCACCTCCTCCTCGCCGAGGAAGAGGCCGACGTAGCGGCGCACCTGCCCCGACTCGTCGAGCAGCCGGGCGCCGAGGAGGGGGTGGGCCCGGGCCACCTCGGCCAGCACCTCGCCCACGGTGGCGCCGGCGGCGGTCAGCTGACCGCGGCCACCGCAGAGCTCGCGCATCGGACCCGGCACGAGGATGGTCACCTGCATCGGGTCGCCCTCATGGCAGGTCGAGCGCCGGCTTCGGCGCTCCCTTCTCCAGCACCACTTCCCAGGTGCCGGGCCCCTCGTCCTGGAGCGGCTGCTTCGACACCACCAGGTGCCCCTCCTCGAGCGCCGTGGCCGGGACGTTGCGGAGCGGCTCGCCCTCGCGCAGCAGCAGCACCAGCAGCTCACCCTCCCCGAGCCGCTCGAGCTCGATGCGGGTCTTGACCCAGGTGATGGGGCAGGTGTCGTACCGCAGGTCGAGCATGCCGCTGGCGATGCGCAGGCGGCTCATGTCGCCCCCACGGCCGGAGCAGGGCAGGCCACCGGCGATGACGACTCGAGCGGCTGCGTGCTGGCGCAGGCCGGGCAGCCGGGCCGGCGGCGCACCAGCACCAGCCGGCCCCGCCCGCTGCGGGCCTCGTAGACCAGCATGCGTCCGGCGTAGGCCCCGCGCTCCCCGGCCAGCAGCCGCAGCGCCTCGGCCCCCATCAGCCCGCCGGCGAAGCCGGAGAGCGCCCCGACGATGCCGGCCTCGGCGCAGGAAGGGACCTGCCCCGGCGGCGGCGGCGCTTCGAAGAGGCAGCGGACGCAGCCGGAGAAGCCGGGCGCCACGGTGAGCAGCTGCAGCGAGGTGCGCAGCACGCCGCCGTGGACCAGCGGCTTGCCGGCCTTGAGGGCGGCGTCGCTGGCGAGGAACTTGGTCGGGAAGTTGTCGGAGCCGTCGAGCAGCACGTCGACCGAGGCGGCCAGGTCGACGGCGTCGGCGACGTCGAAGCGGCGCGCCAGCGCGGTCACCTGCAGCGCCGGGTGGAGCGCCTGGAGCCGGGCGGCGGCCGCCTCGGCCTTGGGCCGGCCCAGGTCGGCCTCCGCGAAGAGCGGCTGGCGGTTGAGGTTGGAGGTCTCGACCCGGTCGTCGTCGATCAGCACCAGGCGGCCGACCCCGCCGGCCGCCAGCGTCAGCAGCGCCGGCCCACCCAGGCCGCCGGCGCCGATCACCAGCGCGCTCTTCCTCGAGAGATCCATCGGGCCCGGTCATAGCCCGCACCCTCGGGGGCGGCAACCGGTCACGACGGCGCGACCTAGAAGCTGAGCACCCGCCCCTGCTGCGCCAGCCGCCAGAGCGAGGTGAGCGGCTCGAGCGCGTCGAGCCGCGGCCCCAGCGTGGCCGGGTCGAGCCCGGCCAGCCGCACCGCCGTCTCGCAGGCGACCAGCCTCAGCCCCAGCTCGCGCCGCGCCACCGCCAGCGTCTCCAGCAGCGACGGCACGCCGGCCCCGGCGGCGGTGGGCGGCGCCCCGTCGTCGAACCGCCCGGCGGCGAAGGCGCGCAGCGGCTCGAAGGAGAGCGCCAGCGTGACCGGGTCGCCCAGCGAGGCGGCCGTGACGCCCACCATGACCGCCTGGTAGCGCGCCGGCCAGCCGCCGTCGGCGGCGAGGAAGATGACGAGCGGGCGCGACATGCGATGCCTCCTTGAAGCCTCCGCGGAGCGGCGATTCTAGCCCCTCCCGGGCCGGTCACGCTTTCGCGACCCGACCGCGCGCCCGTGCTTGCAGCCATCCCGGGCCTCTGCTACATACCGACGCCGCTTCAAGCCCAGGTGGTGAAACTGGTAGACACACCATCTTGAGGGGGTGGCGCCGTAAGGCGTGCGGGTTCGAATCCCGCCCTGGGCACTGAAGCAAAAGGAAAGGGACCCGGCCAACGCCGTGTCCCTTTTTCTTTCTGGTCCTGCCGCCGAGGCGGCCCGGCGGCTACTTGGCCGGGGTCTGGGCCGGAGCCGAGGCCGGAGCCGCGGGTGCGGCCGGGGCCGGCGCGAACGGGCCGGACTGCGGCGACACCGGGGCCGGGGCGGTCTGCTCCGTGCCGGAGTGGGCGTCGAGCACCGACTTGGTCTTCGACGAGTTGTAGGCGAGCGTCAGCGACGTCAGCATGAAGATGAAGGCGCTGACGCTGGTCACCTTGCCGAGGAAGGTCTGCGCCCCGCGGCCGCCGAAGACGGTCTGGGCGCCGGCGCCGCCGAAGGCGGAGCCCATCCCCCCGCCCTTGCCGGCCTGCAGCAGGATGATGAGGATGAGGAAGATGCAGACGAGGACATGGAGGACGGTCACGAGGGTAATCAACGGAGTGCACCTTTCACGATGGCGAGGAAGTCCTTCGCCTTGAGGCTGGCCCCGCCGACGAGCGCGCCGTCGACGTCGGCCTGGGACATGAGCTCTGCGGCGTTCTCGGGCTTCACCGAGCCGCCATACTGGATCCTGATCGCTTCGGCCACCGACCCGCCCAGCTCGCGGAGGATGGCCCGGATGGCGGCGTGGACCTCCTGGGCCTGCGCCGTGGTGGCGGTCTTGCCGGTGCCGATGGCCCAGACCGGCTCGTAGGCCAGCGTGACGGCGCCGAGCACCTCGGCGGTGAGCCCGGCCAGCCCGCCGCGCACCTGCCGGCCGACCACCTCGAGCGTCCGGGCCGCCTCGCGCTCGGCCAGCAGCTCGCCGACGCAGACGATGGGGCGCAGCCCGGCCGCCAGCACAGCGGCCGTCTTCTTGCGGACCGACTCGTCGGTCTCGCCGAAGAACTGCCGCCGCTCGCTGTGGCCGACGATGACGTGCCGCACGCCGACGTCGGCCAGCATGGGGGCCGAGACCTCGCCGGTGAAGGCGCCCTGGGTCTCCCAGTGGACGTCCTGGGCCGCCAGCTCGATCGGCGAGCCGGCCAGCGCCGCCCTGGCCGCGGAGAGGGCCGTGAAGACCGGCGCCACCGCCACCTGCACGCGGGCGTCGCCGCCGAGGCCGTCGGCCAGCTCCTTCACCAGCGCGGCCGCCTCGGCCGTGGTCTTGTGCAGCTTCCAGTTTCCGCAGACGAACTTCTGGCGGGCCATGGTCAGTCCTCGCAGGCGGTCACGCCGGGCAGCTCGCGCCCCTCGATGAACTCGAGGCTGGCGCCGCCGCCGGTGGAGACGTGCTTCATCCTGGCGACCAGGCCGGCCTCTTCCACCGCGGCCGCGCTGTCGCCGCCGCCGACCACGGTGACACCCTTGGCCTCGGCCATCGCCCTGGCGACGCCGAAGGTCCCCTCGGCCCAGGGCTTCTGCTCGAAGAGCCCCATGGGTCCGTTCCAGAAGACGGTGCCGGCCGCGAGGATCCGCTGCCGGTAGGCGTCGAGCGTCTTCGGCCCGATGTCGAGCCCCATCAGGTCCGCCGGGATGGCCCGGTCGGCCACCACCACCCGCTTGGCCGTCTCCTTGGGGGCGTCGCCGCAGACGTGGTCGACCGGCAGCAGCAGGTCGACCTTCTTCGCCCTGGCCTTGTCGAGGATCTGCCGCGCCAGCTCGAGCTTGTCCTTCTCCACCAGGCTCTTGCCGACCGGGACCTCCTGCGCCGCCAGGAAGGTGTAGGCCATGGCGCCGCCGATGCAGACGCAGTCGGCCTTGGCCAGCAGGTTCTCCAGCACCTTGATCTTGTCGGAGACCTTGGCGCCGCCCACCAGCGCCACGAACGGTCGGGCCGGGTTGCCGAGCGCCTTGCCGAGGTACTCGACCTCCTTCTTGATCAGGAAGCCGGCCGCCTTCTCCTTGACGAAGCGGGCCATGCCGGCCGTGGAGGCGTGGGCGCGGTGCGCGGTGCCGAAGGCGTCGTTGATCCAGACGTCGCAGAGGGCCGCCAGCTCCTTGCAGAAGGCCTCGTCGTTGGCCTCCTCCTCGGGGTGGAAGCGCAGGTTCTCCAGCAGCAGCACCTGCCCCTCGCGCAGCTCGCGGGCCAGCTTGACGACGCCGTCGCCGACGCAGTCGTCGGCGAGGATGACGTCCTGCCCGAGCAGCGCCTGCAGCCGCACCGCCGCCGGTTCGAGCGTGAACTTCACCTTGTCCTCGGGCTTGCCCTTGGGGCGGCCCAGGTGCGAGGCGAGGATCACCTTGGCCTTCTGGGCGATGGCGTACTTGATGGTCGGCACCGCGGCGCGGATGCGGGCGTCGTCGGTCACCTGGCCCTGCTCGTCGAGCGGGACGTTGAAGTCGACGCGGATGAAGACGCGCTTCCCCGCCAGCTGCAGGGCGTCGATGGTCTTGAGCGCCATGGGCCTCCCTCTCGTTCGGGCCGGCTAGCGGGTGAGGTGCCTGGCCATGTCGACCATGCGGTTGGAGAAGCCCCACTCGTTGTCGTACCAGGCGAAGACCTTGGCGAAGTTGCCCTTCTCGCCGAGCACGAAGGTGTTGGTGCCGTCGAGGATGGAGCTGTGCGGGTTGCCGTTGTAGTCGATCGAGACGGTCGGCTCCTCGGAGTAGAGCAGCACGCCCTTGAGCGGGCCCTCGGCGGCCGCCCTGAAGGCCGCGTTGATCTCCTCCTTGGTGGCGTCCTTCTCCAGCTCCACGGTCAGGTCGACCAGCGAGACGTTGGGCGTGGGCACGCGCACCGAGGTGCCGTTGAGCTTCCCCTTGAGCGCCGGGATCACCTCGGCCACCGCCTTGGCGGCGCCGGTGGTCGAGGGGATCATCGAGAGCGCGGCGGCCCGGGCCCGGCGCAGGTCCTTGTGCGGCAGGTCGAGCAGGTTCTGGTCGTTGGTGTAGCTGTGGATGGTGGTCATCAGGCCGCGCTTGATGCCGAAGCTCTCCAGCAGCACCTTGGCCACCGGCGTCAGGCAGTTGGTGGTGCAGGAGGCGTTGGAGATGACCTTGTGCTTGGCCTTGTCGAAGGCCAGGTGGTTGATGCCGAAGGCGATGGTGATGTCCGGGTTGGTGGCCGGCGCCGAGATCAGCACGCGCGGCGCGCCGGCGGAGAGGTGGCCCTCGGCCTTCTCGCGGGCCGTGAAGAGGCCGGTGCACTCGAGCGCCAGGTCGACCTTGTTGGCGGCGTGCGGCAGCTCGGCCGGGCTCTTGATGGCGGTGACCTGGATCTCCTTGCCGTTGACGACGATGCCGGTGGCGGTCGCCTTGACGTCGGCGTCGAGCACGCCGTGGACCGAGTCGTACTTGAGCAGGTGCGCGAGGGTCTTGGTGTCGGTCAGGTCGTTGATCGAGACGAAGTCGAGGTCCTGCTCCTTGCGCTCGATGGCGGCGCGAAGGACGCAGCGACCGATCCGGCCGAAACCATTGATAGCAATGCGCGCCATGACAGGAGTCCTCCCCCCCGCAGGGGTGATGAATGGGGCGGCCAAGCTACTTGCAGCGCCCGGGGGTGTCAACGTGGCTTCCGGGCTCACCGGGCCCACAAAAAGGGAACGGCGCCACCGTGCTCGGGGCGCCGTCCACTGCTCGGTACGACCTGCGTGAAGGCTGTCGCCGGGTGCGCGTCTAGAGCGCGGCGCGCCAACCCTCGGACGGCGAGTCGTCGACCGCCTTCAGGTGCGGCGTCTGGGCGGCCTTGAGGTCCTTGGTGACCAGGTCGATCAGCTCGGTCGAGAGGCCGAGGATCTGGTGGGCGGTGTAGCCGCTGCCGCGAAGCTCCTTGAAGAGCGACTTCGCGAGGATCTGCGTTCCCTTGACGTCGAGCTTGGCCGGTACCATGAGGTCTCCAGGGCGAGCGAGGAACCGAGTTGGTGAGAGGTGGAGAGGCAAAGCAAGCTACGGACCAACCCGGAGGGGTCGGCGGCCTTTAGCCCTGATCTCGGGAGGTTGGCGCCGAGGAGCCGTCCCCTGTAGGCTGACCGGTGCGTAGGCGAGTACGCGATAGGCCGTTGTCCCCAGTCCATGGTGCGTATCGGGCTTCACGCCTCCAGCGCTCCGCCTGAAGCGAAGGGATGATGCGTTACCGGATCCAGAACCTGACGCAGCGGCTCGACGAGGACCAGGAGGCGCTGCTGCGCAAGGCGGCCGAGCGGCTCTCGCTCTCGCCCGCGTCGCTGCGCGACGCCACCGTGCTGCGCCGCTCGCTCGACGCCCGCAAGAAGGGGCAGGTCCGCTGGCTGGTGAGCCTGGAGGTGACCATCGACGGCCCGCTCGCCTCGCCGCCGGTCGACGTCGTCCCCGCCCCGGACCCGACCCCGGCGCCGGCCCGGGTGCGCCAGCCGGCCGCCCGCCCGGTCATCCTCGGCGCCGGCCCGGCCGGACTCTTCTGCGCATGGGGGCTGCTGGAGCGAGGCGTCGCCTCGATCGTGGTCGACCGCGGCCGCACCGTCGGCCCGCGGCGGCGCGACGTGGCGGCGCTGATGCGCGACGGCACGCTCGACGGCGAGTCGAACATGAACTTCGGCGAGGGGGGCGCAGGCGCCTACACCGACGGCAAGCTCGGCACCGGCATCCACCACCCTGCGGTGCGGACCGTCGTGGAGCTCTTCGCCCGCTTCGGCGGGGTCACCCGCATCCTCGCCGAGGGGAAGCCGCACGTCGGCTCGGACGTGCTGCCGTCGGCCATCTCGGCCATGGTCGAGGAGCTGACCCGCGGCGGCTGCGAGTTCCACTGGGGGGCGCGCGCCGTCGACCTCGAGCTGCGGCAGGGGCGCTTCAGTGGCCTGCGGCTGGCCGACGGCCGCACCCTCGAGTCGGACCGGCTCATCCTCGCCCCCGGCAACTCGGCCCGCGAGCTCTTCGAGCTCTTCGCGGCGCGCGGCTGGCCGGTCGAGGCCAAGCCCTTCGCGGTCGGCTACCGCGCCGAGCACCCGCAGCCGCTCATCGACTCGATCCAGTATGGCGGCGGCAAGCGCCACCCGAAGCTGCCGCCGGCCGACTACAAGCTGGCCGACAACCCGAGGCTGGACGGGGCCCGGCGCGGCGTCTTCTCCTTCTGCATGTGCCCGGGCGGCGTGGTGGTGCCGACGCCGACCGAGCCGGGCATGCAGTGCACCAACGGCATGTCCAACTCGCACCGCTCCTCGCCGCTGGCCAACGCCGGCATCGTGGTGGCGGTTGGACCCGACGACTTCGCCGCCGAGGGGTTCGTGGGAGCCCTGGCCGGCCTCGAGTGGCAGCGCAAGTGGGAGCGCGCCGCCTACGAGCTGGGGCGCGGCGGCTTCCGGGCGCCGGCGCAGCGGCTGGCGGCCTGGCTCAAGGGGAAGCAGGGCCAGGCCCCGGGGCGCTCCAGCTACCGGCCCGGGCTGACCCACGTCGACCTCGAGCCGCTCTACCCGCCGCAGGTCAAGGCGGCGCTGCGGGCCGGGCTGCGGGCCTTCGACAAGCGGATGCGCGGCTTCGTCACCGACGAGGCGGTGCTGATCGGCGTCGAGACCCGGACCAGCTCACCCTGCCGGCTGGTGCGCGGCGCCGATCTGCAGTCGCCGGCGCTGCGCGGCGTCTACCCCTGCGGCGAGGGGGCCGGCTACGCCGGCGGCATCGTCTCCTCGGCCGTCGACGGGCTCAAGGTGGCCGAGGTGATCGGCGCGGAGCTGGGGCCGGCGTGAGGCCGAGGCGCCGCTACCAGGTGCGCGACACCGAGGGGCGCGAGCTGACGGTGCCGTCGCTGGCCGACCTGCACGCCCTCTACGACCAGGGCTTCCTCGGCGACGACGACCTGGTCAAGCAGGAGCAGGCGGCAGACTGGGAGCGGGCCGGCGCCATGCCGGCGCTGGCCGGCGCGCGCCACCGCAAGGGCGGGGCGCGCTGGGTGGTGTCCGTGCTGGCGGCGGCGGTGGCCCTGGTGGCCCTGGTGGCCGCGCTGGCCATGCTGCGGGCCGGGCGCTGAGGGCGCCGGCTCAGCGCCCGTAGTCGTCCTGGACGCGCACCACGTCCTCGACCTCGGGCGTTGAGACCTCCCAGACCTCGACGTCGGTGATGGCCCGCATGCGGTGGACGGTGCCGGGGCGGACCCGGTAGCTCTCGCCCACCTTCATGGCGTGGTCGACGAGGCGCTCGCCCTCCTTCAGCACCAGCACCATCTCGCCCGAGGCGAGGTGGATCGTCTCGTCCTTCTTCACGTGGTACTGGAGCGAGAGCTGGAAGCCGGCCTTCACGTGGAGCAGCTTGCCCACGTACTTCTCCGACTGGGCCCACCAGAGCTCGTAGCCCCAAGGCTTCTCGACGCGCTTCGGCTGTTCGAAGAGGCTCATGGCGTCCAATCCTACTTGGCGCGGATGGTGACGACCATCCCCTTGGCGTTGGTCCTGGCGGAGATGGCCTTGAGCACCTTCTCGGCCTCGGCGCGGCTGTCGTAGCCGCCGACCCGCACGCGGAAGACCTTCCCCTTGCCGGCCACCTCGGCCGACTCGACGCGCGGATCGAACTCGGTCAGCTTGCCGGCCAGCCTGTCGGCCTCGGCGCGGTTGCTGGTGGAGATGAGCTGGACGGTGAAGCTGCCCGGCGCCGGTGAGCCGCTCGACGGGGCGGCCGCCGGGGTGGGGCCGGCCAGGTTGCGCAGGGCGTTGGCGGTGGCGGAGGGCGGAGGCGCCGCGGAAGGCGCCGGCCTGGCGGCGGCCGTGGTCGCGGCAGGGGTGGCCGTCGCTGGCGTGGCGGGCGGGGTGGCCGGCTTCGGCGCCGCGGGGGGCGGCCTGGCGACCGGCTCGTCGACGGGCGGCCTGTCCTTGGTGAGCCGGTCGTGGAAGGTGAGCGCGTCGTCGCTGATGGGGGCGGCCGGGGCCGGCGGCGGCCGATCGAGCCCGGCCAGCACGTCGCCGCGGGTCGCCTCGACCTGCCGGGCGCCGAGCTGCTTGCCGAGGTTGAGGCCGAGCACGAAGACCACGCCGAGCAGCACCAGCGCCCCGACCACGATCGAGGCGATCTGCCGGCCATCGAGCGAGAGCTCGACCCGTTCCCTGCCCTTGCCGTTCTCCATGTCCATGGCTCACCCGCCTGCCGGCCGCGGACCGCTGGTCCGCGTCGCCGGCGCGCCCGGACGAGTCTAGGCGTCGGCGGCGATATCGCCAGTTTCCGGCAGCTCCATCCGCTCCGGCGCCGAGACCCCGAGCACCGCCAGCCCGTTGGCGATCACCTGGGCCAGGCCGAGGCAGAGGAAGAGCCGGGCCCGGGTGGTGGCCGGATCGCTGCCCAGCACCCGCTCGCCGGTGCGCCGCCCCTGCGAGTACCAGGAGTG
Source organism: Anaeromyxobacter sp. (assembly GCA_031388695.1). Lineage (GTDB taxonomy): Bacteria > Myxococcota > Myxococcia > Myxococcales > Anaeromyxobacteraceae > JADKCZ01. Next base: position 26,830 of record JANMRY010000190.1, on the reverse strand, counting down.
GAAGGCGGCGATGATCTCCTGCAGGTAGAAGACCACCCGGTGCGGCTCGAAGGCCTGGGCCGCCCCGGCCAGCAGGTCGGGGAAGGCGGCGATGCGCCGGACCAGCTCGGTCTCCTCGGGCGAGGTGAGCCGGCGAGCGTCGTCGAGGGAGAAGGCCGGCAGCGCCACGCCGGTCTCGGCCGCCTTGCGGAAGATGGCGTGGAGCCGGGCGTGGCCGTACTGGACGTAGAAGACCGGGTTGTCGAGCGTCTGCTTCTTGGCCAGCTCGAGATCGAAGTCGAGCGGGGCGTCGGAGCGGCGGGTCAGGAAGAGGTAGCGGGTGGCGTCGCAGCCGACCTCCTCGACCACCTCCCGCAGCCAGACCACGTTGCCGGAGCGCTTGCCCATCTTCACGGCCTCGCCGCCGCGGGTCAGGTTGACCATCTGGATCAGCACCACGTGCAGGTCGTCGCGCGAGTGGCCGAGCGCCTCCATGGCCGCCTTGAGCCGGGGCACGTAGCCGCCGTGGTCGGCGCCGAGCACGTCGATGAGCAGGTCGGCGCGCTGCCGCTTCTCCCAGTGGTAGGCGATGTCGGCGCAGAAGTAGGTGGGGGTGCCGTCGGCCTTCTTGACCGGGCGGTCGACCTCGTCGCCGTAGTTGGACGAGCGGAAGAGCGTCAGCTGGTCGGTGGCGGTCATCCCCTCCTCGTCCGGCCCGGTGGGCGGCGGCGGGGGCGCCGCGGTCTCGCCCTTCGGCGGAGGCGCGGCGCCCTTCTTCGACTTGGGGGGCGGCAGCTGGCCGACGTAGACGAGATCGCGGGCCTCGAGGTCCTTGACGAACTTCTCGACCGTGCCCGACTGGTAGAGCGCCTTCTCCGACGACCAGCGGTCGAAGCTGATCTGCAGCCCGCCGAGGTCCCCGCGGATCATCCCGAGCACATGGGCCACGGCCCGATCGCGGAAGAGGTCGAGCCACGCGGCCTCGGGGGCGTCGAGGTACCTGCCGCCGAGCTCTGCGGCCAGCGCCGCGCCGATCTCCTTCACGTACTCGCCCGGGTAGGCCTTGGCCGGGAACTCGACGGTGCGCCCGAGCGCCTCCTGGTAGCGGAGGTGGACCGAGCGGGCCAGGGTCTGCACCTGCGCGCCGTAGTCGTTGACGTAGTACTCGCGGGTGACGTCGTAGCCGGCCCAGCGCAGCAGGCTCTGCACGCCGTCGCCGGTGACGGCGTTGCGGCCGTGGCCCACGTGCATGGGGCCGGTCGGGTTGGCCGATACGTATTCCACGATCACCCTCTTGCCCTGCCCCACGGCGGTGCGGCCGTAGGCGGGGCCGGCGGCGACCGCCCGCTCCAGGGCGCGCAGCCAGAGATCGGGGTTGAGCCTCAGGTTGATGAAACCCGGCCCGGCCACCTCGAGCGAGACCAGCTCACCGGCGGTGTCGACGGCGCGCAGCGCCTCGACGATGCCGGCCGCCAGCTCGCGGGGTGGCTTGCCGGCCCGCTTGGCCAGCACCATGGCGGCGTTGACGGCGAAGTCGCCGTGCTTGACGTCGCGGGGAGCGTCGACGGCGAAGCCGACCTCGCCCTCCGGCCACTTCCCCTCGGCGGCGCCCTTCACCAGCGCGGCGCGGACCAGCTCGATGACGCGATCTCGGACCATGAGGCGCGAGGTCATACCGGGCGGCGCGCAGGGCTGCAAGCGCCGGGGGCCTTGGCTCGCCGGCCGGGCCGGGCGCCTCGGCCCGGGGGCGATTAAATGGACGCCCCTCCCGCCGCCGGTAGCATCGCGCCGATGACGTCGCCTCGCACCCTGCTCCTCCTGGCCGCCGCGCTCACCGCCGGCTGCGCCACCGCCCGCAAGCCGGCCTCCCCTTCGGCGGCCCAGGGGCCGGTGCAGCACGCCAACGCCGCCGCGGCCAGGAAGGCGATCGACGCCGCCCGGTCGCTGGCCGGCCAGAAGGAGATCGTCCACAACGGCGTCAGCTACGGCGACGGCTGCTCGGCGCTGGTGGTGGCCGCCTACCAGCAGGCCGGGCGCAAGCTGGCCGCCGGCGCCCGCGACGTGAAGTCGCTCCACGCCCTGGCCCGCAGCGAGCGCTCGCTGCGCAAGGGGCAGCCGGCCCCCGGCGACCTGGTCTTCCTCTCCGACCGCCCCGGCGGCCAGCCCGAGCACGTCGGCCTGGTCGAGCGGGTGGGCGAGGGCGGTACCGTCACCGTGCTGCACCGGACGGCGCGCGGCGTGAGCCGGATGCACGTCAACGGCCTGCAGCCCTGGAAGGCGCGCGGCGACGACGGGCAGATCCTGAACGACGTGCTGGTGGTCGGCGGCGGGCGGATCCCGGCCGGCCGGCTGCTGGTCGCCTACGCCACGCTGCTGTAGGCATTCCGCCGCCCGAGGCGGCGCCCCCTACCCCGTGGTCGGATCGAAGCCGGGCGGCGGGCTCGCCGGCTTCGGCTTCGGTGCCGGCGGCGGGACCTGCACCGGCGTGGAAGGCGGCGGCACGGCCACCGGCGCAGGCGCCGGGGCGGTCACCTGGTTGGCCGCGGCCTGCGGAGGCGCCTCGACGGGCGGCGCGGCGGCCGGCGGGGCGGCCGGAGCGACCGGGCGCGGTGTCCAGGCCGGCTTCGGCGGCGGGGGCGGCGCGGCCGCGGCCGGTACGCTGGCCGGCGGCGGAGGCGACGCCAGCTGAACGCGCAGCCGCTGGGCCCGCTCGTGGTGGGGATTGGCCGAGAGCAGCAGCGTCACAGAGGAGATCGCCTCCTCGCGCCGGCCGGCCGCCAGCAGCGCCCGGGCCAGCACGAAGCGGGCGCGGATCAAGTTCGGGTGGGCGCCGGCCAGCCCCTGCAGCCGCGGGATGGCCTGGTCGCGCGAGGCGCCGTCCTTGCGCACCGCCAGCCAGAGCTCGACCAGCTCGGCCCACTGGTTCGGCCCCTTGGCGCGCAGGAGATCGCTGGCGCGTGCCACCTCCTCGGCGTTGCCGTCGAGCACCGCCAGCACCGCCAGCCCCGGGGCGGCGTCGCGCTCCCCCTTGCTCTCGGCGGCCGCCAGCCGCAGCTCCTCGGCGGCGCGGGTGCGGAGCGCCTCGAGCTGCTTGCGCCGCGGCGCCAGCTCCACTTCGACGCGGGTGGTCTCCATGGTCAGGGCGCGCAGGCCATCCTCGGCGCCGGGAGGCTGCTCCCGCTCCAGCCGCGCCCTCTCTGCCGCGACCGCCGCCAGCCGGTCCTGCAGCGGCTCCAGCTCCTCGGTCTGCGCCGCCACCAGCAGCGCCCGGGCCAGCCCGCGCTCGCCGGCCGCGCCGCGCGAGGCGCGATCCCCCTGCTGCAGGCCGTCGAGCAGCTCGACCGCCTTGCCGAGGTTGCCGGCGTCGTCGAGCGAGATGAGCGCCATGGCCTCGGTCCGCAGCCGCTGCGAATCGCCGTCGGGGAGCCTCCTCCAGGCGGCCCAGCCCCCGTAGCCGAGCGCGGCCACCAGCAACGCCGCCGCCGGCAAGAGCGCCAGCTTCCAGCGCCCGGCGCTGCGCAGCCGGGCGTCGATGGCCGAGACGGCGTCGCGCGGCGGGGCGCCGACGCGGGGCCTGCCGCGGGTCGGCGGCGGCGCCTTGGGGGCGGCCACCGGCCGCCTGTAGACGTTCGGCCCGGGTGGCGGTCGCTTCGGCGCGATCGACTCGGGCGCCGCGGGCCGGGGCGGCTCGCGCGGCGGCGGCGGCGGCGTGGCGGGCGCCGCGGGTCCGGGTCCGGGTCCGGGTCCGGGTCCGGGTCCGGGTCCGGGTGCGAGCGGCGGCGCGGCCGGAGCAGACGCGGCGGCGACCCGGGGCGGCACCGCCGTGAAGACCGCCTGGCACTTGGCGCACTGGACCGGTGAACCCTCCGGGGCGAGCAACGTCTCGTCGAGATCGTAGTGCGTCGAGCAGCGCTCACAGCGGATGATCACGCGACCGCCTCCAGGTGCCTCAGGGAGCGGCGACTTTACCCCGGTGCGCCGGCGCCGCGCCATCAGGGCCGCTCCACGAAGAGCGCGCCGCTGGCCTGGGCCAGCCGCTTCTCGCCGATTCCGCTCACCCGGCGCAGCGCCTCGACGCTCTCGAAGGGTCCGCGGTTCGTCCGGTCGGCCGTCACGGCGACCCCGAGCCGCCGGGTCAGCCCCGGCACGAAGGCGAGCGCCATCGGGCCGGCCCGGTTGAGGTCGAGGGGCAGCCCGAGCAGGAGCCGCTCCTCGTCGGCGAGCGGGCGCGGCGCCGCCGCTCCCCCCGCGGAGACCGCTCTGGCGCAGGCGAGCCAGTGGCGGGGCGGCTCGCCGAGCGGCAGGCGCCGGCAGCCGGCCGGGACCGGGGCTGGGCGCAGCCGGACCTTGAGCGGCGCCGCCAGGAGCACCGGCAGGAGCAGCAGCATCGGGGCGAGACGGCGGGCCATGGCGGGTGGCTTCAGCAAGAAGCGGGCCCGTGGAGAGGTGCGGCGACGGATCTATGGCGACCGGCCTGAAAACGTGGTTTCTTCTTGCCCCCCAAGGCGCTTTGGACCCCGCCCTGCACCGGAGGCTTGACCATGATCACCGTCGAGAAGATCGGCGGCACCTCGATGTCGCACTTCGAGGACGTCCTCAAGAACATCATGCTGCGCGACCCGACCAGGGTGTTCGGCCGCGTCTACGTGGTCTCGGCCTACGCCGGCGTGACCAACCAGCTGCTGGAGCACAAGAAGACCGGCGAGCAGGGGGTCTACGCCAAGTTCGCCGCCGGCGGCGACTACACCGGCGCGCTCGACGCGCTCACCGCCAAGCTGAAGGAGCTCAACAGGGGGATGGCGCCGCTCGGGCTGCCGCTGCCCACGGCCGACGGCTTCATCTCGCAGCGCATGGGGGTGCTGAAGGAGTACCTCGACTCGATGCGCCACGTGCTCGCCTCCGGCTACCTGAAGCGCGAGAGCGTGCTGCTGGCCGGGCGCGAGATGCTGGCCGCCATCGGCGAGGCCCACTCGGCCTTCAACAGCGTGGAGATCCTGAAGGCCAAGGGGATCCCGGCGCTGCTGCTCGACCTCTCGGGCTTCGACGACGACGAGCCGCTCACCATCGACGAGCGGATCCACGAGTCGTTCAAGGGGGTCGATCTCACCCGCCAGGTGGTGGTGGTGACCGGCTACACCAAGGGCGTCGAGGGGATCATGCGTGAGTTCGACCGCGGCTACTCCGAGGTGACCTTCAGCAAGGTGGCGGTGGAGCTCAAGGCCGACGAGGCGGTCATCCACAAGGAGTTCCACCTCTCCTCGGCCGACCCGGAGATCGTCGGCCTCGGCAACACCGTGGTGGTGGGGAACACCAACTACGACGTGGCCGACCAGCTGGCCGACGTCGGCATGGAGGCGATCCACCCCAAGGCGGCCAAGCCCATGGAGCTGGCGGCCATCGCCATCCGGCTCAAGAACACCTTCGAGCCGGACCACCCGGGCACGCTCATCACCAAGGACCACGTCGGCAAGCAGGCCCGCATCGAGGTGATCGCCGGCACGCCCAAGGTGACCATCGTCGAGATCCACGACCCGAGCATGGTCGGCACGGTCGGCTTCGACCTCGGGCTGATGCAGATCTTCCAGCGCCACGGGGTGAGCTACATCCTCAAGGCGACCAACGCCAACTCGATCACCCACGTCATCTGGGAGAAGTCGGCGACGCCGAGCTTCATCGAGGAGCTGGAGAACACCTACGAGCTGGTGACCGTGAAGGCCGCGGCGGTGGTCTGCGTCATCGGGTCGAACATCGCCATCCCCGGCGTGCTGGCGCGTGCGGCGCAGGTGCTGGCCGACAACAAGATCAACGTCAACTGCGTGTCGCAGTCGCTGCGGCAGATCAACATGCAGTTCGTCATCGAGCGCGAGGACTACAAGCGGGCCATCGCCGCGCTCAACAAGGCGCTCTGCCTGGAGCCGATCGCGGCGGCCTGACCGGGCCCCCGCCGCGGACCATGGCTGCGCTGCAGCGGCTCCGGGAGGCGGCCCAGGGGCTCGGGCTCCGGATCGCCCTGCCCTTCCTCGTCAAGCGCCGAGCGCTCCCCGGGCTGCTCGCCTGGCTCGACGCGCCCGGAGCGCCCGACGCGTCGGGTGCCGAGGGGACGCGGCGGCTGGCGGCGCAGCTCTTCAGGCCGCTCCGGCTCTGGCCCACCACCTGCCTCTACCGGGCCCTCGGCAGCTACGCGCTGCTGCGCGCCGCCGGCCAGGAGGTCCGCTTCGTCATCGGGGTCCGCAAGGAGGGCGAAGAGCTGCTGGCCCACGCCTGGCTGGAGCGCGACGGGGTGACGATCGTCGGCGCGCCCGGCCCCGGGCAGGAGTACACCGTGGCCTACGCCTGGCCGATCGACCCGACCTCGGCGCGCGAGGCGCCCGCGCCCGACCCGGCACGCCGGCTCCACCAGGGCGAGGAGGTGGTGATGACCGAGCTGCCGGACGGCAGCGGCGTGCTGCTCCACCTCCAGACCGGGTACTACTTCACGCTCAACCCCTCCGGGGTGGCGGTCTGGAGGATGATCGGGGCCGGGGCCCGCGACGCGTCGGTGCTGGCGGCCGGGATGGGGTCGACCTACCCCGGGATCGAACCTGCGCGAATTCGCGCGGACATCGACCTGCTGCTGGCCGAGTTGAACCGAGAGTCGCTGGTCCGTCTCTCAACTTGAGCGGCTTTCCCTCGTCAGGACGCACACATGGAGGGTGCTGTAGGCTGAATACCTACTCGCCTGGAACTTGCGCTGGCATCACCTGAAGGGTAGATCCTCCTTGACGAAGCGCAAGGCCTGCCCCCCCGAACAGGCCTGCCCCCCCCGGCCCGAGCCACCTGGAGGAGCACCCAACGTGAATCGACTGCTCGTTCAGACGCTCTGCGGCGTCGCGCTCCTGCTCACGCTCGGCTGCGGCGAAGCGCCCCAGCCCCTCGCGGCCGACCCCGAACCGGTGCAGCAGCACTTCCGCTTCACCGCCATCGGCGAGCCGGCCGCCGGCCGCTTCCAGATCGTGCCGACGCCGCAGGCCGCGCTCGGCGTCATCACCCAGGACCAGAACGGCGACCCGCTCACCGCCTCGAGCGGCACGGCCCAGGTCTACGGGGCCAACGTCAGGTTCGCCGCCGGCGGCGTCGGCTACCCGACCGGCTGCCTCACCAGCTCACCCAAGGTGATGTTCGCCAACGTCGACGTCCTGACCGGCTTCACGGAGCAGCTCAGGAACGTCTACGTCAGGATCACCTCGGTGAGCGGCGGCCAGACCTTCTGCGGCACCAAGGCAGCGGTCGGCACCTTCGGCGCCTCGCTCAACCCGAACGTCCACCTCTACGGCTACGGTCCGCTCGACTTCGGCACCCACACCTTCAGCCGATCGCTCCGGACGCTCACCTGGGGGATCCAGCTCCCGGACGACACCACCTTCTGGTTCGACGGGGAGCTCTGGGCCGAGGTCATCCCGGCGGTGCCGACCATCAGCAACCCGAAAGACGGCGCAACTTTCAGGGGGGCCAGGACCAGCACCGCCGTCGCCTTCGCCTGGAAGGAAGACAAGGCCGCCGACGGCAAGACGCCGACCGCGGGCCAGGCGCCCAGGCCGCAGGGCGTCGGCGCGGAGATCACCATCTGGCGCTGCAACGCCAGCACCGCCGCCTACGACGAGAGCGCCTGCACCACCGTGGCCGCCGGCCCGACCTTCACCGCCTCCAAGGCCTTCGCCACCACCCTGCCGACCTTCTACTGGTACCGCTGGACCCTCAAGTCGGCCTTCACGCTGCCCGGCTCGACCACCAGGACCATCGGTTCGCAGGCGACCACGCGGTACTTCAGGACCACGTTCCCTTGAGTCACCACCGAAGCGAGATGAGCACGCAGAGCACCCAGCCCGCGTCTCCCCAGCTGGCACCGTCGGTCACCGAGGCGCGCCCATATGTTCCCCCGCGCCTCTCGCAGAAGCGCTCGCTGGAGGTGGTGACGCTCACGAGCCATCAGCAGGGCATCGGCGGCAGCGACGGTCCCGGAAGCGGCTGGATCGGCAACCCGTAGCCCCGATGGCCCGCCGCGCCCTCACGCTGCTGCTGGCCGTGACCCTCGGCGCCTGCGACGACCCGGCGCTCCAGTCACTCTGTCCGGCCGACGGCTACCCTGCCCCCGCGACGGCCCCCGCGAACCGCGCCGCCGGCTGCGTTCCGGGCCCCGGCTGGCTCGCCTTCGCCTTCATCAAGGACGGGACCGCCAACCCGGCCCTCTTCATCGCCAGGGCCGACGGCAGCTGCATGGAGCGGCTCACCGCCGACGAGGCCTTCTACGGCGGTCCGAGCTTCTTCCCCGGCGGCAGGCGGCTCGCCTACTCGAGCACCCGGAGCGGCGCCAACCGGATCTACACGCTCGACCTGGAGACCGGCCTCGAGCAGCCACTCGAGACCGCCTACCCCTTCTCGCCACCGCCGGCCGCGCCGGAGCCGCTCGAGGCGGCCACGCCGTCGGTCTCGCCCGACGGGCTCGCCCTCGCCTTCAGCGGCACGCGGGCCGCCGCTCCGGCAGGGAGCGACCTCTTCACCATCCCGGCCGCCGGCGGCAACGTGCTGCGGCTCACCACCGCCCCCAACTCGGCCGCCATCGCCCCGCGCTGGTCGCCCGACGGCGCCCGGCTCTACTTCCTCACCTACCGGGCCGGACCGCTGGAGCTCTTCCAGGTGCAGCCGGACGGCACCGCCCTGACCCGCCTCACCACCCGCTCGGCCAGCTCCAGCCGGTTCGACGTGACCGCCGACGGATCGGCGCTGGTCTACGCCCGCTTCTCGGCCACCGGCGACGGGTCGATGCCGACCGAGCTGGTCTCGCTCGAGCTGGCCAGCGGCGCCATCCGGGTCATCTCGATCGGGAACGAGGCCGACCCGGCCGTCGACGCCACCGGCAGCTCGGTGGCCGTCTCGCGCCGGACCGGCAGCGGCTACGACCTCTACCTGCTCGACTACGCCACCGGCGCCGTGAAGACGCGGCTGACCGCCTGCCCCGGCCAGGCCTTCGGCGCCGTCTTCGCCCGCTGAACCACCCCGCCCGCGCCCTTCGCCCCGGCCCGGCTTCCGGGTAGGCTCCTCACCGTCGATGAGGGGGTCCCAGGTGGCAGGGCTGCAGCCGAGCGACGACGTCATCCTGACCGAGTTGAAGGACGGCACCGGCGTGCTGCTCCACGTCGGCACCAAGTTCTATTACACGCTCAACCCGACCGGCGTGCTGGCCTGGAAGCTGATCGCCGCGGGTGGCGCCACCAGCGCCGCCGCGGTCGCCGCGGCCATCGCCGATCGCTACCCCGAGGCCGAGCCGGGCGCGGTCGGCGCCGACGTCGCCGCGCTGCTGGCCGAGCTGACCCGCGAGGGGCTGCTCGCCCCGGCCGCCTGAGCCACCGTGGCCCGCTTCGACTTCCACGGCCTCACGGTCGAGACCTCCTCGGCCTTCCCGGTCGACCCGGGGGCGCTGCTGCTGGCCGCGCTGCCCCCCGCCCCGTCGCCCGCCGCGGCCGGCTCGCTCCCAGACCTGGCCATCCGGATCGCCCCGGCCACCCCGGCGGAGCTCACGCAGCGGCTCCCCGGCCCAGACGCCTTCGTCTACGGCGCCAGCCGGCTGCGGATCGCCGGCGACACGGTCGAGCTGGCATGGCCCGGCACCCGCTTCACCATCACCGGCCCCCGCGTCGAGGGGCTGGTCGACCGGCGCGCCATGGCCCAGCCGGAGGGGGCCGAGCTCGTGGGCCACGGGCCGCTCCTGATGGCCCTGGCGGTCGCCCTGCGCTCGCTCGGCTGCTACCACCTCCACGCCGCCGCCCTGGTCCTCCCGCAGGGGCCCACCCTGCTGGTGCCGGCCCTCTCCGGCGCGGGCAAGAGCACGCTCGCCACCGCGCTCGTCCTGGCCGGCGCCGGCTTCCTCGGCGACGACACCCTCTTCGTGCGGCGCGACGGCCCCTCGGTGCGGCTGCTCGCCCTGCCGCGCGACTTCCACCTGACCGGGCGCTCGGCCGAGGCGCTCGGGCTCACCGACCGGCTCGACCCGATCCTGCTGACGCCGGCCGGCAAGGGGCGCTTCGATGCCTTCGCCCGGTTCGGCGATCGCTTCCGCGCCGAGGCACCGGCCCCGGACTTCATCCTGCTGCCGCGCATCAGCGGCGAGCCGGCCACGCGCCTCCTCCCGGCCATGCCCTCGGCGGCGCTCGGCGCCCTGCTCGAGTCGTCGGCGCTGGTCGCCACCCGCGGCCTGCCCGGCGGCGCCGCCCACCTCCCGGTGCTGGCCAGCATGGCCAACGGCGCCACGGCGCTCCACGCCGAGCTCGGGCTCGACCTGCTCGCCGATCCGCGAGCGACGGCAGGTCGCGTCATCGCCCAGCTGGGCGCACTCCAGGCAACCGCCGCTGGCCCACCTGGCTAGAATCGTGCGGCCAGAGCACCGCGAACCGGGAGAGCATGCCCTCGAGTTCGAAGGCCGGGGCGTCTTCGCGGAGCACCGAAGGGAGGTCCCGCCTCAGCGACGCCCTGAGCGAGGCCAGTCGCCGGTCGTCGAGCGCGAAGCGCGGACCCTGGCTTCCGAGTGGCGCGAAGCCGAGCTCGGCCAGCTTGCTTCCAACCAATGCGATGAAGCCCCCGGATGAGAGGTCGGCGCCGGCCTCCAGGAGCCGGAGCAGGTCGTAGTAGTCGCGCCCTTCCTCGCGCGTGAAGGCGGCACGCACCTTCTCGGCGCGTGCCTCGTCGGCCGCCAGCGCATGGCAGGTGGCCCCGGCGTAGTCGCCCAGGAGCGGGTCCTGCAGCAACTGGCGCAAGGCCACCCGGCGCGGGCTCCTCAGGACCGGACGGATCGCCACCTCGAGCAGAAGCCGCTGGTCCCCCAACTGGGAGGCGTAGTCGATCTGCCAGTGCCCGTGGCTGCTCTTCTCGGCAAGTTCTCCCGCAGGGAATCGAACCGTCGCCCCCAGTTCGGGCGCCACCTCGAGCAGCGCAGTCCCGAGCGGCTTCAGCCTCGCCGCATTCTCGCGTCCGTGGCGGGAGGCCTCTCCTGGGACCACCAGGTCGGCGTCCTCCGACATCCGAAGGAAGCCGAGGTCCACCTTGCTCAGCAGCGTGCCGCCCTTCAGCAGCAGCTTGGCGCCGAAGCGACGATCGAGCGAACACAGCAGCCGCGTCAGGTGGAAGTCCTTCTCCACCAGGATCGGCTGAACCCGCTCTCGTGATGCCGCCTCGCGGCAGAGATCGGCGAGGAGGCCCTGGTCAGGAAGCGCTGGGAGTTCCCAGGACATGGTCGTTCTCCACCACGCTCCAGCGGGCGTTGACCCGCCCGGTGCGTGGCCCGGGCCGCATGGAGATGAGCGATTTCGTTCCCCTGGCCCGGGCGGTGAGTGGTCTCAGCGCCGCGGACGAAGCGCCGGCCCGCTCCAGCAAGAGCCCCATCCGCTGGCAGGTGCTCGTGCCGGCCACCTGCGCGCCCAGGCTGGCCACCCGGCCCATCTGGACCTTGGAAAGCGCACGCCCGAAGAGCTCGATGGCGCCCACCAGGCCTCCCGCGATGCGCGGCCACTCCAGAAGGTCGACCAGCGTCCGCTCCCCGTCACTCATCCTGACCGGCAGCCCCTCGATGACGGTCTCGACCACTCCGACCTGCAGCGCCGCGACAGGGAGCCGGTGAAAGACCACCCTGGCTCCGGCCAACCCTCGTGGACGGTGCGGTCGAGCCACGAAGGCGTCGAGCCGGGAGCGGTACTGCTGCGACGTCAGGCCGTTCTGGGTGAAGGCCCAGAGCCCTCCGAGGTAGTGGGGCTCGCCATGCAGCAGGACCTCCAACGCCAGCGGCGCTGAGGTGGCGGTCGGGTGGTGGAGCTGCCGGAAGGGTCGCACCAGGTAGAGCCCGAGCTTGAGCCGGACCAGCGCCCCCTTCCGCACCAGGGCGCTGGCCACCTTGGCGCCGACCTGGCGATTCGTGGCCAGCTGGACATCGGCCAGCGTCACCCAGCGGCGGCGGGCGCGCTCCCAGCCGGAGAGCAGCGCCACCTCCCTCGGGGAGAGGGCGGCATTGTAACTGCCATGCGCGTAGGTACTGATAGCCGGCATTGGCTGCATGCTATCCTACAACGGCACGACCACTCAACATCGCGGCACTAGGCTCCCCGCCGCTCCAGCCCGGTCGCCAGCCGGATGGCCCGGCGCAGCCCGGGGAAGCGCGGGATGGTGGCCGCCACCTCGGCCGGGTGGAAGGCCAGCTCGGTGTGCTCGTCCGAGAGGACCGGCACGAACCCCTCCGGCAGCCGCGCCGCGAAGGCCTCCTCGTCGGCGCCGCGCACCGGGCCGGGCGGGCGCCCCATCACCTCGTGGTCGATGGCGAAGCCGTGGCGGTAGCCGAGCGGCTCCACCGCCACGTCGGCGCCGGTCTCCTCGCGCAGCTCGCGCCGCGCCGCCTCGATCGCCATCTCGCCCGGGTCGATCCGCCCGGTCACCGGCTGCCAGAAGCCGCCCCGCGCCGGCGCCCGCTTGAGCAGCAGCACCCGCCCGTCGCTCGCCACCGGCACCACCGAGACGGTCCGCAGCGGCGCCGGGCCGAGCGACAGCGTCCGCTCCAGCGCCTCGGCGGCGTGGGCCGCCAGCTGCCCCTCCACCTCGGCCACCGGCGGCGTGGCCCGGCCGCGCCCCGCGAGCTCCAGCGCCAGGCTGGTGACCCCGAGCCGCGGGTCGCTGATGCCGCACGGCACGATCACCTGGAAGTGGCCCAGGTCGGGGGCGTGGTTGAAGGCGAAGCCGTGGCTGGTGATCCAGCGGGAGAGGTGGACGCCGACGGCGCCGATCTTCCTGGTGCCCACCCAGGCGCCGCGGTGCTCCTCGTGGCGGCCGGCCGCGACGCCGTGGTCGGCGCAGGTCCGGATCATCGCCTCCTCGAGCGCCGCCACGTAGCGGCGAACGTCCTGGCGCGCCGAGAGGTCGAGCACCGGGTAGCCGACCACCTGCCCGGGGCCGTGGTAGGTGACGTCGCCGCCCCGGTCGGTCTCGTGCAGCTCGAACCCCTGCCCGGCCAGCCAGGCCGGCGCCGCCACCAGGTTGCCCCGGTCGGCGCTGCGGCCGAAGGTGAGGACCGGCGGGTGCTCCAGCAGGAAGAGGTGGTCGGTCGCCGCCGGCATGCCGCCGCGGACCGCCTCGGCCGCCAGCCGCATCAGCGACAGGCCGTCCTGGTACTCGACGCGCCCGAGCCGGTGGAGCTGGAGCGACCTCACGCCTTCTTCGGCCGTTCCGGCTTGTTGAGCGCGTGGATCGCCTCGCCCAGCGCCGCCTTGCAGGCCTCCATGAAGGCCTCGGGCAGCGTCGGGTGGGCGTGGACGGTGAGCGCCACGTCCTCGACGTAGGCCCCCATCTCCAGCGCCAGCGCCGCCTCGGCGATCAGGTCCGAGGCCTCCGGCCCGCAGATGGTGACGCCGAGCAGCAGGCCGGTCTTCTTGTCGCCCACCACCTTCACGAACCCCTCGGTGTGATCCATGGCGATGGCCCGGCCGAGCGCAGCGAAGGAGAACTTGCCGACCATCGGCTCGTGCCCGGCGGCGCGCGCCGCCTCCTCGGAGAGGCCGACCGCAGCCACCTCCGGGTCGCTGAAGATGGCCGCCGGCATCGCCACCCAGTCGCGGGCGCTCTTCTTGCCGGCGATCACCTCGGCGGCGATCTCGCCCTCCTTGGAGGCCTTGTGGGCCAGCAGCGGCGGGCCCGAGAGATCGCCGATGGCGAAGACGCTGGGAGCGCTGGTCCGGTACTGGGCGTCGACCTCGACGAACCCCTTCTGCCCCACCTTGACGCCGGCCGCCTCCAGCCCGAGCCCGTCGGTGACCGGCCTCATGCCGACCGCCACCAGGATCTTGTCGCAGCCGACCGTCTGCGCCGCGCCGTCGACCTCGAACTTCACCAGCAGCTCGCCGCCCTTCCGCTCGAACCCCTTGGCCTTGGCGTTGACGTGGACCGTCGCCTTGCGCTGGCGCAGCCCCTTCTGCACCAGCCGGACCGCCTCGGCGTCGATGCCGGAGAGGATGGTCGGCAGGGCCTCCAGGAAGGTCACCTCGCTGCCGAGCTTGGCGTAGACGGTGCCGAGCTCCAGCCCGATGACGCCGCCGCCGACCACCACCAGCCGCTTCGGCAGCCCAGGCAGGTCGACCGCCTCGCGGGCGCTCCAGACGTCCTTGCCGTCGAAGGCGAAGCCGGGGATCTCGATGGAGCGGGCCCCGGTGGCGAGGATGAAGGCCGGGGCCTCGATCCGCGCCTGCTCGGCGCCGGCCTCGGCGCCGCTCACCTCGATGGCGGTCGGGGAGACGAACTTCGCCGTCCCCTTGATCACCTCGACGCCGTTCCCCTTCTCGAGCTGGCCGACGCCGCCCACCAGCTTCTTGACCACGCCGTTCTTGAACTCGCGCAGCCTGGCGAGGTCGACGCGCGGCGACTCGGCCAGGATGCCGCGGTCGGCCGCCCCGCGCATGTCCTCGACCAGGTTGGCGGCGGCGATGAGTGCCTTGCTCGGGATGCAGCCCCAGTTGAGGCAGACGCCGCCGAGCGACTCCTTCTCGACCAGCGCCACCTTCTTGCCGAGCTGCGCCAGCCGGATGGCGGCCACGTACCCGCCCGGCCCCGCCCCGATCACCACCGCGTCGAACGTCCTCGTCGCCATGTCTCCCCTTCCGTGCCGCCCAGGCAATATATGCCCACGGCCCCCGCCGCGCCGTGCCCCGCCCGGGACGCCTCAGACCAGCCGCATGAAGAGCAGCCCCGGCTCCTCGAGGAAGCGGATCACCTCGTAGCAGAAGGCGGCCGCCTCGTGGCCGTCGACCACCCGGTGATCGCTGGTGACCGAGACGTGCATGACGTCGCGGACCACCACCTGCCCATCTCGCACCACCGGCGTCGGGCGCATGCGGTGGATGCCGAGGATGCCGACCTCGGGGTGGTTGAGCACCGGGGTGGCGAACATGCCGCCGAGCGCGCCGAGGCTGCTGATGGTGAAGGTGGAGCGGCCGTGGTCCTCGCTCCGGGCCTTGCCGGCCTTGGCCTCGGAGGAGAGCCGGTCGATCTCGCGGGCGATGTCGAGCAGCGAGCGGGTGTCGGCGCCGCGGATCACCGGCACCAGCAGCCCCTGGTCGGTGGCGGCGGCGACGCCGATGTCCCAGTGCTTCTTGATGACAATCTCGCCGGCGGCGTCGTCGAGCTCGGCGTTGAGCTTCGGGTGGGCCTGCAGCGCCGCCACCACCGCCTTGACGACGAAGGGCAGGAAGGTGAGCTTCACGCCCTCGGCCCTGGCGCCCGGCGCCAGCCGGTCCTTCAGCCGGACCAGCTCGGTCATGTCGCACTGCTCGACGAAGGTGAAGTGGGCGGCGGTCCGCTTGGAGAGCGCCATCTTCTCGGCGATCTTGCGCCGGACGCCCCGCAGCGGGATCCGCTCGTCGGTGCCGCGGGCGACGCGCGGGACGGCGCGCCGCTCCTCGCCGGGGGGGATGATGGCCACCGCCGGGGGCGCGGCTGGGGCGGCTGGGGCCAAGCGCGCCGGGGCGCGGGCCGGTGGCGAGGCAGGTGCCGGCGGGCGGTCGCCCTGGGTCGCGTGGAGATCCTGCTTGGTGACCCGGCCACCCTCGCCGCTGCCGGCCACCTGCTGCAGGTCGACCCCCAGCTCGCGGGCCAGGGCGCGCACCGCCGGCGTCGCCAGCGCGCGGGTCCCTGCAGGCCGGGCGACGGCCGGGGTCGAGGTCGCGGTCGGGGTCGTGGCCGGAGTCGCGGTCGAAGTTGCGGTCGAAGTTGCGGTCGAAGTCGCGGTCGCGGTCGGGGTGGCGGTCGGGGTGGCGGTCGGGGTCGGGGTCGCGCTCACCTCGATCTCGATCAGCGCCGAGTGGACCTTGGCGATCTGCCCCTCCTGCCAGCAGCGCCTCACCACCCGCCCCCGCTTCGGCGACGGGATGGTCACGGTCGCCTTGTCGGTCATCACCTCGACGAGCGGCTGGTCCTCGACCACCTCGTCGCCCTCGTCGACGAACCACTTGACGATCTCGGCCTCGACGACCCCCTCACCGATGTCGGGCAGCTCCAGGGTGTAGGGCATGGCGGGCCTCGCGGCTAGTACGACAGGGTAGCGCGGATCGCCTGGAGGATGCGCGGCGCCCGAGGCAGGTACTCGGCCTCGAGCGTGTACGGGAAGGGCGTGTCGAAGCCGGTGACGCGGGCCACCGGCGCCTCGAGCGAGAGGAAGCAGCGCTCCTGGATCAACGCCGAGAGCTCGGCGCCGAAGCCGCAGGTGCGCGGCGCCTCGTGGACCACCACCGCCCGGCCGGTCTTCTTGACCGAGGAGGTGATGGCGTCGATGTCGAGCGGCTGCAGCGAGCGCAGATCGAGCACCTCGACGTCGAGCCCCTCGGCCTCGGCCTCGCGCGCCGCCTGGGCCGCCTCGTGCCACATCGCCCCCCAGGCGATCAGCGTCAGCTGCGAGCCCTGCCGGGTCACCGCCGCCTTGCCGATGGGGACGAGGTACTCGCCCTCCGGCACCTCTCCCTTGGCGGCCCGGTAGACCCGCTTCGGCTCGAAGAAGATCACCGGGTCGGGGTCGCGGATGGCCGAGAGCAGCAGCCCCTTGGCGTCGTAGGGGCCGCTCGGCACCACCACCTTCAGCCCCGGGGTGTGGAGGAAGAGCGCCTCCGGCGACTGTGAGTGGTAGTGGCCACCCTTGATGCCGCCGCCGTACGGGGTGCGGATGGTGATGGGGCACGGGTACTGCCCGCCGCTGCGGTGGCGGAACTTGGCCACCTCGTTCACGATCTGGTCGAAGGCCGGGTAGATGAAGTCGGCGAACTGGATCTCGGCCACCGGCCGCAGCCCGTAGAGCGCCATGCCGGCCGCGGCACCGATGATGCCGCCCTCGGCCAGCGGGGTGTCGACCACCCGCATCGCCCCGAACTCCTGCTGCAGCCCGGCGGTGGCGCGGAAGACGCCGCCGAAGGCGCCGACGTCCTCGCCGAGCACCACCACCTTCGGGTCGCGTCGCATCTCGACGCGGAGGGCGTCGTTGACCGCCTGGATGACGTTGAGCACGGGCATGGGCGCGGGCTCAGCCCTCCACGTGGCGGGGGTTGGCGACCCGCGGATCGGCGGCCATGGCCGCCTCGAGTTCGGCCAGCTGCTCGCGCTGGGCCCAGCCGGGCGTGGCGTAGACGTCCTCGAACATCGACGAGACCGGCGCCTTGGGCGGGAAGGCCTCGGCCTCCTTGAGCGCCGCCTGCAGCTCGCGCCGCACCGCCTCGCGCAGCAGCGCCTCGCCCGCCTCGTCGAGCAGGCCGCGTGCCATCAGCAGCTTCTGGACCCGCAGGATCGGATCCTTGCGCTTCCAGGGCTCGACCACCTCGGCCGGGCGGTAGGCGCGCGGGTCGTCGGAGGTGGAGTGGCCCTCCATGCGGTAGGTGACCAGCTCCAGCAGCGTCGGCCCCTCGCCGGCGGCGGCGCGCTGCCGGGCCCGGCGGGTGGCGGTCCAGACGGCCACCAGGTCGTTGCCGTCGATCCGCTCGCCGCGCATCCCGTAGCCGATCGCCTTCTGGGCCATGGTCTCGGAGACAGTCTGGCTGGCCGACGGCGTGCTGATGGCCCAGCCGTTGTTTCGGCAGGCGAAGATGACCGGCACCTTCATGACCGCCGCGAAGTTGAGGCCAGTGTGGAAGTCGTGGGCGCTGGTCGAGCCGTCGCCGAAGAAGGCGATGGGGACCATGTCGTCGCCCTGGATGCGGGCCGCCCATGCGGCGCCGACCGCCTGGGTCAGCTGGGTGGCGATGGGCGAGCTGATCGAGACGAAGTGGCCCGGCGCCCAGGTCTCGTGGCAGGGCATCTGCCGACCCTGGACGATGTCCCCGGCGTTGCCGAAGAGGTTGGCCATGAAGGTGGTGAGCGGCAATCCCCGCATCAGCGCCGCGCCGTGCTCGCGGTAGGAGGGGAAGATCCAGTCCTGCGGGTGGAGCGCCGCCACCGTGCCGATGACGGTCGCCTCCTCGCCGATGGCGCCGATGTAGAAGCCGATCCGCCCCTGGCGCTGCAGCGTCACCATCCGCTCGTCGAGCGACCGCTCCAGCACCATCCAGCGGTAGAGCGCCAGCAGCTCGGCCTCGGGGAGCTCCAGCTCGGCGCCGGGCAGCAGCTTCCCCTCCTCGTCGACCACCCGGTAGACCGGGAACTCCTCGAGGAACCGCCCCGGGGTCCACTCCCGCGCCGTGCCGGCGTCGGGGCGGACCGGCGCCTTGCCGTGGCGCTTCACGTCGCCACCGCCACGACCGGCCCGGGCGGCTCGGGATTCGCCGCCAGCTCACCGCGCAGGAAGAGCTCGGCGGCCCGGTAGGAGGAGCGGACCAGCGGCCCGCTGGCCACGTAGCGGAAGCCGAGCGCCAGCCCCTGCTGCCGCAGCGCCTCGAACCGCTCCGGGGTGACGAACTCGGCCACCGGCAGGTGCCACTCGCTGGGGCGCAGGTACTGGCCGAGCGTCAGGATCTCCACGCCGTGGGCCCGCAGGTCGCGCATCGTCTCCAGCAGCTCGTCCTCGGTCTCGCCAAGGCCGACCATGATCGAGGACTTGGTGACCACCGCCGGGAACTGGGCCTTCATGGAGGCGAGGACTTCGAGCGTCTGCTGGTAGCCGGCCCGGGCGTCGCGCACCACCGGGGTGAGCCGGCGCACCGTCTCGATGTTGTTGGCGAAGACGTCCGGCCCGGCCCGCCCCACCACCCGGACCGCCTCGGCGTCGCCCTGGAAGTCGGGGGTGAGCACCTCGACCAGCAGCCCCGGGATCGCCTTGAGCCGGGTGATCGCCTCGGCGAAGTGGGCGGCGCCGCCGTCGGGCAGGTCGTCGCGGTCGACGCTGGTGACCACGATGTAGTCGAGACCGAGCGAAGCGATCGCCTCGGCCAGGTGGCGCGGCTCGTCGGCGTCGAGCGGCGGCGGCGCGGCGGCGGTCTTGACCTGGCAGAAGCGGCAGCCGCGGGTGCAGGTGTCGCCCATCAGCATCACCGTGGCGGTCCCCCCGCCCCAACATTCTCCGACGTTGGGGCAGTGGGCCTCGGCGCAGACGGTGTGCAGTTTCAGGCCCGCGAGGGTCGTCTTGACCTGCTGGTAACGCTCCCCGCCAGGGACCGGGACCTTGAGCCAGCGCGGTTTCTGGGCCCGGATCGGCAGTCCTTCCGCACGCATGGCTGTGGCCAGCTCCCGGCGGGAGGTCGATTCCTGTTTGGACCCCAGGATGGGCAGGCTGGGACGGCCGGAAGAAGACATTCCTTGGCCGCGACTTATCCGCGACCGACCTCCGGGTCAAGGTCTGGGGAGGGTCACCTCCGTGTCAAGGTCTGGGGAGGGGCGATGTATGATGCGATTCTTGCCAGCGTCCCTGCCGGGGCGCGTCATGCCGCGGAGCCGAATGTCCCAACTTCCCGTCAAGCCAACCCCGGTCCGCATCCTGGTCGTCGACGACGACGCGGCCGTGCGCAACGTCATCGGCGTCCTGCTCCGCGAGGAGGGCTACGCCCCGACCCTGGTCGACAACGCCGAGGCGGCGCTGGAGCTGGCCCGGGCCGAGGAGTACCCGCTCGTCATCACCGACATGAAGATGCCGGAGAAGGACGGCGCCTGGCTGCGCGACCGGCTCCACGAGGCCCGCCCCGAGACGGCCATCATCATGCTGACGGCCTACGGCGACGCCGAGGACGCCGTCGAGTCGATGCACAAGGGGGCGACCGACTACCTGCTCAAGCCGCCCAAGGTGACCGACCTGGTCCGCGCCATCGAGCGGGCCCTCTCGGCGCGCCGCATGGAGCAGGCCCGGCAGCGCTACCGCAGCAGCCTGGAGCGGCGGGTCCGCGACCGGACCGCCGAGCTGCAGCAGGCGCTGCGCGATCTCGAGACCACCTACTCGACCACGCTCTGGGCGCTGGTGGCCGCGCTCGACGCCCGCGAGCACGAGCTGAACAACCACTCGCAGCGGGTGGTGCGCTACTCGCTGGCGATCGCCCGCCGGCTCGGCCTGCCCGACTCGGCGCTCCCCGACATCGGCCGCGGCGCCCTGCTCCACGACATCGGCAAGATCGGCATCACCGACGCCATCCTCCTCAAGCCGGGCAAGCTGACCGAGGAGGAGTGGGTGGTGATGAGGACGCACCCGCAGATCGGCTACGACATCCTGAAGGCCATCCCCTTCCTCGGCACGCCGGCCGAGGTGGTGCTGGCGCACCAGGAGCGGTTCGACGGCAAGGGCTACCCGCGCGGCCTGGCCGGGGAGGCGGTGCCGCTCGGAGCGCGCATCTTCGCCATCGCCGACACCTTCGATGCCATCACCTCCGACCGCCCCTACCGCAAGAAGCAGTCGGCCGAGGCGGCCCAGGCCGAGATGCGCCGCTGCTCCGGGACCCAGTTCGACCCGAAGTGCGTCGACGCCTTCCTCACCATCACCATCCCCGAGCTGGAGGAGCTGGCCCGGCCGACCCCGGAGCAGCCGCTCTAGGTGGGATCCTCCGCCATGCCAGTGGGAGCCTCCGCCATGCCATCGGTGCTGCAGGACGCCCAGGGGCGGACCATCAGCTACCTGCGACTCTCGCTGACCGATCGCTGCAACTTCCGCTGCAGCTACTGCTCGCCGCTGGCCATGGAGAGCCACGAGGACCCGCTCTCCCGCCCCGAGGTGCAGCGGCTCACCGGCATCTTCGCCCGGCTCGGCATCAGGCGGGTGCGGCTCACCGGCGGCGAGCCGACGCTGCGCCGTGATCTCGTCGAGATCGTCGGCGACGTGGCCGGCTGCGCCGGGATCGAGGAGGTGGCGCTCACCACCAACGGCCAGGCGCTGGGGGAGCTGGCCCGGCCGCTGCGCGCCGCCGGCCTGACCCGGCTCAACATCTCGCTCGACACGCTCCAGCCGGCGCGGCTCCGTGACCTCTCCGGCCGGGCCGCCTCGCTGGAGCGGATCACCGCCGGCATCGCCGCCGCCCAGGCGGCCGGCTTCGAGGGGCTGAAGCTCAACGTGGTGGTGATGCGCGGGGTCAACGACGGCGAGCTGGCGGCGCTGGCCCGCTTCGGCTGGCGCTACGGGGCCACCGTGCGGTTCATCGAGCTGATGCCGTTCGGCCAGGGGGTGCCGGTGCCGCTCGGCGAGATCAAGTCACTGCTCCAGGCCCAGGGGATCCGGCTCGAGCCGGACGCCTCCCGCGGCTGGGGGCCGGCGCACCACATGCGCGGCTTCGCCGAGGGCGGGGCGGCGGAGGGCGGTACGGCCGGGGGCAGGCCGCCGGAAAGCGGGCTGCTCGGCTTCATCGGCGCCATGACCGACAACTTCTGCGAGGGGTGCAACCGGGTGCGGGTGGCGGCCAACGGCACCCTGCGGGCCTGCCTGGGAGGGCGCGAGCAGGTCTCGCTGAAGGCGCTGCTGCGCGACGGGACGCCGGACGAGGCGATCGGCGACGAGATCCGCGCCGCCTTGATGCTCAAGCGGGAGAAGCACGAGATGGGGGCGCCGGGGAACAGGCTGCTCCCGATGGTGGGGACGGGCGGGTAGGACCAATTGGCGCGTCCCGCAGGGCGCGCCGTCTGTGTGGTCACAGGCTGCGCGCCCCACTTGAGGCAGTGAACGATTGGAGCGGTGGGAGGGCGGCGTCACCGTAGGATGACGATGCACGTACTCAGGGTTACTTTGGACGTCCAAGGTGACTCTGGGTCCGCCTCCACGGCATAGCCCACGCTACCGCATTACTTACGGAATTTCCTTAAACGTACCCTGCGTACGATTCTGACGTCAGAATCGTAGAGGAGGGCTTCGTTGGCGTTTACCGTGTGGGTGGCAGCGTGCGTTGCCGCAGCGCTGGCAGTCACCGACCCAGCAGGCCTGCGAGCCCGACAAGAGCCGCCAACGCCACGAACCCGGATAGGAGCGCCAGGGCGCCCCCTGTGACTCGAACATAGAGTTGCATGGCTGGAGAATAGGCTTGAGCAGTTCGAGGCCTTCGCCCCAGCGACAACCACTCCCGAATCACTTCATTTCTTGATGGCCGAACAAGCAGGGCGACACCAGCGCAGCACGCGGCGGAACCGATCGCTAAGATAAGCAGAAGTCTTAGAACCTCCCGCCACATGCCCGCCCCCAAGGTTGGCAGAGTTCGATGATCTGCTGAGACGGGCCTGACCGCCTGGACCCCACAAACGGCGCGCCCTGCGGGACGCGCCAATTGTGCAGGGCGCGCCAGCTAAGCCGCAGCGCCCCTCGGCTTCACATTGGCGCGGATCCACTCGACGGTGGTCTGGGTCGAGGTGCCGGGCAGGAAGAGCTCCGCCACGCCCTTGGCCTTCAGCTTCGGCACGTCGTCCTGCGGGATGATGCCGCCGCCGAAGACCTTGATGTCGGGCGCCTTCTGCGCCGCCAGCAGGTCGATGACCGCCGGGAAGATGGTCATGTGGGCGCCCGAGAGGATGGACAGCCCGATGGCGTCGACGTCCTCCTGGATGGCGGTCGCCACGATCATCTCCGGCGTCTGGTGCAGGCCGGTGTAGATCACCTCGATGCCGGCGTCGCGCAGGGCGCGGGCGATGATCTTGGCGCCGCGGTCGTGGCCGTCGAGGCCGGGCTTGGCAACCAGGATGCGGAGCTGACGGTTCACGGTGCTCATGGCTTCTCCAGCAAGGCGATGAGGTCAGGCGCTGCGGGTCCGAGCCGGCCGCCAGCCGGCGGGGTGGTGCTCGTCACGGCCGTGAGGTGGAGTCCAGCGCGCCTCGCGAGGGGCTCCCACTCCGATGGACTGTAGTACCGCAAATGGGCTGTCCCTTCCAGAAGGCTACCGTCAGGCCGGCGCCATCGTCGAGCGCACCGGTCCACGCCGGTGGTCGGATCCCAGCGCGAGGTCTCCTCGACCCGCCCGCCGTCGGGCAGCGTGAAGGAGGCGATCGCTTGCGGCTGGCTCGCCAGGGCGAGCGGGTTGGCGTGCTGCACGAGCAGCCGCCCCCCGGGCTTGAGCAACCGCCCGGCCGCCGCCAGCGCCGCCTCGTTGGCGGCCTCGCCCCACATGAAGAGCGAGGCGTACCAGCTCAAGGCCGCGTCGAAGCTCTCCTCGCGCAGCGGCAGGTCCCGCAGGTCGCCCCGCAGCCAGGCCACCCCTGGCGGCGCCGCCCCGGCCTTCCGCAGCGGCTCGCCCCAACGCTCCAGGCCGCAGCACCAGCCGACCCTCCCCGCCAGCGCCCGGGCGTGGCGGCCGCTGCCGCAGCCGAGGTCGAGCAGCCGGTCGCGTGGCGTGAGCCGCAGCAGCGCGGCGATCCGGTCGGCCTCCACCGCGCTCAGGGCCGGCGTCAGCAGCGGCTCGGCGGTGGCCAGGTAGAGGCCGCCGCCGTAGTAGCCGTCGGTCCAGTCGCCCACGCGCCCGTCGCCTCCGCCGTCCGGCCCGCCGCCGCTAGAACCGGCCGTCGTCGCGGTAGACGCCGAAGACCTTGCGGCAGACATCGGAGATCTCGCCGAGCGTGGCGTAGACCTTCACGGCGGCGATGATGGGGGGCATGACGTTGCTCCCCTCGCGGGCCGCCTTCTCCACGCCGGCCAGCGTCGCCACCACCGCCTTGGCATCTCGGGTCGCCTTGAGCTGGCGCAGCCGCTCGATCTGGGCGACCTGCACCTCCTCGTGGACCTTGAGCGTCGGGATGGGGGCCCCTTCCGCCGACTGGAAGGCGTTGACGCCGACCACCAGCCGCTCGTCGGTCTCCACCTCGCGCTGCCAGCGGAAGGCGCTCTCGGCGATCTCGCGCTGCGGGAAGCCGTTTTCGACCGCCTTGAGCATGCCCCCCATCTCGTCGATCCTGGCGATCAACTCGAGGGCCCGCTTCTCCATCTCGTCGGTGAGCCACTCCACGTAGTAGCTGCCGGCCAGCGGGTCGATGACCCGGTCGGCCCCCGACTCGTGGGCGATGATCTGCTGGGTGCGCAGCGCCACGGTCACGGCGTGCTCGGTGGGGAGCGCGTAGGTCTCGTCCATCGAGTTGGTGTGGAGCGACTGGGTGCCGCCGAGCACGGCGGCGAAGGCCTGCAGCGCCACCCGCACCACGTTGTTGATCGGCTGCTGGGCGGTGAGCGAGACCCCGGCGGTCTGGGCGTGGGTCCGGAGCAGCAGGGACTCGGTCTTCCTGGCCTTGAACCGCTCCTTCATGAGGCGCGCCCACATGCGGCGGGCGGCGCGGAACTTGGCCACCTCCTCGAAGAAGTCGTTGTGGACGTCCCAGAAGAAGCTGAGCCGCTGCGCGAAGGCGTCGACGTCGAGGCCGCGCCCCACCACCTCCTCCACGTAGGCCAGGCCGTCGGCGATGGTGAAGGCCAGCTCCTGCACCGCCGTCGCCCCGGCCTCGCGGATGTGGTAGCCGGAGACGCTGACCGGGTTCCAGCGCGGCATCTCCTTGGCGCAGAACTCGATGACGTCGCAGTTCATCTTCACCGCCGGTCCGGGCGGGACCATCCACTCCTTCTGGGCGATGTACTCCTTGAGCATGTCGTTCTGGAGCGTGCCGCCCAGCCTGGCCCGCGGCGTCCCCTGCTGCTCGGCCACCGCCACGTACATCGCCAGGGCGATGGGGGCGGTGGCGTTGATGGTCATCGAGGTGGTGACGTCGGCCAGCGGGATGCCGGCGAAGAGGGTCTCGAAGTCCTTCAAGGAGGAGACCGCAACGCCCTCCTTGCCCACCTCGCCGCGGCTCATCGAGTGGTCGGCGTCGTAGCCCATCAGCGCCGGCATGTCGAAGGCGGTCGAGAGGCCGGTGACGCCGTGCTCGAGCAGGTACTTGAAGCGCTTGTTGGTGTCCTCCGGCGAGCCGAAGCCGGCGAACTGGCGCATGGTCCAGAGCCGGCCGCGGTACATGGTCGGCTGCGGGCCGCGCGTGAAGGGGAAGCGGCCCGGGTAGCCGACGTCTCGCAGGTCGTCGCGGCCCGAGCGGATGCTGGCGTCGACCACGTCGGGGATGGGGATGCCCGAGTCGGTCTGGAAGGCCGCCTTGCGGCGCGGCATCCTGGCGAGCGCCTGCGCCAGTTCCTCGGCGGTCCAGCGATCGCGCTCCTTGATGACGGCGGCCAACTCTTCGGTGGAGAAGGACATGCCGATTGGAGTAGCCGCTCGGGAGGCAAAACGGAAGGGGGAAGCGGGCCGGGCAAGCGCGGAGCCGCCCGGCGGGGTCACCCGGATGACGCAGGGCGGCAGGGGGCCGTTCAGGTCTGACCGCGACCTCGACCGCGACCTCGACCTCGACCGCGACCTCGACCGCGACCTCGACCCCCGACCTCGACCGCAACCTCGACCCCCGACCCTGCCCTGCTTCAGGCCCGGCGCGGCACGATCCGGACCGCCGGCGCCTTGACCACCGCCACCACCTGCACCCCGACCGCCAGCCCGAGCCGCTCGGCGCTGGCCCGGGTCACCAGCGCCACCAGGCTGGCGCCGCACTCGACGGTGATGCGCGAGAGTGGCCCCTCGTCGCGGCGCGAGACGATCCGGCCGGGGAGCCGGTTCTGGGCCGACGAGGCGTGGGCGCCGACCGGCTCGAGCAGCACCTCCTCGGCCCGGATGCAGGCGAAGGCCTCGTCCTCGAAGCCGCCCGGGTCGACCGCGGTCAGCTCGGCGCCGCCGGCCCCGGCCCGCACCACCACCAGCCCCTGCTCGCGCCGCAGCAGGCGCGCCGGGAAGACGTTCTCGGTGCCGACCACCCGGGCCACCTCGGCGTCGGCCGGGGCCGAGAAGACCTCGTGGACCGGGCCGGCCTGCCGGAAGCTGCCGTCGACCAGCACCGCCAGCCGGTCGCCGAGCGCCAGCGCCTCGACGCGATCGTGCGTCACCACGATGGCCGGGACGCCGGCCTGCTCCAGCAGGTGGCGCAGGTCGCCGCGCAGCGCCTCGCGCGTGGGGGCGTCGAGCGCCGAGAGCGGCTCGTCGAGCAGGAGCAGCCGCGGGCGGGGGGCCAGCGCGCGGGCCAGGGCGACCCGCTGCTTCTGGCCGCCGGAGAGCTGGCCGGGGCGCCGCGTCAGCAGGTCGCCGAGCTCGAAGCGGCCCGCCAGCTCGGCCACCCGCCCCTCGCGCTCGGCACGCGGCAGCCGCTGCAGACCGTAGGCGAGGTTGGCCGCTACGGTCAGGTGGGGGAAGAGGGCGTAGTCCTGGAAGAGCAGGCCGACGCCGCGACGCTGCGGCGGCAGGTCGACGCCGAGCGCCGCGTCGAACCAGCGCTCGCCGCCGAAGTCGATCGAGCCGAGGTCGGGGCGATCGAGCCCGGCCAGGGCCCGCAGCACGGTGGTCTTGCCGGAGCCGGAGGGGCCGAAGAGCACGGTCACCGCGCCGCCGTCGAGCGGCCAGGCGGCCCGCGCCGCCACCGTCGGCCCGCCCGGGAAGCGGCGGATGATCTCGAACGTCAGCGCTCGTTCCATCGGAAGAACGGCCGGCGCTGCAGCGCGTAGACCAGCGTCAGCACGGCGAAGGAGCTGGCCAGCAGCAGCGCCGAGGTGCGGTGGGCGGCGCCGTACTCGAGCGCCTCGACGTGGTCGAAGAGGGCGACGGAGAGGGTCCGGGTCCGCCCCGGGATGTTGCCGCCCACCATCAGCACCACGCCGAACTCGCCGAGGGTGTGGGCGAAGGCCAGCACCGCCCCGGCCAGCACGCCCGGCCAGGCGAGCGGCAGCGAGATGCGGAAGAAGGTGGCGAAGCGCGAGACCCCGAGCGTGTGCGAGGCCTCGATGTAGCGCCGGTCGACGCCGGCCAGCGCCCCGGCGAAGGGCTGGACGGCGAAGGGCAGGCTGTAGAGCACCGAGGCGAGCAGCAGCCCGGCGAAGGAGAAGGGGAACGGGTGGCCGGCCACCGCCTCGAAGAAC